>NC_011761.1:2461875-2765000 GCF_000021485.1 Acidithiobacillus ferrooxidans ATCC 23270
TTGCTGGCCGAAACCATCCGCCGGATTGCGGAAGAGGACTCGGTCAGTTCGCTGTTCATGGATTGATAACCGTTTTACCGACCTTGCAGCGGGGCGTCGGCCATTGTATGATCTGCGCTCTGTCAATGGTGGCTGTAGCTCAGTCGGTAGAGTCCCGGATTGTGATTCCGGTTGTCGCGGGTTCGAGCCCCGTCAGCCACCCCAATAAAACAAGGAGTTAGGCGATTATAGCCTAACTCTTTTTCGTTATATTGATTTTTAGGGACAATTGCGGGACAGTGAACCTCTGTGCGGGACACTTTAAATGGCAACGCTCACACCTCGCCACGACCGCGAAGACCTCCTCGTCGGCTGGCAAGCCAAAATTCGGAAGAAGGGATACGGCGTCTGTCAAGGTAGTTGTCGCGTCACCCATTTTTTAAGCCGCCTTTTTATCCTGCCGCTGCGAGTTCAGATCTACCGCACCGACGGATGTCCAATTGCGTGTGCCGCCTGACCAGCGGGCAGGATTTCTCGCCTTGGCCGCCTCATAAAGTCCGTGACGTTTCGCCAGCAGCGCGTGATCGTCGCCCCGGTGACGCTGGGCCGGGGTGACGAAGCAAATGCGGCTGTGACGATGCTCATGGTTGTACCAGGCGATAAAGTCACGCACCCAGAACGGTGCAGCGTCGATGTCAGCAAAGCCGCTCTCCGGCCACTGTGGACAGTATTTCAGCGTTCTGCCCCGGGACGGGGTGATCCCCAGATCATAGAGCTTGGCCAGTAGCGTGTCTGCTACCAATTTCAGACCCTTGGGCATCCACAAGGTAGTGGAGTTTGTGGGTAAGGCGATCTAGCGGATAATTTCCTCTCTGATGGCCTGATACGCACATTTTGCGTACCATATTGGTGTGTATCGTCTACTTCCTCCCTCCGCCCCTAATCCTGATGGTTTCACGGCACCGTGGATAGTTCGGACAACCCCAAAACTCGCTATACCCATTTTTCAGCACCATCTTCACGCCACATTTAGCGCAGGTCGGGGTGGTATAGTCACCGGAGGTGGCAAAGGTCAGTAAATGTTCCTGATCACTCACGGGCAGCGTTTTTATCGCATTTAGGAACTCTTTGCCATCTAGCAGGATAATCCCGTTTGCAGCAGCAAAAACCGTGGCATCGGGCGTGAAACTACTTGTCGTGATGAAAACCCCGTTTTTCACCTTCTCATGAGCCATCACTCCGGCAAGCTCGCGGATCAGCTTCACGCCAATATCTTTTTTCCATGCCTTGCACTGGATCACGCCCATCGGATCCCCAGTTTCACGGTAAATCCGGATATCTATTCCGCCATCAGCGCCAAGCCTGGTGGTCTGGGTGCGCATACCTTTTGTCTTGGAATATTCGTCGCACAAATCCTCGAATCGCTTCCACTCAAGTGATCGCAGCAGCTCAAGACTCCATTCCGCTCTGCTTGAATTGGGCTGGGGCACTGTATGACCTTTCTGCTGGGAGTAGGTTGTATCTGGCTTGACGCGGCTTGCGTAGGGCGCGCGCTGTGGCTGGTAGCTGCGATTTTTCAAAGGGACAGGATCATTCTGACGCTCTCGCCATCGCTTTTTCTCCAGATATAGCTTCAGTGCACCGATGCCTGCAAAAGCTGCAAGAACGCTCCCTGCCATCTTCAATAAGGGTAATAAGGCGTTAGAGAACGGGTTTCCGGCAAAGATTGCCGGGATCATTATCCACGCAAAGACTAAAGCAATAACGGCGAGAGCGGCTGCAAGTACCCATGCATGCTCTCCACCTGGCCTCTCGGCTCTTCGATTTGTCACTGGTGGCTTCCTCGCCTTTTCATTGGTGTTTGAGATGGTACATATAGAGCATATAGGGCGAACGTCAAGCATCGGGCACGGCGATACCCTTACCCACAAAATCCACGGCTCTAGCCCAGACAACGGAGCGGGTCCAAACCGGGCCACAGCCCGGCTGGTTTCCCCATTTCTGGACGAAAGCCGTCCATAGGGCGGTAGCATTTGTGGGTAAGGTGAGGAGATGATGACTCTCTCCTGCTTCTGCTCCGGTACCCATAATCTTTCCATGGATGCCAAGGAAGGCACAGGATGGCGGAAGACAATCTGATTTGGAAAACTCAGCATGAGTGCAATTACGCGATCATGGCGCAGCTCAGCAGCATAGAGATCGGGATTACTCGCATGGTCACCTTTGAGCCTAGCAGAGTTCATGAGGCGCATTTACCACAAATTTCTGGATGACCGGTTACGCTGCTAATCGCCCATTAGAACTACCTACCATAAGGTTGCCAGGTTATATATGAATTGCCAGCCCGACGAACAGTAGGTTTTCAAGATGAAGGCCTTGTTGTAGAGGCTTTTTGATCACTGCAGCCAATTGTGCACTATGAGCCCGGGCACTCGGGAAAACTCGCCCACATTGGCGCTCACCAATATGGCCTTGACTGCCAGTGCATGGGAGGCAATAAGCAAGTCATTCGGACCAATGGGCTGGCCGTAGGCGGCAAGGTGTTGACGGATTTCCGCATAAGCCTGATCGACCGGCGTGTCATAGGGGAGCACATCCATGGCCGCGATAACGGCGTTCACCTGTTCTGTGAGTCGGGGAGAATTTTTCTTTGCTGCGCCATACCGTAATTCACAAACCACCACAATGGAGGTGCATACGGCCGCCTCGCCGACAACGGTAATCTTTTGCCACTATACCCTGTGGATGCCTGATCAAATCCGACAGAATGTTGGTGTCCAGCAGGTAGCGACGGCTCCCACTCACCATTCGATGTCATCCAGCGGGAGAAGATCGCGATCCGTATCCGGGAACTCCTCATCCAAGGCAGAAAGACTCGCCAGAGTGGCCAGAAGCCCTTTGCGTTTTACGGGCTCGATAATCAAGCGATCATCCTCACGCCGCATGATGGCCTCTTGCGCGTCCATCTCGAACTCACGGGGAATGCGAACCGCTTGATTGCGGCCATTCCGAAAAAAACGTACATGGCGTTCCGTATGCATGGTAACACCTCCCTTTCGACATAGGTTTCAGCATAGGCCGCACGCCATCGACCCGGCAATGGATGCATTCAAGTATCGATTGGCTGACCTTCCGGGCGCAAAGGGACAAAATGCTGTTGCCATCACCTGTTGCCACTGCTTTTCCCCGTACCCCTCAGTCTCCCGGAGAATGGGGCCAACCTAAAAAGCCGGTTGGCCGGACTGATGCCATGGCGCAGCGGCCTTAGCCTTTTGAGCGGTTCGCTTTTTTGCGCAAGACTGTATCTCTTGCACGCGATGGTGATGAAGGATTTTCTGATCGCCCTCGATTTCCCGCAGAACCCCATACTCTTCCTGACCCAACAAGCCGTATTGGTCGATTTCTTTTGGTTTTCTGCGTGGTGATGTTTTTCCTTTCGGCGGCGGTGGGGCCTTGGAAAAGACAATGGCTGATAGGTTCTCTACTGGCATGGCGCTGCTCCATATTATCGCGGAGGTATGAAGCAGATTTGGCGTGGCCTCTAACGTATGGCAGATGACGGGCGGGATTGGTGGTGATAAAAGGTTGGACGCACACTCACAAACGGCACCATCAATAAGCCTGGCTGCCCACCAGTTTGCGGGACAGTGGAGGCAGGAAACGCTGGGAACATTAGGGAATAATGGTTAATGTATGTCGTTATTTTCGATTACGGGTTGGCATTTACGAGCTTGTTTTGCGTGCGCAGATGAAAGTCACTCGCATCATGCCGTTCATGCAACTGACTGGAAAGTTCACCAACGATACGGTTGACTTTGATCCCGCGCTGCACCTCAGGGCGGGCGTAAATGTTTTCTGCCCAGCGCTGAACGTTCGGGTAATCCTCTACCGAAAGAAACTCCGCAGCATCGTAAAGCCAGCCTTTGACCAAACCACCATACCAGGGCCAGATAGCCATGTCAGCAATTGTATATTCTCTGCCTACTATGTATTCATTTTCTGAGAGCCGCTTATCGAGCACGTCAAGCTGCCGCTTTGCTTCCATAGCAAAGCGATTGATTGCATATTCAATCTTCGTGGGAGCATAGGCGTAGAAATGACCAAACCCGCCGCCCAGGTAGGGTGCGCTCCCCATCTGCCAGAATAGCCATGATAGGCATTCGGCGCGCGTACCTGGATCGGTAGGCAGGAACGCCGCAAATTTCTGGGCCAGGTACAGCAAGATCGCACCAGACTCAAAAACCCGAATAGGCTGTGAACCGCTGTGGTCCATCAGAGCTGGTATCTTGGAATTCGGGTTCACCGCTACAAAGCCACTTCCAAATTGGTCCCCGTCACGGATATTGATGAGCCACGCATCGTATTCTGCACCGACATGGCCCTGCGCCAACAATTCTTCCAGAAGAATAGTCACTTTTTGGCCATTTGGCGTCGCGAGAGAGTAAAGTTGGAGTGGGTGACGCCCGACGGGGAGTTCTTTATCGTGGGTTGGTCCTGAAACAGGACGATTGAGAAGAGTGACTGCATTCCCTGTTTCGGCCTTGTTCCAGGCCCAAACCTTTGGGGGCACGTAATCCGTTGAATGGGTCATGAATGATACTCCTTGGATTGGCCCAGATTACAATCCGGGCACTTCGAGTAATAAACTTTTTCGTCGTTTGCGGTGGATAGATTCTCCCCCGTCACTCTTTCAGTTTAGCAAATTTTTAATGTGATTCCTGTAACCGAAATGGCTCTGGCCGTTCTTTTTGACCCAGCGTGCGCTCATGTCTTTCCGGCGACGCTGAGCCGGCTGGTCCTGCCACGCGGTAGGCACTTCACCCTGATTGACGCACTCCCGCTCCTTTCGACGCATGGGTTGCCGGGAAACCGTCACAAAACTCGCGTCGATGATTTGCCCAGCCCGGGCGGCGTAGCCGGCTTCCCGCAGCAAAGCATGGACGTCCGTGAACAGTCGCTCCGTCAGTTTGGCCTGGGTTTGAAAGGCACATCAGCAACGGCATCTTCGAAGGTTTCACAGTCTCCTGCAGTCCGCCAAATCCAAGGCACGGGGATACCGGACCCGAAAAAACTTCATCAACATGGCCTATCTCATCCTGGGCAAGCTGGACTTCCAGTTACCCACTTGAAATACCGAGGAGCCTGATTGATTTTCATGATGCCAATGCAAAACATAACTTGCTGCCTATCCAACCAGTGTGCACGATCCAGATCGTACGGCCCTGTAAGGCATATAAGTTTATATGAAATAGCCCATTTCTCTGTATAACATATAAATGGCGACCAAAACTATGGCACCGATAAAGATATCATTCAACGCCGCTTTGCGCTGTCCCAGTTTATCGGCACTAAGTGCCCCCAACCATCCCCCCAGGATTCCACCAGCTATGTATTCCGCAGCAATACGCCAGTCTACAAGGCCCTCCAGGGAATAGCTGATGGCAGTGGCTGTGCCTAGGGCTCCCACGGCTAATAATGAGGAAGCGACGGCATTCAAAATAGGCAACCGCGCAGAACGCATCAGTGCAGGAACAATGAGGAAACCACCACCAATGCCAAAAAAACCTGATAAAACACCGGTGCCACCGCCATAAAAATATACCCAAGCATGGTGTTTGGGTATATTTTTATGAACCACTGGCTGTTTTTCTCGTGTCCGGTACATACTTACAGCAATCCAAAGCATGAGCAGTGCAAAGAGGATGAGTAGATATTTTCCATTGATCGCTTTCCCCAACTCAGCACCGGCAAAAGCTCCAATAATACCAGCAATAGTAAAACGTATGGCGACTGCCCAGCGTACATTACCGGCACGCGCATGCGGAATCAGATTTATGAAAGCATTGATACCCACAGCTAGCGCCGTCGTGCCGATAACTAGATGAGGATCGTGTACACCGACCCAGTAGAGCAACAATGGAACAGCAAGAATGGAGCCACCGCCGCCAATCAATCCCAAGGAAAATCCCACGATTACACCAGCCAGAATGCAATCGATATCCTGACTAAAAGTCAATGCAATCATAAAGAGTTATCCAAGCTAACATTAATCCCCCTCTATGCCCAACCATTCCATTCATTTACCTGACTCTAATCAATCAGCGGATGCAAATCAGAACTGATCGGTACCTGCAGCACACTGACACCCTGGTAGCCCATCGCCTCCCTGAAGGCAGCCTCTAATTGTATCGCAGTGATAGCGACAGTGGCGTGCGCGCCATAGGCCGATCCAATATCCGCAATGGCGATTCCCGGCAGTTCCAGGCCCGGGATGTTTTTCAACTTCTCTTCAATAGCAAACTCTTTAAGAATGGCATATTCGTGATTTTGCAATACCACGAATATAACATGTGTATGGTGACGTACCCCGGTGTAAATGCACTGCGGCGCATAGTTAAAAGCCCCATCACCGACAAAAACAATCACTGGTCGATGCCGTCCACTGATCTGTTCGTGCAGTGCTAGACCTATAGCTGCGGGCATGTTCCAGCCCAATTGCCCAGAAGCAAAGGTATAAAAGCTATCCGGTTGATCAATGGCGAAAATCTGCCGAAGCGCTGGCGCGTTGGAAGGAGACTCTTCAAGCAGGATAAATTCATCAGGACAGAGCGGTTTCAGGATATCAAAGACCGCTTCAGAAGAAAGAAATGCTGTAGATGCAGACCATTTTACCCGCGGATCATGGTGAGGAGGCCTCGCGTGGTGACTGCGAGGAGCAATCATAGGCACTATTTGTTCTAAAAATAGCAAGCTATCGCTTATCAGGCTATCCCCGACAGGTGCTTTGGCAGCCGCGTCAGAATCATCCGTTATCTGCAGGAGCGATGTGCCTTCTGGCAGATAGTGGCCTGCGACATAAGGGTAATAACGGAATACCGGTGCACCAACCACAATGGCCAGGTCATGGCCCCGCAGGCAGTCCGCCAAAGGTGCAATGGCTGCGGGCAAAATCCCCGCATACAAGCTATTACTGCAAGGGAATATCGCTCTTTCGTTAAAAGGCGTGGACCAGACCGGAGCCTGCAACTGTTCCGCCAAGTGCACACCCGCATCCCAGGCATCAGAGCGAGCAATATCGGCACCATATATCAGTACGGGATTTGTACTCTGGTCAATGCGTCGGGCAAAGTCGGCCAGACGCACTGGATCTGGTGCCACCCGATGCGATACCGTCCTCAAGTAATTACGGTCAGTAATCATTTTATCCCAGTCATCCATGGGCAAAGACAAATGGACAGGGCCCGCTGGAGGCTGAACGGCCATGGCGTAGGCACGCATGAATGCGCCCGGCACATCCTCAGGACGGACGGGCTCGTAACTCCATTTTACCCAGGGAAGGGGCATGGTTACCGCATTCACATTAGTCAGAAGAGGTTCAAACAACAACATATCCCGCGTTTGCTGACCGCTGGTAATAATCAACGGCGTTTTATTCTGATATGCCGTGAGGATTGCGCCCATGGCGTTGCCCAGGCCAACGCCCGTATGCACATTGACTAATACCGCTTGACGCAAGCCTTGGGCAAGCCCGTCGGCGATGGCGACGACGCTGCCCTCGTGCAAGGCTTGTATATAAGTAAAATCTTCTGGTAGATCTTGCAGAAAGGTTTCTTCGGTGGAACCAGGATTACCCACAATCCAGGTCATCCCAAGCTGACGTAACAGTTTGAAAGTTGCCGTTTTAACGCTTACATGCATTGTCAACCCCCCAAAGCAACTAATACGTAGTGTTAAACTAAAATATTCATAATACTTGGCAGTTTTATGTATGGAAGGCAAATCCTCTGTTTAACCTTATGATTTGTCGTCAATGACGATATACCCGTTACGTCAGAAGGTCCTGGCAGTAGAAATCAGCCAATCCACAAACACCTGAACCTGATACCACCAATTTTAACCGTTTCTCCCGACTTGCTGGATTGTCGCTATAAGTGATGCGCCAGAAAATCCCGGATAACAGCTCGCACCTCTGATCCTGACTGTGGGCTATCCAAGAGTTTGTGCGCATGCAAATCGCCAGACCACATCCTGACGTAGATTGGGAAAGGTGGATGCGCCGCAATTTCTCGCGCCGGGGCAACATAGGCTTCGTTTTCGCTAAACAACAACAGCCCGCGCGATGCTTTACCGGACAGGTGCGGTAGGTATTCGATTCCTCCAGCAGGGGATAGTAATACGACCCCATCCACGATGACATCATTCCCAGCGAGTGCCGCAAGGATGGCTATTCCCCCCATAGAAGCGCCTAAAAGAACCAACGGCTCGGCATGCTTCGATCGCGCAAAAGCAATACTCGCCAGGATATCTTGGTCATAGCGCGAGCCGTTTCCCTGTTCAGAGTGCCCATAACCTCTAAAATTCGGGGTCAACACAGTCCATCCCCATTGTTGCATGTCTGCTGCCAGATGGTTCCAAGCACTTTTATCATAGGCCTTACCATGAGCCAGTATGCACCAAGGGCGGTGTGTGGGATAAACATCTGCCTCAAGTTTTAGGCCATCGGAAGTGGTGAGCGTCATCACTTGGGAAGGAAGATGTGCTGACATGGAACATGCCTCCTGATAGAAAATTGAGGATTCATCTGGTGGTCACGCATTCAGATTTGCCTGTGGGGTAGCCTGACAATAGTGGACAGTCCCGTTTCAAGCGGCCAGCCGTGTGAAAGACTGCAGGTACATTGGTCGTTGACGCCCGCGAGATGAGCCAACCTTCCGCCGTGGCTATGTAGGTGATGTCCACATGCCAGACCACATCAGGTCTTTGGGCGATAAATTGCTGGTCCAGCAGATTGGGCGCCACAGGGGAATCATGACCATGCTCAAATGGTACTTTCACTACGCACACCTCATCGCTCATTGGTCGGCAAATCCTTTGTAGCAACAGTGCGCCACCTTGCCCAAGTCAGCCGTAATCCGCCCTTACATTAGATTCGGTCATAGCTCATGACCATTAGCTAGTAAGCACATCGGCTACTCCAGTGGCCAGCGGCCTCGGCCTGTGATGGATGACAGCGATCCTGCGTTCGTGGAAGTTCTGAACAGCGATATCTTGCCGCTTGCCGATCCATGCGCTAGGCGGTGAGCCGAACCCTCTGGAGGAGCTTGGCGTTGATGGCGACGATCACCGTGGAAACGGACATCAGGGCCGCCCCCACCGCCGGGGAAAGCACCAGGCCAATACTGTAAGCCACTCCGGCAGCAAGGGGGATCGCCACGATATTGTAGCCGGCACCCCACCACAGGTTCTGGATCATCTTGCGATAGGTCGCCCGGGAAAGTTCCAGGATAGCCGCCACATCCCGGGGATCGGAGCGAACCAGCACGATGTCCGCCGACTCGATGGCGACATCCGTGCCCGCCCCGATAGCGATCCCGACATCCGCCTCCACCAGAGCAGGCGCATCGTTGACACCGTCGCCAACCATGGCCACGCGCAATCCCCGCGCCTGCACCGCCTTGATCTTCTCCGCCTTTTGTCCAGGGAGCACTTCGGCGAAATAGTCGTCCAGCCCCATTTCCTGGGCCACCCAACGGGCCACCGCTGCGGAGTCGCCGGTCAACATCATCACCTGCACGCCCATCCCCTTCAGCCGCGCGAGCGCTTCCCGCGACTCCGCTCGAATGATGTCGGCCAGCGCGACCGCCCCCGCCGGTTTCTCATCGATGAGCAGGTATACGACGGTTTTGCCCTGGGATGCCAAGGCCGCGATCCGCTCATCGCTGACATCAAGGCCATGCTCCTCGAGATAGCCGGGGCTTACGACCTTCACATTGCGCCCATTTACAAGGGCTTGTGCGCCCTTGCCGGGGATGGCCTTGAATTCCTTGGGAGGCTCGAAGCCGATGTCCTTCGCTTTGGCATATGCCACGATGCCGGCGGCGATGGGGTGTTCCGACTGGCTTTCAAGGGCAGCGGCAAGCCGTACGACCTCATCTTCGGCGTATCCGCCCAGCACAACCACATCCGTGACGCCAAACCGTCCCTCCGTCAAGGTCCCGGTCTTGTCGAACACCACCGCCTGCAGTTGGCGCGCCCGCTCAAAAGCAGATCGGTCCCGGATAAGCAGACCATGCTGCGCCGCCAGGGCGGTGGACACGGCGACGACCAGCGGAATCGCCAGGCCCAGGGCATGGGGACAGGCAATCACCATCACCGTCACCATGCGGGCCAGGGCAAACTCGAAGTGCTGGCCAAGGACCAGCCAAATGGCAAGGGTAAGCCCCCCGACGCTCAACGCGGTAAGGGTCAGCACCAGGGCCGCGCGGTCGGCCAGGTCCTGGGTCCGGGAGCGGGACTCCTGCGCCCGGCGCACCATCTCGATGACCTGTGAAAGATAGGTTTCGCTGCCGGTCTTATGGACCTCGACGGTGATACTCGACTCCCCGTTGACCGAACCGCCGATCACTTCGTCGCCGCCGCCCTTCTCCACGGGCTGGCTTTCGCCGGTGAGCATGGCCTGGTTGACGGTGGTCCGTCCCTCGATGACACGCCCGTCCGTAGGGATTTTTTCGCCGGGCTTCACCAGCACCCGGTCACCGCGCTGCAGGTTGGCGACCGGCACGTCTTTCATACCCTCCGGGGCCACGAGATGAGCCTCGGAAGGCATCATTTGCACCAATTTTTCCAGCGCGCCGGAAGCCCCCATGACCGATTTCATCTCGATCCAGTGGCCGAGCAGCATCACATCGATCAGCGTAGCGAGTTCCCAGAAGAACACTTCACCCTGTACCCCGAACACGACGGCACTCGAGTAAAAATAGGCCACACTGATGGCCAGGGCGATCAGCGTCATCATGGCGGGCTTGCGGGTTTTGAGCTCGGCAAACAACCCCTTCAGGAAGGGCCAACCGCCGTAGAAATACACCGCGCTCGATAGCGCGAAAAGCACATAGGACGACCCAGTAAAGGCAAGTGCAGCCTCCAGCCTCAGCAGATGCTGGATAAGCGGCGACAAAAGAAGAATAGGGATCGTCAGGGCCAGCGATACCCAAAACCGTCGCCGAAAATCGGCGATCATGGCGGCATGGTTGTGACCGCCGTGCGCACCGGGATGAGCGGTACCCATCCCATGTTCCTGATGTCGCGCGTGGTCCATGGAGTCCTCTCTATTTTACCGCCGCAAGAGACTACAACGCCGGTTGCCGATTCACGACCTTAGTGCGCGTTGAGCACGAATCCATTCAATACCACTTCAGTGTAGTAGGCGGTGTCCACTTATTCCATTTTCTTTCAGGCTACCCAATGGGTAGAAAAAGCCGTGAATAAGGGGCGCGCCAGAAAGGGCGGGATGCGCGGCGATCAGTCGCAGCAGGATTGACATTGGACGATCGTTGCGTTATGACAATAAAATTATCGTTTCGAAATTGAGGTATTGTGCGCAATTTTCGCCTGTTCGTTCGCCGGATAGCCTTTATGGTCTTGCTTCTACTGCTGCCTTGGATATTGGCACCTGTAGACGCGGCTCCGGCACCGTGCGCCCTGTCGATGACTGGGGTAACCGCACACGGCAAACAAATGCCGCGCTGCGAGCAGACTCTTGGCGCTCCGGCCCAGCAGCAAGGCACCTGCCTGACTGCTTGCTGCCACCACGATATGATGACGCTGGTGGCGGAGAGTGCCGACAACATCACCCCCGCCATGTCGGCCTTCGCCGTTTCCGTCGCGTCCAGGCGTACCCTCCCTTCTCCTAAGCCCGCTCCCCACTTTCTCCACGTTGCGGTCCACGCGGGTATTCCCCCACTCTCCGCAGTTCGTTTTCTCATTTAGCCTCCCGCCTGAATCCGTAGTCCCGCGCACATAGTCGCGCCGGACAGGAAATTCGCGTCTTCGGCCCTAACTCGGGCCGCATGTGGAGACTATATGAGCGATGTGCAAAGAAGTTCTGGGAAAACGATCCACCGCACGAAACGCCTTTTCCGCAACACTCGCGGCCTACGCAGTAGGACGTGCCGAACTGAGCGCGGTATCGCCATAGGCGTGATGATGGATGCCCCCGTGGTCATGATCGAAAACATGCATAAGCACCTGGAACAAACCCCTGGCGTCGATCCCTGGGCGGCGGCAGAGGTTGGTCCGGCGCTGTTTTTCTCGCTGATCATCATCGCCGTTTCCTTTCTGCCGGTCTTCGCCCTGGGTGGCGAGGAGGGCAAGCCCTTCGCGCCGATTGGGACAGTGATGGATAGGCGAGCAGAACGGACGCGCAATTTCGCCGTTGATGGGAAAAAGGCCAACTGTAAATTGTGGCCATAAGCAAGTGTTTAAACTTTGATAAACGAACAGTTCAACAACAGCGAGGAGACGAACATGAAACGTTTTTATCTCACCCTCATCCTGGCGTGTTTGGCGGCGGCCACGCTTCCGGTACATGCGGCCACGGGCGATATGCCGGGCTTGGACAACATGCGCACCGTGTCGGGCCAAATAATCCAGGCCCAGACCTTCATGGGGCAGGGCAAAATCAACGGCATGAATCCCGATGCGAACACGGTCATCGTCGCCATGGGTCCCGTCAAGGCCCTTGGCTGGCCCAGCATGCCAATGAATTTCCTGCTCCAGAACGCGGTTATGCTCAACAGCTACAAGGCCGGAGAAATGGTGAATTTCAATTTCGCAAAAGAGACCGCTGGGGGTTACGTCATCACCAGGGTCACGCCGGTCAGACAATGAAAACACGGCGTGACTCTGTAATCCGGCCAACTTCCCCTCCGAGAACACCACGGGGATATTATCGAGTTATACCATCCACTGAATCGCTACTAGATTCATCCAAATCAATGCAGGAGGATTCACCATGACACTGGAAGTATCCCACCAGGAGATAGGCAAAGAAATACGGACCATGGCGAGCAGACTTCGCCGTGCTGCCTTGCGGGGTTTTATGATGACGATCCTTATGAGCGCGCCGTTATCTGCCTATGCACGCGAAGATCATGCGCCGACTAATCCAAGGTATGAGACAAAGATACTGAAAGATAAAGCAGAATATTTAACGTACACCATGATTGTACAGATCAAGGATGGTCACTGGGAGGAAGTCGTCAAGGATGCCCAGGAGGTTGCCGAGATCGGTAAACGAATACAGGCAATAAACACTTATTAATCCGGCCGCGGGTGCTATCAGACCTTCATGGCGGGCAGGAATGCGGCATCTGCCGGCTGGATGGCCTGGTGTAACGGACCCCGCTTTCGTGGGGAAGGGACGGTCGGGTGGAAACACACTGGATGGGCACGGACTGCCTGCGAACTACTACAGAACGGCAAGTTCGCCGTAGTCAGGCAAAAGCTGCTGGGGATCCAGTCAACTCCACACCAGGATTTGGTAAATTGTAAACATCTCAAATGGTGAGATGTTACCGCACGCCCCAACTGCTCCCGGGATCTCCCAAAATCACCGTTGCGAAAGGAGCCAAAAACACTCATTCTTGACACCATTAGAGACCGTCATTTCAAACACTTTGAAACGGCGCCATCCATCAATTGGTGACAGGTGGTAATTACAGCATAACCAGTATGTTGAAAGTACTTCTTGAGGAATATGTCAGCAACATGAATGAACTAAAAATTTTTCCTGTTACCGCCTTGCTGGCAACGCTGATCATGAGCATTCAAGCCGTACGTGCAGCTGATACCATCCAAAATCCCTGCACCGGGCCGTCCGCATTGTTCGCCCTGCTAGATCGGCCCACGGTGTCTGACAGTGCCTGCGTGGTGCAATATGGCCAAGCCGTACTGGAGGCGGGTTACCAACATGCCAACCTTGCGGGAACCGGAGGCGGCACTGCCGATAATTTTCCCGAGGCGGAATTGCGCTTTGGCCTGCCGGGCCATAACGAACTCGTCCTGCTGCCGCCCAACGACAATCTCCAGCAGGTTCCAGGCAGCCCACATCTCCAGGGGTTCTCGGCCACTACGATCGGTATCAAGCACGAATTGGGCTATACCAAACACTGGCTCGGGGCCGTGGAAAGCTTGTTTACCCTGCCCTCCGGAAGCCCGACGTTTGGCAGCCGAGGGACAGGGGTAGCTTTTAACGGTATCGTTGACTATGCCCCAAGTAACGACACCGGGATATCCTTGCAATTGGGCATCACATCTCAGACCAATCCCGCACTCGCAGGAGGTGGTCGCTTCACCAGCGTTAATCCGGATATCACCTTCACCTGGTTGCCTTTGTGGAATCTGCAGTTCTACGGCGAGGTCTATGGACAAAGCCGCACCGGACCGGGCCTGGGGTCCGGTTTTGATGCGGACGGCGGTGTGCAGTATCTGCTGACCCCCTACTGTGAGGTGGACCTCGAAGAAGGTGTGCGCCTGAGCGGAAACCTGGGTGGGTTTACCCATTACTTCGGGGCAGGGATGGGTTTCCTGTTCTGATCCGTTAGGATCCTTAGACAAAATGGTACAGATGTCCTGACAATGCAGCGGCCCCTCGCCGTAACGAGGCATTGCAAAGCGATGAGGGTGCGACAATTTGCCGCATGTAACCGTATCCGTATCAGCTGTAAGATAACTTACCCGAGGTAGTTAAACTATCCATCACTGCACATGATAGCGCTTGAGCCAAGAGGGGGAGCGACTGATCGCATGATCATTGAAAAGGACGCCGTTTGGTTTTTTGGGGTCGGCGAATTCAAATAGCGCGCTTGGTCTTCGATCAGAACCAAATCCCGGTTTCTAGAATATCTCTGAACTGATCAGGCCTATTACCAGCGCCGAAACCAGAGGAATAGTTGGTGAGGTGAACATAAGAGAGTTCATCCCGTATAAAATACTCGTTATCTACATAAGTTGGTGTGATCATCACTCCGAAAGCGCTGGATCCTGCACCGTAACCAAAATAGCCGCCCGTCGCCGCCGTAGCCTCACCGGTTGAATTTGCGTGTTCATAGTCGACACCGGCTGCGATAGACCAGTTCTTGGTGAGATAGTAGTCTGCGTGGATCATCGCGCTGATATCGTTGGAACTTTGAGTCGTACCAAAAGCCCGATTGATCGGAGTGTACATGTACTGTAATTCCGGAGTTATGGTAAAATGCGAACCACTGTAGGTGTAGTAAAGACCATAAATATTACTATTGTCATATACCAGTGAGCTATCTACATAACCATTTTTGGAGAAGCGTAACGTGCTCAGATCATTGATCGTGCCGGTATGCCCTGTATTTCCATCTGCGTAGAGGGAAACTGAGTTCTCCGGGTTGATCGTATAGGTCAGCAAGCCTGATATTACGTTATAACGATTGGAAAAATATCCGTCATTCCAAGAAACCGATGCAGATACCGGCCCATAGGAATAGTTGATCTGGATGCCGCGACTAAACGACGGTTGAATAGTCCACGGAAATCCTCCCTCTATATTCATGCGGTTATAATCAAGTACTCCAGTATAGCCAATCAGTGTGGGAAGCTGTCCGATGCTAACAGAAAAATTACTCAATGGCGCAATAGTCAGATAGGCAGACGGGAGTGCAGTAAAGTCTTGCAAGGCAGTGCTTGCGGAATGGAAGGGTTGCCCAAGGTTCGGAAAATTGTAGGCACCGGCAGTCAGATAAAACTGTATAAGGCCGGTAGGCTTACTGATGGATATCAAACCGTTGGTTATCCCGGCACCAAAGTTTTTACCGTTGAGGCCTGTGCCAGCAGGGTTGGTCTGTGCAAAGCCCATAGCAGAGGCAACACCCTGGACGTCAAGTTCTCCTAGGGGGCCGGCATTAAATTTGAGTGGTGGTGGAATGGAGAAACCATCTGCGTATGCTAACCCGGAAAGTCCGGATAGCAAGCCAAATGCGAACGCGATAGATTTTGACATGTTAATGCTCCTATATTTAATTTTAGAAAAGATGCAATTTTTTGACTCAATCTAAAAATCACCGACAGGAAGG
Organism: Acidithiobacillus ferrooxidans ATCC 23270; assembly: GCF_000021485.1. Classification (NCBI taxonomy): domain Bacteria; kingdom Pseudomonadati; phylum Pseudomonadota; class Acidithiobacillia; order Acidithiobacillales; family Acidithiobacillaceae; genus Acidithiobacillus; species Acidithiobacillus ferrooxidans. Next base: position 2,477,736 of record NC_011761.1, read on the forward strand.
CCGGACATTACCTCATCAGTAAGCATTCATGGTGTGCCGATGGCCGGTATTTATTCGGATGGACGGATTGATCCCTACCTGGCCACCGATTGCTGCATCAAGCAGGTAAATCGCCGCATGTTATAGACCAGATTCATCATGCCGACTTTGCGTGTTGGCCAACTCCGGGGCCTTGGTCAAGGGGCGGTTGCGCTGCGCCTTCTCGTGGATTCGGCTGCGGTAACCTTTTTGACATAGCATTTGCTCCGCTTCCGTTGAACGATAGGCGCTGTCCGCAAAAACCCGTACACCCTGATTCTCCAGTCCCCTGGATTTTACTGCATATGGGGAGTTCTTCGAACCGCCCGTACCTGGGGCTGCCCACCAGTTTGCGGGACAGTGGAGGCAGGAAACACCGGCAGCATTAGGGAACAATTATTTATCTATGCCCTTATTATTTAATTATATCTCACTTTTGTGACCGCTCAAAGGAGACATGATTCGGATTGTGATTCCGGTTGTCGCTGGTTCGAGCCCCATCAGCCACCCCATATTTTCAATCAGTTAGGCATGTTGTGGCATAGTTCGTAGTAGGGGCTGAGACATTTTTGTGCCGCACTCCCACATTCGCGGGGTACTGAGCAGTGTGGTCTGGGGACAGATGACAGAAAAGCGGTGCTCAGATCTCTGGAGCGCCTTTTTTCTTTGGAGCGGTATCCGGGGCCGGTCCGGTTGGCGTAGAGGGGCGGCCTTGTGCGCGGTCATTCTGCCCGGACGGCATATACTAATACACCCGGCGAGAGGCGCAGGTTGATGCTGCTTGCTGAGAGATGACCCGTCTATCATACTGAGCCTATGTCAGCAGAACAAAAACCTGTCCTCATCCTCACCATCAACGACTGCCCCGGCATGCGTGTGGTCCGGGTCATTGGGCCGGTCTACGGCACGGGTGTCCGATCCCGCAACATCATCGGCAATCTTCTCGGTGGTGTCCGCGCCCTCTTTGGCGGCAAGCAGGCGGGCTATCTCAACATGATTGCTCAGACCCGGGATGATGCCCTGGAACAACTGGCCGAGCATGCCCGATCTCTTGGTGCCAATGCCGTTTTGGGAATGCGCTTTGATTCCGGCGAATTTGATGCCGGACAGGGGCAGGCCATGAATGAGGTCACGGCTTATGGGACGGCGGTGGTGGTGGAAGTGCAATAATTGGCTTTTTTATGCTCTTCTAGATTCTTTAACAACTATTCCACTGATGCCGAATTTAGGTATCCGATGGTTTTTTACTATTGGTTAAAAAAGCTCTAGCAATTCATCCTATATTATTTTTATTGCCCATCGGCAAGTTTTTCCGCCAATTCAGAAAGTGTAATAAAGACAACCCCATACGTTTCTGAAAGCCATCCGCGATTATCAGGATTCATCACTGAGGGGCCACTGGTATTTTTTCCGAAGTCTTCAGAGCAGAATAGGTCGATTCCATAACCAATATGGGAAGCGATACTGTCGCCATCTGACCATTCGGCAATTGCTTTTGCAACTTTTTTCTTCTGTGCATCGGTGTTGGCCTGTGCAAGGCCCTGTAGCCAGAGCTTAGGTTTGTCAATGGTCACACCGGATAATTCATTGTATTTATTGCCAATATTAAGGGAGATAGCGCGTCCAACACCCCGTTTTTCGATGGCGGCAGCGACCTCACCTGCCTTTTCACGGTGGGCGATCATATGTTCAATCGGCTCAATAACATAAAAGGACTGATTAGTATCCCGCACCGTTAATCCGTCGACCATGCGAGCAGGCCCGCGAAGAGCCCGTAGACCCATGTCTAAAGCGGTCTTTACTGCCCCTTGGTACTTGTCGTCCAAAGGTGGGCGATAGTGACGGATTTCGATTGAAAGATCGACGGTATCTTTGGTGCGGGACTTTGAGTGGACCGCAACAGCCGTCCTTGCCAATACTTCTGCCCGTTCATTTCTTTGGATTCCTTCTAAACTATGATAAGTTTGAGAAAAATAGCCTTTGATACGCCCTTCTTTCAACGCTGAAAAAATCTCGGGATATGAACTAATTTTAGCCAGCGCATTAGCATCGAACGTGACAGTGATAACCATAGTTGCCCACCATATTCCCTCTATTGGACTGTCAATTTTAGACAGCGTTTATAGTTAGGCAAACCTAAGGCTCCAGAAATCAGAGCACGAGATCGCCAGCAGATTGACGACCGTCTAACCACTAGGGCCTAACACTGAGTATTTTTGTGAAGATGCCCCAGAGTGAAGTTGCGCAACGAGCGCGATATTGGGTCGGTTTGTCTGCTAACAGTCACCCCACCAACCCCTCAGCCTGTTCAATGACCAGATTCACCGCCCCTTCCTGCATGTCGGGTGGATAGCCGTGTTTGCGTAGCACCCGCTTCACCATGCGCCGCAGATGCGCCCTTGCCTGTTCCCGGATGGACCAGTCGATGCGGGTGTTTTGGCGCACAGTATCGGCCACTTCCTTGGCGATCATTTTCAGGGCCTCGTCCCCCATGGCCTGCACGGCGGAATCGTTGGTCGCCAGGGCATCATAAAAGGCGGCCTCGTCCTTGCTGAGGCCCAGTTCCGCATGGCGTTGATCCAGCGCCTGTAATGCTTTGGCCAGTTCGATGAGTTCCTGCATCACCTCGACGGTATCCACCGAACGGTTGTGGTATTTGCGCAGGGCTTCTTCCAGCTTTTCCGAGAAGGCTTTGCTCTGGATCAGGTTGCCCTTGCCTTCCTTGCGGACCTTGTCCTGCAGTAATCGACGCAGCATTTCCAGCGCCAGATTCTTTTCGGGCATAGCCTCGATCTGGTGGATGAATTCATCGGACAGCAGGGATATTTCGCTTTTGGGTAGCCCCGCCACCGCATACAGGTCCACCACGCCTTCCGGGGCGATGGATTGGTCGATAAGTTGGCGGATGGCGTATTCCTGTTCTTCCACCAGAGACTCGGCCTCGCTGGACTTGTCCAGAGTGGCACGGACGCTCAGGAAGAAAATGATCTCAGTCCGGCAGCGTTCCACAATGTCGTCGCCGGCGGCTAAAGTCGCCGCTTTTTTGAGGCCGGACGTGGCGTTGCGGAAACGGCGCTTGACGCCTTCTTCGGTGAGTTCCTGAGACAGAATGAATTCGGTGGCCTTGCGCAGGGTGGCCACCTTTTCTGATCCGTCGTCAGTCAGATAATCCTGATAGTCACAGCCATGGAAAATACCGCGGCAGATGTCGAGTTTTTCCAGCAGCACCTTGATGGCGGTCTGCACGGTTTCCGCCGGATTGCCCTTGCCACCGGAACGGGTGTAGGTGGCAATGGCGTTTTTCAGGTCCTGGGCAATGCCGATGTAATCCACCACCAGTCCACCGGACTTGTTGGTGAAGACCCGGTTGACGCGGGCGATGGCCTGCATGAGGGTGTGCCCGCGCATGGGTTTGTCCACATAGAGCGTATTCAGGGCCGGGGCGTCGAAGCCCGTCAGCCACATATCCCGCACGATGACGATTTCTAACGGATCATCCGGGTCTTTCAGGCGGTCGGCAATGGCTTCATTGCCCGCCTTGCTGCGGATATGCGGCTTCCATTCGATGGGGTCGCTGGCGGAACCGGTCATGACCACCTTGATCCGGCCTTGCGTGTCGTCGTCACCGCGCCAGTCGGGATGGATACGGACGATGGCATCATAAAGTTCCACGGCAATGCGACGGCTCATGGCGACGATCATGGCCTTGCCGGACAGGATGCTCTTGCGCTTTTCCCAATGGTCCAGCAGGTCAGCGGCAATCTGTTCCACTCGCTTGGGGGCGCCGACCAGGGCTTCCAGTTGCGCCCAGCGGGTTTTCAGGCGTTCCTTGTTTTCCTGCTCGTCGTCTTCGGTGATTTCCTCAAAGGTGCTGTCGATGAGGGGGCGCTGGTCTTCCGGCAGGTTGAGGCGCACCAGGCGGCTTTCGTAATAAATCGGGACGGTGGCCCCATCCTCGACGGCCCGCTGAATATCGTAGATGTCGATGTAATCGCCGAACACCACCCGCGTGTCCCGGTCATCCAGTTCCAGCGGTGTGCCGGTGAAGGCCACGAAGGTCGCGTTGGGCAAGGCCGCCCGCAGATTGGCGGCATATCCCTTCAGAATCTCATACTGGCTACGCTGGGCTTCATCCACCATGACGATGATGTTCTTCCGCTCGGACAATACCGGGTGCTTGCCCAAAGGTTCGTCGCGGTCTTTCTGGAATTTCTGGATGGTGCTGAACAGTACACCGCCGGAAGCCCGTTGCAGCAGTTCCCGAAGATCACTGACGCTGTCGGCCTGCTGCGGGTCTTGCCGTAAAAGCTGCTTGCCTGCGGCAAAGGTATCGAACAACTGGGTGTCCAGGTTCGTGCGGTCGGTGAGCATGAGGATGGTGGGGTTTTCCAGCGCCGGGTGCTGGATGAGCATGCCCGCGAAAAAGAGCATGGTGAGGCTCTTGCCGGACCCCTGGGTATGCCAGACCACACCACCCCGGCGATCACCACCGATGCCTGCCGATGCCAGGGTGGTCAGCAGGGCCTTCTGGGCGGCGTGGAACTGATGATAGGCGGCGATCTTCTTGCTGAGTTTGCGGCCATCGTCACTAATGGCGATGAAATAGCGGATCAAGTCCAGAAAACGGACGGGTTCAAAAACCCCGTGAATCAGGAAACGTAAAGGGTCATCCCCCCGGTCCATGAGTTCCTGACCGTCGATGGTTTTCCAGGGCAGAAAGCGTTCATAAGGGGCACCCAGACAGCCTACGGCGGCCTTCAGCCCATCGCTGATGACCAGTATGGCGTTGTAGGCCATGAGGTTGGGAATGTCGGCCTGATAGGTCTGTAGTTGATTCCATGCCCGGCGGGTGGTGGCGTTGGCGTCCGCCATGTTTTTCAGTTCAAAGAGGCCCAAGGGCAGGCCATTCACGAAAACCACTAGATCGGCGCGGCGGTTGATGCGGTTGTGGATGACGGTGTACTGGTTGACCACCAGCAAATCATTCTTTTCAGGATGGTCGTAGTCGATCAGGCGGACGATGCTGCCGCGTTCTTCGCCGTCCACCATGTGCGCCACCCGTACCCCTTCCACGAGCATCTGCTGAAATAGGCTGTTCTCGGTCATCAGTCCACCCACGGCAATAGCCTGCACATGGCGTAGGGCTTCGTCGCGGATTTCCTTGGGGGCTTCTGGATTCAGGCGATGGATGGCTGTACGCAGGCGTTCCAGTAACAGGGGGTTTTCGTAGTCAGCGCGTTCTTTTTGGTTGCTATCCGGGCCGATGTCGGGGCCGAATGCGTAGGCGTAGCCCAGTTCTTTGAATAGGGCAATGGCGTGGTGTTCGATGGTGGATTCGTTGAGGGGGGTCATAATATAGAATCCCTGTATTGTAACAATACGGAAACCAGTTGAAATGGGGTCATATTTAATGGGGACCGATTAACGCTGGGGTCATCACGGTGCACAAAATTGTCCCTAAATTTCACAAGTTCATCTAATTTTCCGGCAAGGTCTATGTGACCGCCAAGATGCTTGAGAGCAAACTCAGAAGCAGCCCTGTCATTGGTAAACTGTGATTTGGTTCTAGAGATGCTTTCCACCCTTTCACTATTTTCAGTCGATCGGGCAAATAGATCATGGAAAAGCTGTTCCAGTGCTCTAATACAAAGAAACATTGATACATCTGCAAGATAGGGATCGACCCACGCTTGAATCAATACGCGCCTTGCTGCACTGAACGATGTTTGCACCCGATCACTTCTCAGACCACTTGGTAACTTGCTAACGAAACTTACAAGATCATCAAGCTGTGTGAATGAAACATTACTGTCGTCGATAAGCTGTATCTTAAAAGAATTATTTTCCGGTTTGGATTTATCTATGAAACTAAATTTCTTAGCTTCTTCCTTTACGTCATCGATTGTTGAATCTCTCATCCAAACTAAAAATAAGCCAGAAATAAAAACTACTGTCAAAAGAGAATATTTTTTGTCTAAAAGAAAATTTATCAAATTATGTGTGGGGTCTTCTTCGTGTTTTTGAGTGGTTTTAGACGGCAGCACTTGACTGATGACCAGTGCGGGAATATATGGACTAATTTTCCTAACTATTGAAAATATATCATTTTTCATATTGTTTTTTATTTTATCCATGGATAAGCCCTATCGTTTTCGATGGTGCGTTCGTCTAAAACGCGGATTTCGCCGGATATGAGTTTGGGTAGAAGTGTGTCACGTAAAAAAACCAGCTTTTGTTCCTCAACAGTTTTCATCCACATAACTTCAAACATGGACGATAATGGTTTATTCATGACATCGAGAGTGCCTGAGCATGGGAAAGGCAATTTTGAATCGGATAAATGGTGTCGCTGAATATGACCCATTGTTGTGGCCTTACCAGCAGCTATTTCCCGAAAGAAATCTAAAAAGTGATGGACGCCGAAGTAACACAACCAACGCGGATAATCTGATTTGGGTGTGACTTTAAAAAGGTGCTGGTTGAGAGCCCCTGTGCCCCCCGACCAGATAGCGCATTCAAGAGAGCCAGACCAAGAAAATAAGATGTCGCCATCATGCACTATATACTGTGGTTCTATTTCACAACTTGCCTGATCAGCACCGCCGAGATTACCTGACCTAAGTTGTGCAATTTTTATGACAGGCAGGGCGTCATCTTGACCTTTTGATGGGAATTTCTGCAGCGCCAAGCCATTCAGGAAGTTCCCTATGTTATCTAATGACCTAACCACCCACCCCTCAGGAATTTCCCCCAATTCCGAGTCCACCAGCTTATCCGGGAACAGGTCCAGAATCTCGGGCGTGAGCTTCAGCCGCTTGCAGATACTTTCCGGGGATTCCCCGGCCATCTTGGCGCGTACCGGGTCGAAGTCCACGAACCACGACTGGAAGATGGCCTGTGCCATGGCTTCCAGGGTTTTCGCCGTCTTGCGGTTGTTCTCGATTTTGTCGTCCAGGGTGCCGAGAATGTGGGCGATGCGGCGTTGTTCGGTGGGATCGGTTGGAATCCGAACCCTCGCCTGATGTAGGTGGTTGCGATTCAAGCCGGGAACAGCCGCCTTGTCTGAATAGACGAGAAAGTCAACCTCGCGTAGAAAATAACTTATGAAACGTGGGTCGTTGCCTTTGAAGTCGTACACGTAAAGCGTGGTGTTGAGCGGCCAAAAATTCTGCCTAACGTAAAATACTTGTCCTAATGTTCCGTATCGTCCAGTCACAACCCCCGGTCCCTTGACCATTGCTTTTGCGTGGGTGTCCGTGACACCGGAAGATGAGACCAGCGGAACATCACCAGATAAACGTTCTTTTTGCGGTAGGTCGTAGCCACGCTTCAGTTCGATAACATCACCAAGCGAGCATTCTTTCCACTCGTTCGCCATACCCTGGCCCTTCAGGTTGGTTTTTGCCGGGTTGTTGTTACAGTTATCCATCGCACGCCGTCTTATGATAAGACGGTAAGGTTGAGTTTGCCGGCTGCAACTTGACCCATGCCGTATTTTTTAAGTCTATTGTTTGGGATCACGCCACCCTCACATGCAACACATCCCGCGCCGAGATGGGGCGCACTTCATCTGCCGTCAGGGTCAGCACCCGCAAAGTATCCCCGGTCAGGGTGACAAATTCGACCTCATATGCTTTACCACCCTCATACAACAAAACCACGGCACCCATGTCACTTTTCACCAACCCCTGATCGGGGTAGTCTTGCACTAGAATGACAGTATCCAGTTCCTGAATCATGACATTGATTGACGAGATATTGTGTGATTGGCTTTCATTCAGGCGTCTGCGATTTACTCATGGCATCAATAGCGGTCTCTAAAGTAATTATTGCACGAGTGTAAATGTCTAATAGCCCCTCATCTTCCCCGAACATCCCCAAATGATCCGTATTACGCATAATGATCAAATGATTTAGTCGTTCTTCAAGAGCCTCTATTGTCAAATTACTTGTATCTTCTAGGGCCTCAAGGCAATCAATCAACTCTGCCCTGTTGGTGATTTTGTTTTCTGCACAACAGTCCGGTAGTGATCCAGTCATGGCAATATCCCCTATAATTAACCGTTACAGTTCATACCCCAACACCCGAAAATTCTTCAGCATCTCGTCTTCCAACCGCCGTCCTTCCGCCAACTGCGCGGACAGTTCCTTGGTCAGTCGGTCCATCTTTTCCTCGAAAGGCTCGCCGTCATCATCCTTGGCGGCAGCCCCAACATAACGCCCTGGTGTCAGCACATGGCCGTTCTTGCGGATGTCATCCAGACTGGCCGCCTTACAGAAACCGGGAATATCCGCATATTCCCCGTCCCCATCGCCGCGCCAGTTGTGGTAGGTGTCGGCGATCTTTTGGATGTCTTCATCGGTCAGTTCCCGGTGGGTGCGGTCGGCCATGAAGCCCATGTTGCGGGCATCGATGAACAGCACTTCGCCGGTGCGCTCAAACAGTTCCTTGCCGGTCATGCCGCGTCCGTCATCGCGGTTCTTCGCCAGGAACCACAGGCACACGGGAATCTGGGTGCTATAGAATAGCTGGCCCGGCATGGCCACCATGCAGTCCACCAGATCCGCTTCAATGAGGTTCTTGCGGATTTCGCCTTCACCGCTGGTATTGGATGACATGGAACCATTCGCCAGCACGAAGCCCGCGATGCCGTAGGGTGCCAGGTGATGGACCATGTGCTGCACCCAGGCGAAGTTGGCGTTGCCGGTGGGCGGTATCCCATACTGCCAGCGTTTGTCATCCCGCAACAGGTCACCGCCCCAATCGGAAATGTTGAAGGGCGGGTTGGCAAGGATGTAATCGGCACGCAGGTCGGGATGCAGGTCTTTGTGAAAGGTGTCCGCCGCTTCCGGTCCCAGGTCGGCCTCGATGCCGCGAATGGCGAGATTCATGAGGGCCAGCTTCCAGGTGTTGGGGTTGGATTCTTCCCCATAGACGCTGATGTCGCCGACTTTGCCACCGTGGGCCTCGATGAACTTTTCCGACTGAACGAACATGCCGCCGGACCCGCAACAGGGGTCATAGATGCGCCCTTTGTAGGGGGCCAGCATGGTGACCAGGGTTCTGACCACCGATGCCGGGGTGTAGAACTCGCCACCCCGTTTCCCTTCCGCGCTGGCAAATCGACCCAGAAAATACTCGTAGACCCGGCCCAGGGTGTCGCGGGCCTGATGTTCGGCGGTGCCAAGGCCAATGGTACCGATGAGGTCCACCAGTTCGCCCAGGCGGCGCTGATCCAGGGTGGGGCGGGCATAGCCTTTGGGCAGGATGTTTTTCAGATGCGGGTTTTCCCGCTCGATATCGGTCATGGCACCGTCGATGCGCTTGCCGATGTCCGGCTGTTTGGCGGCAGTTTGCACCACTGCCCATCTGGACGATGCCGGTACCCAGAACACGCCTTCCGCCGTGTATTCATCTCGGTCTTCGGCTGCGTAAGTCCCTGCTTCTTCCCGAATGATTTCTTCATGGCGTTGGGCAAAGCGGTCCGAGATGTATTTCAGGAAGATGAGGCCCAGCACCACATGCTTGTAGTCGGCGGCGTCCAGATGCCCACGCAGCTTGTCGGCGGTGGCCCAGAGCTTCGATTCCAGGCTCTGGCTGGTGGTGTCTTCGGTCTTCTTTTTGGTTGGTCCGCGCGGCATGGTATCCCTTTTGATTCTTTGGGATGTTATATCATGAAAAGGCGGGATGGGGTGAGGGCAAGGACATGGCTAGTGTGATTTATCTGATGACCAACGTCGCCATGCCGGGTTTGGTCAAGATCGGCAAAACCGATAGCGCCGATACACTCAACGCGAGGCTGAGAGACCTCTACAATACCAGCGTTCCCCTGCCGTTCGAGTGGTACTTTGCGGCGCAGGTAGACGACGCGGATACCCTTGAAAGAAAGCTGCATAGTCTGTTCGGCGAGTTTCGTGTTAACACTAAGCGCGCGTTTTTTCGTGTTGATCCAGAAAAGGTAGTCATTGCCGTCACCATTGGTTCCTATCAGGAAATTAACGTGTTCAGTCAGGCAGGCGATGCCGATGAGCAGAGGGTTACCTGCCACTTAGAGGAAAGCTACTGGGTTCGTAGTTGCCTACTGATGCTCACCAACAGCCAGCAAGCGTTTTTGCACATAGTCGGATCACTGAATTCTGATGATCCGTAGTTGCGATTCGACCTCTGCAAGCTTGTCAAAGTCTTTGTCACATGTCACCAATGTTAGGTCATGCGTGAGTGCCGTCGCCGCGATCCAGATATCGTTCTCTGTGATCTGTAGCGCAGTCGCTGGCCAGTCGTTGCTCCACCGCTCGGGAGGGGAGCCCTTTAGTTTGCCTTGCGCAGCTTTGTTCGGAGCGAGTTTTCGGGCCCACTTGGCGCGCAGTTGGCCCTGCTCCAGGGCGACCAGGAAAAGTCCTAAAGGCAGGTTCGTGATCAGTTAGCTGTCGTTCATCACACTCGATTTTCTGTGGACGCTATGCCCGCTTCTGGCCGATATTACCCGTTCCCAATCTGGATGTGAACGACCAATCCCGCTGCGTACCTGCCATTGAAGGCGAAGAGCACACAGAGAACCCGCGAGACGCCAGGGTGATACTTTTTACACGCAACGCCAGTCACTGAGCCCTCCGGCGGTGAGGGGCCTCCGCGATATGGTCACGAGGGATGTTCATCCCTGGTTCATTCCGGATTCGACACGACCCTTCAGCACCCGAGGCGCCGAGGTAGGATGTGATCATCGTCAGCACCGAGAACTGCGGCCAAGTCACCCCCAATCCGGCGAGCGTCTTTGCAGGAAGGGCATGAAGCGATCAGCTTGACGGGGTTTCGGGTGCAAGAGAATCTGGTGCATCGCCATATCGCGACTACTTATGGTGTCGCATCAATACCAAAGGTCTTCCACAGCCCTTGCTGGCCGGCGCTCGAAACCCAGATTTTTCGATCTCCGGGGTTTCTCCGTATCCATCCCGACTCTTGGAACTGCGTCATCAACGCGGCTCCCAGCGCTCCGCCGATATGGGGGCGACGCTCGCTCCAATCGATGCAGCGCCGCGCGAAAAGCCGCTGCTGATGACGTAGGGCGGGCAGATCCAACCCGAAGGCCGCGAATCCGTGTTCGCCAACCTCTGTAACCTGATAATCGCGCTCCTGTAGGTTGATCCACCCGTTGCGCTGTAGGGTATCCGCCAAGACAACCGCGAGACTCCCCGCCAGATGATCGTAACAACTCCTTGCTTGGCGCAATGGATCCACCGCGGCGCGGTCTGGGCGGTTCTTGAGGATCGGCGGGCCGGACAACGCCATCAGACTCTCCAGGATTTCGGCTACCGCCGGACTGGCCAAACGATAGTAGCGGTAGCGTAGACAGCGTTCCACCGCAAGCAGTCCACCATCCACCATCCGGGCCAAATGATGGCTGGCGGTTTGGGGGGTCACCCCTGCCCGGTAGGCCAGTTCACTGGCGGGCAATGCGTCGCCTCCGACCAGGGCCCAGGCCATGGCGGCACGGGCCGGAACCCCCAGCAACGCGACCACTTTGGGCAGTTCCATGTGCGCACTTCCTCCCTATTCCATATTTCGATCGTCATCGAAACCAGCGGCTCCTTCCTGGGAGTATAGTGGCTGCTCTTTCGTGAAGCCGCAAAAAAAGGAGAATGCCATGTCCTTGCACCCCATCACCGCCACGCCAGAGCGGATGCCGTGGATTCCCGGCAGCCAGGCACTGGGGGAGCTGTCCCTCTTCCAAGGCAAGGAAACGGTTCATTTCAAGGTCTTGAGCGACCGCCGGTCCGAAGGCGGCGGCATGGCGCAGATCGTCCGCTTCTCCCCACCGCCAGGAATGCTCATCAAGATCGTGGCGAATGCCCGCTCCGAGGAGCATATCTACATTCTCTCCGGCGGCCACTGTGACAAGTCGGGCCGGCAGCGTCTCTTCCCGGGGGATTACCTCCTGCATCCCAAAGGGTTGGCTCATGGCGCTTTTCTCGCCATCGAGACCACCGTGTTTCAGGTCTATAGCGGAGAACCGGATGAACTTCTTGATTTCCAAATGATCGCCGCCAACGGTTAGGCGGACTAGTGCATTCGGCGAACAGAAGTTTGGAGGTCCGAAACCGGCGAGAATCTCTCGGCAGCATGGGATAGCATGATTCCGAAATCCGTTATGTATGGGGTATCCGATGCCGAATGAGCCGCTTCGTCTTCAAATGGAGCATGTAGCAACCCCGTTGGGGACCATGTTGCTCGTCACCGATACGCAAGGTCGGCTCCGCGCGCTGGATTGGGCGGACAGCGAGGGCCGGATGCGGAGGTTGTTGCAACTGCACTATGGTCGACAGGGCTTTGATCTGAGAATGGGTGCTGTTCAAAAACATATTCATGGCTGCCTTGATGCCTACTGGAGTGGTGACCTGGGTGCGCTCAATGCGGTTCCGGTGAAAACGGGCGGCACAGCATTTCAGCAATCCGTTTGGACCTTTTTGCGCACGATTTCTGCAGGGCATACGCGCAGCTATCAAGAACAGGCCAGGGCCATAGGGCGAGGCTCCGCTGTTCGGGCCGTTGCCGGTGCAAATGGGGCGAATCCCGTGGGTATCGTCGTTCCCTGCCATAGGGTCATAGGTTCAGACGGTTCGCTGACGGGATATGCCGGGGGTATAGAGCGTAAACGCTGGCTATTGAGGCACGAGGGCGGCAACTTTTAGGCGCTGGATCTTTCTGGGTCGTCGCGCGCACCTTCCATCAGCGTGCGGCCGGCAATATCTTCGGTTGAACCCACAATCGCATAGCCCCATAGGCGCGCCAGGGCCTCCATGCCTCGGCGAGGGCCAGCAGTTCAGCGGGGGTAGGGCGGCCGTTCTTTGTTTCCAGGGCACGCAGCAACCCCAAGTCCGAATGCGGGAATGCGTCCGGGTCGCGGTATCCGCGCATGGCGATATAGTGAGCCGTCCATGGGCCGATACCGGGCAGCTCACAGAGTTTTTCTATGGTTTTATTGGGTGATGGTTGAGGCTGAAAGAAAAGCCGATCCTCATGCACGGCTGTAGCGAGGGACTGCAAAGCCTTTTCCCGCGCGCGAGTTAATCCAATAGGGGTCAGGTTGGCAGTCATGACAGCGGCGGGTAACGGGAAAATCATGGAGATGCCGGTTTTTTCCAAAGCCGCTCCGAAATCTCCCTTGATGGGTTCTCCAAGGGTCGCAACGAGGCGACCGGACAGCGTGGTGGCCGCAGCGACGCTGATTTGTTGGCCCAATACTGCCCGGACCGTTAGTTCAAAGAGATCCCAACTGCCAGGTACCCTGAGCCCGGGTCTTTCCCTCACCCGCGCTGCCAGGCGTGGGTCTGCGGAAAGATGCGCATCAATCATCCCGATATTGGCATCCAGATCAAACAAGCGGCGGAGTCTTGCGACAATCATACCTATGGGGGGAACTTCAGTGGCATAAATAGTGGCTAAAAGATGATTGGTTTCCGACTCCTGCTGGACTTCGACAACGCCGTGCATGCCATCCCATTGAAATGAGCGGGCATATTTCCCGGCGTCCACGGCTTCTACCCCGGGGATGGCCCTTCCGGCGAGAAAATCGATCATGGCCTCCCAGTCATAGGGAGGGGTGAACGGAAGCTTCAGCGTGATGCCCGCAGTCATGTTGCCGTTTGATGTCGAGGTGTGCCGCATTGTTTTCGGAGCCCTTCCATAGTTTCGTTGTATGGCATCGTTGAATCGGCGGACACTACCGAAGCCAGCGGCGATGGCAACATCCGTCATCGACAGCGTTGTTTCCACAATCATTTTTTTCGCCAGAAGGACACGCTGGGCCTGTGCTACGGCTATCGGCGTGGTGCCGAGCTCGCGGGCGAATAGCCGTCGGAGATGTCGTCCGCTGACTCCCAATCGCTCAGCCAAATGTTCCACGCAGTCATCGTCGAAGGCGCCCTCAGTGATCCACCGCAAGGCATGGTCAACCAGGTTGGAACCAGCCCAGGTGCGTTGCTTGGCCGGATTTACCTCGGGGCGGCACCGCAAACATGGCCTGAATCCCATCTGATGGGCTGCCGCCGCGCTGGGAAGAAAGAGGCAATTTTCGATCTTCGGCGGTCGCGCAGGGCAAATCGGACGGCAATAGATCCCCGTGGAGAGAACCGCCGTGTAGAACTGGCCGTCAAACCGTGCATCGCGGGTAAGAAGGGCGCGATAGCAAGCTTCACGGTCGAGTACCTGTTGATTCATGCGTCATTTATAGGACAAGTCCTTTTGAATGTCTCGCCATTTTCGGACCACAAAGGTTGCATTTGCATACCATAATATGATCTTTGCTGGCGCCTGGATCGCAATCCTGGCAAAATCGGCAGACGGGCGATGCAGTGTAAAGGAATAGTGCTATGCAGACCTGCATGCGTGTCATCAAGCGGCGAGTGAAGTCGCCGTTGGCCTGTAAGACCATCTTCTGAAGAATGAACCATGCGCATTGACCATCTGGATCACCTCGTCCTGACCGTGGCGGATATATCCGTTACGATCGCCTTCTACTCACGGGTATTGGGCATGCAGGAAATGACCTTTGGTGACCAGCGCAAGGCGCTGATCTTTGGACAGCAAAAAATCAACCTGCATCCGGCAGGGCATCCCATAGCGCCCCATGCGACCAGCCCCACTCCCGGGTCGGCGGATTTGTGCTTCATTGTCACCGGTGGTATCCAGGGGGTGCTCACCCATCTGCAGACCTGCGGAGTCACTCTGGAAGCCGGTCCGGTGCCCCGCACTGGAGCCACGGGGCCGATCACCTCTGTCTACTTCCGGGATCCCGATGGCAATTTGCTGGAGGTGGCCACGTATGATCAGTCGATACAACTGTCATGACCGGTAATTCGCGCGTCGCACTGGTTACCGGCGCCACCTCCGGCATTGGTCTGGCTATCGCGCAGCGTTTAACGCAGGCGGGATATTGGGTGGCCCTGCATTCCCGCGCTTCCTCCGCTGCGGGTCTACAAGCGGCGGCAACGCTGGCGGGTGCCCACTATTTTCAGGCAGACTTGCTGGAGGATGGTGAGCGCAGGGATCTGATCAATCAGGTGTATACGCACTATGGTCGGCTCGACGTGCTGGTCAATAACGCGGGTGAGTCCAGCATGATTCCGCATGATGATTTACAGGCCGCGACACCGGACCTCTGGCACCGCCTCTACGAACTCCATGTGGTGGCGCCCTGGCAACTCGTCGCGCTGAGCGAACCCTATCTGCGCGCGGCATCGACGGCCGAACACCCGGCGGCGGTATTAAATATCAGCTCTCATGCCGGTGTGCGACCCAAGGGTGCTTCCATACCTTACGCCGCCAGCAAGGCCGCATTGATTCATGTCACCCGCTTACTCGCCAAAACCCTGGGACCCGATATCCGGGTGAACGCTATCGCCCCGGGGCTGGTGGATACGCCGCTGACCGAAGATTGGGCGACCATTCGCGAACAATGGATTCGCGATGCCCCCATGGGTCGGAGTGCGCGCCCTGGCGACGTCGCGGATGTTGCCATGATGCTGACCGAATCGAGCTATCTGACGGGAGAGGTGATTGTGGTGGACGGCGGGATGAACCTGCTTTAACGCGCCGAGGAGAATGGCGCGGATTTTGTTTATAATATGCAGTAACGCCTGTATGAAGAGGTTCATGGTTAATATGCAATGGTTATATTTGGCAATAGCGATCGTTTCCGAAGTCATTGCAACTTCGGCGCTCAAGGCAACAGATGGCTTTACGCGTTGGAGCCCGATTCTTCTTGTTATTGTGGGGTATATGCTGGCATTCTATTTGCTTTCTCTTTCACTTCGTTCTATTGACCTTGGTGTTGCCTATGCTATCTGGTCTGGAGTAGGAGTAGCCTTAATCGTACTTGTTGGTTGGGTCATTTATCGTCAGCCGCTAAATATGGCTTCTTTCATTGGTATAGCGCTCATCGTTTCTGGCGTAATAGTGCTCCATCTTTTTTCAAAATCGACAGCGCATTGAACGCTACGATTAACAAAACATGCGATGGACGCACAAAAGGTGATTCTGTGACATGAAAATCCTTGCTCTATCTGGTAGCCTGCGCGCCAATTCAATCAATTCTGCACTGCTGCGAGCGGCAGCCAGACTTGCTCCTGTGGAATTAATGGTGACCGTGTACCATGGACTGGGTGATCTTCCATTATTCAATCCAGATATAGAGGGCCGGTCTATTGAATCTGTCACGAACTTCCACGCGCAAGTGGCCAACGCCGATGCCCTACTTATCGCCAGCCCGGAGTATGCGCACGGTGTCACAGGAACCATCAAAAACGCGCTGGACTGGCTCGTCAGTTTCGAGCCGTTTACCTATAAACCGGTGGGCATATTCAATGCGTCGCCACGCGCACAACATGCGGATGCGGCGTTGCGCGAGATTTTGAAAACGATGTCTGCCATGGTCGTGGAGGAAGCCTCAATGACCATTCCACTTCTCGGCGCCAACCTCGATGAAGACGGTATGGTTTCCACGCCATCTGTCGCGGCACCCATCCGGGGAGCGCTGCTCGCATTGTCCGAAGCAGTCGTTCGGGCAACGGAACAGCAACAGGAATGATGAATGTACCAGATCGAAACCGGCATAGAAATCACAGCATCACCGGAGCACGTGTGGTCCATCCTCATGGATTTCCCCGCCTATCCGCAATGGAATCCCTTCATTCGCTCGCTTTCGGGAGTGGCGAAGCCGGGAGAGAAGCTGCGTGCGACCATTCAACCCGAGAAACGCCGGGCCATGACCTTCCGCCCGAGGGTGCTGACGGCAACAGATCAACAAGAATTACGCTGGCTGGGCCGCTTGGGATTTCCGGGCTTATTCGATGGACAGCACTACTTTCAGCTCGCCGCGCTCAGCAATGGGTACACGCGGTTCACCCAGGGAGAGCAATTTTCAGGCATTCTGGTGGGCATGTTCATATCCAGCATGGCAGCGGCGACAAAAGCGGGTTTTCATGCAATGAATCAGGCATTGAAGAATCGCGCGGAGGCGAATGACCATATTGGCCACGCACATGATGACATTTCCAAGGAGTGGTACTGACATGGATACCCGAAAGCTGCTGCTCACCGCGCAGGAAATCAGTCGGATGAAGGGCGAACATAAGGTCCATTTCCTCAATCCCGGTGCTGTTCGTGTCAATAAGTCTTTAGGCGATGCGGTAGGCCTCCGGCACATGGGTATACATCTCATCCAGATAGAGCCGGGTAAAGAGAGTACCGAATACCACCTGCATCATTATGAAGAAGAAGCCGTGTACGTGCTGTCTGGTAAGGGCACGCTCACCATGGAGAATGATCAGTATCCCATCGCCCCAGGTGACTTCGTCGGTTTTCCTTGCCATGCAGCCGCGCACAGCATCAGCAACGATGGAACGGAAACACTCGTGTGCCTGGTCATCGGTCAGCGACTGGATCAGGATGTCGTGGATTACCCGAATCAGCATAAACGCCTGTACCGTAATAATGGGGAATGGAATCTGGTGGATATGGCAGATATCCGTGTGTTGCGCGAACCCACGCAGAAATAATAGGAAATTTATGAAGCTCGCAAAATTCGATACCCAGCCGTTACCGCACTTCCTGATGGAAAGTGCCACCGTAGATTATGCGCATGCCGATATCCGTAAGTTGGCGGCCGCCTTATCCTCTGACGATTCAACGGCAACCGCCAGGCATTGCTTCGAATGGGTACGCGATCACATCGAACACAGCATGGATTTTCACCGGGAAGAAGTGACCTGCGCAGCGTCGGATGTGTTGCAGCAAGGCACTGGCCTATGCACCGCGAAAAGTCATCTGCTCGTGGCCTTATGGCGCGCCAACCAAATCCCTGCGGGATTCTGTTATCAACGACTGACGCTGGATGGCCCCAATCCGCCCTACTGTACACACGGCTTCACTGCGGTCTGGCTGAATGGCCGGGGCTGGTATCGTTGTGATGCGCGCGGCAACAGCAAACCCGGGATCCACTGCGAATTCACGCCCGGCCAAGAAAATCTTGCTTTCTCGTCGAGGTATGACGGCGAGCGGACCTATCCGGAGGTTTGGGCAGAGCCCTGGCCAGACTTGCTCACCGCCATGGAAAAACTGCAAAACATATCGCAGTATCGGAGCCATCCCATTGATGCCCGCCCACCCGCCGCAGATTTGTGCGTAAGTGAGTCTGCAGCGCCGAACATGGAATGACAGGAGGCCGAACTTGTATTGTCCTGAGTCATTTGCAGAAAACCGCCCGGAAATCCTGCGGGCACTGATTCAGTGTTATCCCCTCGCGACACTGGTCAGCATGGGCGGTAATAGTCTGGAGGCGAATCATATTCCCTTGTACCTCGTACCTGGTGAAGGACCGCAACCGGTGCTGCAGGGACACGTGGCACGCGCCAATCCCCTGTGGCGAGAGACGCTCCCGGACGATGAGGTGCTGGTCATCTTTCAGGGGCCGCAACACTACATCAGCCCCTCGTGGTACGCGACCAAGGCGGAAACCGGCAAGGTGGTGCCTACTTGGAACTATGCCGTCGTCCATGCCCACGGGCCGCTGCAGGTCAGGGACGATCCCTATTGGGTACGGCAACAGATGGTCGCCCTGACCGCGCAGCAGGAGAACAGTTTCACCCCGCCCTGGGAGGTGGGTGATGCGCATCGGGATTTTACGGATCGTCTCATCCAGCAGGTAGTGGGCATAGAAATCCCCATCTCCCGCTGGGTGGGCAAGTGGAAAATCAGTCAGAACCAGCCGGTTGGCAACCGTGACAGTGTCGTCGCGCACCTGGAGCAGCAAAACCAAGCTGGCTCTGAGGCCATGGCTGAATATATTCTGGCCGGCGTGAAAGGCGGCAAAAGGGACCATCCTTGATGACGATTACCGTGGGTTTTCTGGTGTTTCCGGGTATCCAACTAGTAGGCCCATGCCGCATCCTCTTCCGGTTTTAGCCAGTCTTCAGCCAGTGAGGCTTCCGAAAGCAGTGCTTCTTCGTTGGCAGGCGGCGTCAGCAGGGTCAGCAAGGCACGACCTACAGGCAATGCCTTGTTCATCCCTACTGGATGTATCCTTCCTTGCGCATCAATTTCCACTTCAATGGGTTGCAGCATAGCTCAACCCTCGAACATAATTCAGTTGAACAACGACTCAACCCCATCATAGATCATACCCCAACACCCGAAAGTTCTTCCGCATTTCCTCTTCCAGCCGCCGCCCTTCGGCCAACTGTTCCGACAGTTCCTTGGTCAGCCGATCCATCCGCGCGGCATGGTATCCCTTTTGATTCTTTGGGATGTTATATCATGAAAAGGCGGAGTGGTGAGAGCGGCGTTGGAACGCTCCCGGTCGAATGTAAATGGGCAGATGCCCGCAACCGTCAAATACCAAAAGACCCCGCCGATTCTTCGGCGGGGTCCCATCACAAACAACAGGCGTGATGAATTACTTCATCATCGACTTTTTGAACATCCGCTCCACCTTCGTGTTGGCTTCATCAGCCTTCTGATTGGCAGCGTTGGCGGTGCTCATCGCCTGATCAGCGGTGCTCTGCGCGGCGTTGGCTTTGCTCAGGGCATCGGTAGCGGTGCTCTGCGCAGCGTTGGCCTTGGCCAGTGCTTCGTTGGCGGTGGACTGCGCGGCATCAGCCTTCGCAGAAACCTTGGCAAGGTCAGAACTGGTCGCACAACCGGCCAGGCCCAAGGGCAAAATCAGCGCAGTTACCTTCAAAGCGGTGGTGAACTTGCTCATAGCAGTCTCCTTTGTTGGGTTGGAAAACGAGCAAACAAAGCATAGCTAAAAAAACAACAACGCGCCAGTCCTTACACACAGTCTTTACACACGTTTCTCCGGTGGTGCCGCAATCCGGTGCATCAGTCGCACGAGCGACCACCCGGCCCACCTTCACCGGCACGCCACAAAAAATGGATCACCTCTTTTAACCTGATCCAACATCATCCAGCCGACATGATGACAGAGCATAGACTGCGGGTGGGGCGGCCCCATCTCATTGTTTACAAATAAATAAAATTATCTTCTTGACTTTTATCATATTTTTTGTAAAATGCTGTTTCATTTCGTCTTTTGAGAAAACTGCCAGTATCATTGCGGCCGGGAGGGGTCGCCACAGACCAGCTTAGATAAGGAGATAGACTTGATACGACGATTATCTGCCGGGATGAGTCTTGCCCTGTCGACGTTTTTTCTGCCCAACGCCCTGGCGCCGAATCTGCCGGACTCGCCCGCACCATTCCTCGGCACTCCCATCAGCAGTATCGGCGACCCCCTGAAGCCGGGCGTCAGCCTGGGTGATACCACCGATGCCCAACCTGTTACGGACTCCACTCAGGCACAGGGGGCCAGTGATGGCGCGCTGCTCATGCACCACGGATTTTTTTATTTGCGGCGCGTAACCGCCTATAACGCACTTGCTGATCAGACAAACAGCGACCCGGATATTTCGGCCTGCGGTCCCAACCGGCCGGATCAGGTGGCGCTGTCACAGGACCTGTTCTTCCGCAAAAACGGGGGCAACCGCTGTGGCGAACGCATCAACATCATCCTACGTTCCGGGCGCGTCATTCATGGCGTAGTCTGGGATACCATGAATCCCCGCTACCACATGGCAGCCGATATACTTATGGGCAGCGTTCAGCACGCCGTGGATTTTGGCGTCAAGCAGGCCAAACTGCGTTTCGTCCATTCCATGGCACCCGTCACCAACGGCATCTAAGCGGGCACCGCACGCGGTTCGGGCGGTTTGGTCAGCCTTCCGCCCATCCTGCTGCCATCATGGCTTCGACCTCGGCAACCTCCTTGGGTACTTCGCTCGACAAAACATCCGGACCGCCGGTGGTCACCAGCACGTCGTCTTCGATGCGAACCCCGATACCGCGCCAACGCTCCGGTACCGATGGATTATCCGGCGAGAAGTACAGGCCCGGCTCCACCGTCAGCACCATCCCCGCCTCCAGTTTCCGCCAGGACTGATCCGCGCTGCGATAGTGGCCGACGTCATGAACGTCCATGCCCAGCCAGTGCCCCGTCCGGTGCATATAGAAGGCCTTGTAGCTGCCCTGCTCGATGACTGCGTCGCGACTGCCGGAAAGTATCTTCAGCTCCAACAAGCCGTCCACCAGCACCTTGACGGCCTCGTCATGATAATCGGTAACGGAGCGCCCTACCTGTACGGCGGCGATTGCCACTTTCTGACTGGCCAGAACGACTTCGTAAACTTCCCGTTGTGCGGGGCTGAAAACCCCGTTCACCGGCAAGGTCCTGGTGATGTCTCCGGCGTAGGCGCCGACCTCTGCACCGGCGTCGATCAGTACCAGATCGCCATCGCGCAGTTCCGCATCATTTTCCGTGTAGTGCAGAATGCAACCGTTGATTCCGCCACCGACGATACTGGGATACGCCACGCTGGGCGATCCGAGGCGACGAAAAACATGCTCGATCTCGGCGGCCAGTTCGTATTCCAGCATACCCGGACGACATTGGCGCATGCCATGGCGATGCCCGGCACCGCTGATGCCTACCGCCGCCCGCAGGATTTCGATCTCTTCGGGGTCTTTGAACAACCGCATCTCATGGATCAGGTCGGCAACATCGACCACTTCGAGTGGGTAGCGCACACCCTGGCGAATCTTGCTCTTGGCAACATTGCGCCAGTGCATGACCCGCGCGTCGAAATCCGTGGACTGACCCATGGGATAAAACAGCAATTCCCGATTTTCCAGCAGTTGTGGAAGAACGTCGTTCAGGTCATGAATCGAGAGGCAACGATCCACCTGACATTGCTCAAGAGCACCCTCCAGCCCAGCGCGACGCCCATCCCAGGTTTCCCGCTCGGGATCACGGGGACGGCAGAACAAGATCTGTTCCCCGTCGGCGTGTCCCGGTGCCAGCACCAGTATAGCCTCCGGCTCTGCAAAGCCGGTCAGATAGAGGAAATCGCTGTCGCCGCGAAATGGGTACTGTACATCGCCGTTACGGCTCTTGGGTGTGGCGGTGGGTATGATCGCGACACCGGCAGTGTGCATCTTCTGCATCAGCAGACGACGGCGGGCGGCATGATCGGGGCGAGGCAAATCAAGCTTGGGCATTTGGCGGACCTCCTATATGCCCTATTATCACACAAAGCACAGATGCGAAGGAAAGGCCGAAAAAAGCACAAGCGGGCGCGCCGACAATCCCGGAAGGAAAGCGGCGCTGGCCAGGGTGGGTTTTACCGCATGTCTGACTCGACCTCTTTCGCGAAATCCGGATCGCTCTGGGTCTGCCTGAGCAGGCTGGAATACTGCTCTGCGGTCAGGTGATTTTTAGCGAGTATATCGTCCACCTTCGTCATATAGGATTTTTTCAACTCTTCCCGCTGGGTGGCGGTGATACCCTTCCGACTCAAGGCAGTGTGGACCTGTTCATTGAGTGGCTTGATCTCCTGGACGGCTGCCGCGAAATTCTTTACTTCCGCAGGGCTTGCCGCTGCACCCCCGGCTACCGCTGTGCGCATCAACCCTGGTGCCGATGTCCCTATGCTGGACGCGAACGCCGTGCCGGCCCCAAGGCCCATCAGGCCGAAAGCAGCCAAAACGACCCCCGCCATACCCCTCCGCAGCGGTGAATGAAATAGGCCCTGTGCAGCAGAGTAAACCGGTAACTTTTGCATAATATTCCTCCTTTCAGACGATCATAAAAACACCGGGCAGCTTCACATATCAGCAATTTATGTGATGTATTACCTGCAGTTACAGGTCACACTAACCGCTCCGGAAGGATATTGCAAGCCGCGGGCCTTCCTGCTGGCAGGTGCGTTGCGACCATCAGTGCGCCAGGATTCACTCCGCAGCAAAGGCGGCCTCCATTGCATCACCCAGGCGGCCCGCCGGGTGCAGTTTAAACGTGGCGGCAGCCGAAATCTTGTCGCTGCGCGGGAGAATGGCGCCTTTGAAGCCCAACTTGACGGCTTCACGAACCCGTGCCTCGGTGCCCGCCACCGGACGCACCTCTCCCGCCAGACCCAATTCGCCAAAGACCACCCGACGGCCCTCCAGGGGTTTATTGCGAAAACTGCTGACCAAGGCGAGGGCCACGGCAAGGTCGGCGGCAGGTTCGTTGACTTTGATCCCCCCCGCGATATTCACAAAGACATCCTGATCAAAAAACATGCTGTCACCGTGACGATGCAGAATGGCCAGAAGGAGGGAAAGGCGGTTGGGGTCCAGACCGATGGCAACCCTGCGCGGATTCGCCAGAGGACTCGGGGTTACCAGCGCCTGCACCTCCACCAGCAGGGGGCGGGTTCCTTCCTGCGTCGCCAGCACCACGCTCCCTGCCACGGGTCGCTCATGCTGCGACAGGAAAAGCTGCGAAGGATTGGCGACCTCGCTCAAGCCCTCTTCATGCATCTGGAAAACACCCAGTTCGTTGGCCGCCCCAAAGCGGTTCTTGATGGCGCGCACGATCCGGTAGGGGCTACCCGCCTCCCCTTCGAAATAGAGCACGGTATCCACCATGTGTTCGAGCACACGAGGGCCAGCAATGGCTCCCTCCTTGGTCACATGACCCACCAGCCACACCGTGGTGCCCGTCGCCTTGGCGAAACGCACCAGGCGTGCCGCACACTCCCGCACTTGCGCCACCGAGCCGGGGGCCGATTGCAGTGTGTCGGTATAGACGGTCTGAATGGAATCCACCAGCACCAGTGCGGGCTGTTCGCCCCGGAGCAGCCCCTCGATCGCTTCAAGATGGTTTTCGGCGACCACCCGTACGGGGCTCCGGCCCAGCCCCAGGCGCTGCGCCCGTAAGGCGACTTGTGCCGCCGACTCCTCCCCGGTGACGTAAAGCACCTTGCTGACCTGAGCCAGGTGATGGGCAGTCTGGAGCAGGAGGGTGGATTTTCCGATGCCCGGCTCCCCGCCCAGAAGAATGGCTGCCCCCGGCACCTGCCCGCCGCCCAGCACCCGGTCGAGTTCTGCCAGGCCCGTCGTGCTGCGCCCCACATCCGTGATCGGCACCGCATGCAGAAATTGCGGCGGGCTGGCCGTGGCATAGGTGGTTTGGGATTTGGCCACGGTCTTCTCCACGCGCTGTTCGACGAAGCTGTTCCATGCACCGCAATCTGGACAGCGTCCCAGCCATTTATTGCTGATACTGCCGCATTCCTGGCAAACGAAAAGGGTTTTGTCGCGACTCATGAAACCAACCGGCGCGGTACCCGCATCTGCATGCGACAGCTCATTTCATAGGAGATCGTACCGAGTTCCGCGGCCAGAGATTCGAGAGGCGGTCCGCCAGCCCCCATGAGGACGACGGGAGCGCCAATGTCTGCCTCCACGGCCGTCAGGTCCACAAACAGCATATCCATGCTGACCCGCGCCAAAGTGCGGGTAGTCTGCCCGGCTACCGTGACCGGCGCGCCACACCCCAGATGACGCGGATAACCGTCGCCGTAACCCGCTGCCACCACTCCCACCCGACAGCGCGCCGGGGCCTGCCAGGCTGCGCCATAACCCAGCCAGTCACCGGGGCCGAGTTCGCGGATGGCCACCACCGCACTGCGCCAGGAAAGCACTGGTTGCAAACCGATTTCGCTGCCGCGACGCCCGGCGAAGGGCGAAAGACCGTAGAGCATGAGTCCGGGCCGCACCCAGTACTGGTGGGTAAAGGGCAGCGCCAGCACCCCCCCGGAATTGGCGAGGCTGTGCTGACCTGCGGTGACGTGACCGACGTGCGCAATGGCATCGGCGAAAACACCCGCCTGTTGACGGTTGAAGGGGTCGTCCGGCGTATCGGAGCGGGCAAGATGGCTCATCAGCCCCAACACCTCCCAGCGGGGGTGGCGTTGCAAAGCAGCAAACAGGGCGGGCAATCGTTCCGGGGCAAAACCCAGCCGGTGCATGCCCGTATCCACCTTGATAAACAGGCGCAACGCAGCATCCGCAGCACGGGTCTCCAGCCACTGCAACTGGCGTTGTTCGTGAATCACCAGCAGATAAGCGCGTTCTGCGGCGACGGATACTTCGTCAGCGTCAAAAGGCCCCCCCAGCAGGCAGATGGGGCGCTCCAGCCCCAAGGCATGAAGCGCTTCCGCCTCTTCCAGGGAGGCCACTGCAAAGGCGTCCACTCCCGCCTCGGCCAGCACCGGGGCGCAAAGGGTCACTCCATGCCCATAAGCATTCGCCTTTACCGCCGCCATGATTCGTGCGCGGGGTGCATGTTCGCGCACCACCGCTACATTATGGCGCAGCGCGGCAGCGGAGATATCGGCAACAATCGGGCGGGTCATGGGCCAATGATACACCCCAACGCGCGAGAAAATCCCGTGAAAAAATACATGGACGGCACGCCGATGATCAGGCCTGGTGCAGGCAACTAATGCCCGAAGCCATCCCCGGACGGCGCATAATTCTCAAAACGGGTATATTCACCGAAGAAACTCATCCGAACCGTCCCGATGGGTCCGTTGCGCTGTTTACCGATGATCACCTCGGCAATGCCCTTCACCTCTTCCTTGTCCTTGTAATACACCTCATCGCGATAGAGGAAGAGGATCAGGTCGGCATCCTGTTCAATGGCGCCGGATTCGCGCAGATCGGACATCTGCGGACGCTTCTCGGTACGATTTTCCAGACTTCGGTTGAGCTGGGAGAGGGCAATGACCGGGATCGACAGCTCTTTGGCCAACGCCTTGAGCGAGCGGCTGATCTCGGAAATCTCGGCGACCCGGTTATCACCCCGTCCCGGCACCTGCATGAGTTGCAGATAGTCCACCACGATCAAAGCCAGGCCATGCTCCCGCTTCAACCGACGCGCCCGCGAGCGCAAATCCGTCGGGGTCAGCGCGGCAGAATCGTCGGCGAACAGGGGCGCGTTGCCGAGCTCACCGATGGCGTGGGCGATGCGCGGCCAATCGTCATTACCCAGGCTGCCATTGCGCAGGCGGTGCTGATCCACCCGCCCCCGCGACGAGAGCGCGCGCAGGACGATCTCGTCGGTCGGCATTTCCATGCTGAAGACCGCGACAGGCTTGCCTTCGATACAGGCGACATGCTCCGCTATATTCATGGCGAAAGAGGTTTTTCCCATACTCGGACGGCCCGCGACAATAACGAGCTGGCCCGGGTGGAGGCCGGAGGTTTTCTCGTCCAGATCGGCAAAGCCCGTGGACAGCCCCGTGACGCCCTTCCTCTCGCGGGCGATGGTCTCGATCCGGTCGATAACCGCCGGAAGTGCATCCTTGAGTTGCTGGAAGCCTTCACCGGCTCGCTGCTGTCCTTCGGCGAGATGAAAGACCCGGCTTTCGGCCTCGTCCAACAAGGCCTGAGCCTGCCGCCCTTCCGGGCGGTAGGCAAGCTCGGCAATTTCCCGACCGACCCGAATGAGGTCACGCAGGGTGGCCCGCTCCCGCACGATCCGCGCATAGGCGAGCACATTGGCCGCCGAGGGTGTCTCGTTGGCCAGCATGAGGAGATACTGCACCCCGCCCACATCGGCGAGCTGCTCATGATCCTGCAACCACTCGGAGACCGTGATGGCGTCCACCGCCCGCCCGGCGCCCAGCATGGCGCTGATAGCCTGGAAAATCTGGCGGTGGCGACGCTCATAAAAATCTTCGGCCGTCACCGCCTCAGTGACCTGCTCCGCCGTCTCGGGGTCGATCAGCAGGGCGCCGATGACGGATTGCTCCGCCTCAATAGAGTGCGGCGGGGCCTTGACCCCGCCGCCGTAGTCTGCCGAATCAGACACGCCCGGGCCTGGGATCAGGCGCGCTCGACGAAGACCATCACATCCAGTTCGACCTCCGGGTGCAAATGCACACGCACCGGGAATTCGCCGATCCGTTTGATCGGCCCTCCCGCCAGACGGATTTCGGAATGAGCCACTTCGTGACCCAGGGCCGCCAGAGCCGCGCTGATGTCATGCAGGCCCACCGAGCCGAACAAACGACCATCCTCGCCCGCCTGCAGGGCAATCGTAACCATGGCATCGGCCAGCGCCGCGGCGCGCTGTTGCGCGGCTAGCAGGCGTTCTGCCTCCACCTGTTCCAGCGCCGCCTTACGGGCGGCAAAATCTTCCAGATTGCGCTGGTTGGCCACTACGGCCTTGCCCTGCGGCACCAGGAAATTACGCCCGTAACCCGGGCGCACTTCGACCACATCGCCCAGACGCCCCAACTTGTTGATACGTTCCAGTAAAATCACTTTCATTTCAAATTCCTCCCAAAAATTCTCTGCAAAACCGCCATCAGGACCGCGGCCCGGCAAGCCGTCGGCGCAGGTGAAAAACACGGTCCAGAATACCTAGCACACTGACCACCAGCAGGAACTGCGAAAGCAGGATCAGTCCGATATAAAAAGCCGCCAGCGCGATCAGGGGCCAGCCCCTCGACGCGAACCACAGGTGCACCAAACTCAGTCCCTGCAGCAGGTACAGCCCACCGACCAGAATGGCGAGGTTCTGTACCGCCCATGCGCTGCCATGTGGCAGGAAAAAACCCAACCCCGTCACCACCGGCAACCAGATCAGCCACTCTGGCAGCACCCAGTCGCGAAACACCCGTTGCGGCACCACAATACCCTGAAACCGTTCGCGCCAGCGACTGGCCATCACCGCCGCCAGCGCCCAGAGCAGCGCCATGACCGCAGCGAGGATCCCCGGCATCAGACGAACCATATCGCCCAGGACCTGACGCTGCGTCGCGCTGAGGTCCTTACGCGCCGGTGCCAGCAAGTGCCCCATCTGCGCCTGCCAGAAGCCTGGACCCGTACCCTGCGGTATGGCCCAGAGCAGGAGCACCAGCGTCAGGAGAGACAAGCCGATGACCACCCAGACCACCCCGCCCCACCTACGTCCCACTGCAAACCCTCTCCCAAGAGCCGTCCCGGCAACCAGGCTACCAGCGCAAAGGCGACACCATACCATGGGTTCAGCGTGAACAGTGCGGAGGCGATTCCGGCAATCACCAGCACCTCGAGACTCTCCCTGCGTCCCGCCTGCAGAGTAACCAGCGCCACCAGAGCGACGCAGTTGAGCAGCAACGGGCCAGCAAGAAAGGGAATCAGGCCCGCCGCGCTGAACAGTACAGCAATACTGACACCAGCTTGCCAGCGTCCGCTGAGAAACCAGCGGAGGACTCCGCCTCCTGGCTGCACCGCCACCGGAGCGCCGGCGCCTTAACGCACGACGTAGGGCAGTAACGCCAGAAAACGGGCGCGTTTGATCGCAGTGGTCAACTGCCGCTGATAGAGGTTGCTGGTTCCGGTAATCCGGCTGGGGACGATCTTGCCCGTCTCGCCCACATAGGCCTGCAAGGTCTTCAGATCCTTGTAGTCGATCTCCTTGACCCCTTCCGCCCGGAACCGGCAGAACTTGCGACGGCGGGTAAAGTTGCTGCCGCCGCCACGCTTGTCGCCATCACCACTATCCCGATCTCTGTCCCGATTAAATGCCATCTGAAATCTCCTTAGATTAAGCCGTCACTACGGCTTCGTTAGCGCTGTGATCCGGTTCGCCTTCGCCTTCGGCGGTCTCTTCGCTGCGTTCCCGACGGTCAGTCTCATCGCGGGCCAGGAAGGAAGGACTGGTGACGGCTTCATCGCGGGCCAGTATCAGATGGCGCAATACCGCGTCGTTGAAGCGGAAAGCGTCTTCCAGTTCAGCCAGCGCAACACTGCTGCACTCTATGTTCATCAGCACATAGTGTGCCTTGTGGGCCTTCTTGATGGGGTAGGCCAGTTGCCGGCGGCCCCAGTCCTCCAGGCGATGAAAATGCCCGCCGTCGCTCTCGATCATGCCGCGGTAGCGCTCGATCATCTGGGGGACCTGTTCACTCTGGTCAGGATGGACCAGAAACACAATTTCATAATGACGCAAAAGTTGCTCCTTGTGGTTCACTGCGGAGTCCGGACGCCCATCGCCCGAACAAGGAGTAAAAGGTGAGGGCGTATTCTAATACGCGACGCGGGAAAAACAAGGGGTTAACATTCTGGGTCGTGCATCAGTCAGTGTATCCGGGGGCGAGCGCCCGTAATTCTTCGATCTGCTGCAGGCAGCGCACCCGGTCAGCCGCGGACAGGGCGGCCGTGGCGGCGTTACCGGCGAGACGCTCCAGGCGGTCACCGGTCGGGAGTGCATCCCTGGACCGTACATGCGCGATGGCGGTTTCCGCACCTTCCGGATCATTACAGACCAGCAACAGGTCGGCGCCCGCCGTCAGCGCCGCATCCACCCGGGCCGCCACGCCGCCCGCACCATGGGCACCCGCCATGCTGAGGTCGTCACTGACCACCACACCGGTGAAGCCCATCTCTTTACGGAGAACGTCCTGCAACCAACGCGGAGAGAATCCGGCCGGGTGTTCACCATCCACCCGGGGATACAGACAATGCGCGGGCATGATCGCCGGAATTCCGGCGGCGATCAGGGCCGCAAAGGGCTGGAGGTCTTCCTGAATGGCGCTGAACGGACGATCATCCAGCGGCAAATCGAGATGAGAGTCTGCGGCCACCGCCCCGTGACCGGGAAAATGCTTGGCGACCCCCTGCAGGCCGGTCCGGGCCATACCCTTCCAGAGTGCTGCCGCAATAGCGCCCACCCATACGGGATCGCGGTGGATGGCGCGATCGCCGATCACCGCAGAGATACCGCGATCCAGATCCACGCAGGGGGTAAAATCCAGATCAACGCCGAGAGCCCGAAGTTCCGTACCGAGCAGAAGGCCCCAGTCTTCGGCCGCCACCAGCGCACGCTCCAACCCGTCACGATCCGCCAGACGCCCCAGGGTCGCCATGGGCGGGAAGCGCGTCACCCCCGCACGCAGACGCTGTACCCGTCCGCCTTCCTGATCTATCCCGACAAGAAGGGGAGTGGTGCGCAAGGCATGCAGCTCCGCGCACAGGGCACGCACCTGTCCGGCGTCCGCACAGTTGCGGGCAAAAAGGATGACACCGCCGACGGCAGGCTGGCGCAGCATGGCGCATTCGGCGGCCGTGGGCCGCAGGCCGGCGATATCGACCATCAGCGGGCCCCGCGCAGGGTGCCGCCGTTCATTCCGTACCGGCATGGGGGGCAGACTCCTGTATATTCGCTTGGGTGGTGGCCTGCGCCTTGGCTGCGGCGCGAACCCTGGCTTCTTCTTTTTTTACCTCTTCATTCTGCACCAACTCCAGATCGGGCGACATGGAAATGGGCAGAACGATATTCGGCGGCTTGCTCGGAATACCGCGCACATGCACGGGCACGATCATCATGCTGAAACCGTCATGCTGCAGGCGATCCTGGACGATGAAGCTGACTTCATCGTGCAGCAACCCATGGAAGGGTCCCTGCGCAGACGTGTCAATCACCCGCCCGGCAAAGAAGATACTCTGCGGAAAATAGCGAATGGCGACATTGGCCAGTTCCTCCATCGCCAGGATACGGTCGGTGGAATAGGTGGCGAACCAGGTCGCCGCCATCCCTTCATTGCGGCAAAAGGCCATATACTGGTTGGCCTCGGTTTCCACATATACCTTCAGGTCCTCCAGCGCTTTGATACCCTTGAACTCGCCCTGACCCACGATGCCCGCGAGCAGGAATACATAGTTCTTGACGAAGCCGCCGACCATACGGTGCGCAGTCAGCAGGGTATGCAGCCCCAATCCGTCAAAACGGCTGACAAAAAATACGGCAGTGGCGCCACGCGGATCGAGGGGCAGGTTGGGGCCGGACTCCAGATGCTCGGGCACCACGTCCAGCATGGTCTCATCCAGTTCGGCGGTGATTTTGCTGATACTCTTGTAATGGCGGTAGATCAGGTACCCTAGACCCACCCCAATCGCGGTGATCAGCAGGGTGAACCAGCCGCCGGCATCGAATTTTTCGAAAATGGTGATGGCGAGAATGGAGGCCGTGACCACAAAGCCCAGAGCACTGACCGTAAGCCGGCCCCGCCAGAGTGGATCTTTGTCGCGCTGGGCAAGCCAGTGCCGACTCAATCCCGCCATGGTCAGGGTGAAAGTGATGAATACGTTGATACTGTACAGTACTACCAGAATGCTGACATGCCCCCCCGTTATCAGCAGGATAACTACGGCCGCGAAACCAATGAGCAACACGCCGTTACGGGACACGAAGCGATCCGACAGGTAGGAAAAACGCTCCGGCAGCCAACGATCGACGGCCATATTCGCCATGACGATGGGCGCCGTGATGATACCCGTGTTGGCGGCGATGAAGAGGAGCAGGCCCTCGGTAATCAGGGTAAGCAGTGTCGCCGTCGGGCCGAAGGGGATTCCCCCCACCGTCCACCCCCGCGTAATCGCGCCATAAAGCACGGCATTCAGGGTTTGACCCTGCTGGCCATGCACCTGATACATCAGGTACAAAAAGATCAGACTGCCGGCGACCAAGGACAGCGAGGTCGCCAGCAGGGTCATCGTGCGCTGGCCGGTCTGCACACGCGGTTCACGCATGATGTGCACGCCGTTGGCTACGGCCTCCAAACCCGTATAGGTGCCGCCTCCCAGGCTGAAGGCCCGCAATATCAGCGCCACGATGAATATCCAGCCGTACTGCATGCTATCCTGCCGAACACTCGCAACGGTGTTGTAGGCGATGTCCGGCACGGAGCCTACATGACTCAGCAGGCCCCAGCCGAGCAATATGGTGTGGGTCAGGATGAAGGCCATAAAGATGGGCAGCAGAATCTTGATGGATTCTTTCATGCCGCGCAGGTTGATGAAGATCAGGAACAACAGTATCGCGACATCCAGGAGGATGCGTTCGCTGTACCAGGAGGCGGGCATGGTGCTCAACAGCGCCTCGGTACCCGACGCCACCGAAATCGCCGCCGTCAAGACATAGTCGACGATCAGCGCAGCGCCACTCACCAGGCCCGCTTTCGGCCCTAACAGGGTGGACGCAGTGTGATATCCGCCACCACCATCGGGGAACAGGGCGATGACCTGTCGGTAACCCGCCGAGATGACAAACACCGAAATCGGGATGCCGATGGCCAGGAAGACGGCCAGATATTCATGGCCCTTCAGGGCATAATAGATTTCCGGTGGACCGTAAGCGGAGGAAGACAAGGCATCCGAACCCAGGCCGACCCAGGCCAGAAAGGCCGCAAGCGAAAGGTTTTCGAACAACTTTGGATTGAACACGTTCACGGCGCGACGGAAACGGGGGAAACGGAGCCAGGCCATTCAGGACATCCTCAGCGGGGGGAAGTGCAGCGGTGGCTGCAGGCCGACAAAAACGGGGGTATTCACGGCACATTCGGCGAAGAGGGCGCATACCGCATCGGGCGCCATCCGCACGCAGCCTGCAGATACCGGTTGACCGAGATGGTCCACATCGGCTGTGCCATGGATGTAGATATAACGGCGAAAGGTATCCTGAAGGCCACCACGATTAAAACCCATTTCGCTGCCCGAGAGCCAGAGGATGCGCCCGAGAATCCAGTCCCGATGCGGCTGGCCGGCCGCCCACTCCGCACTGTAACAGGTACCGGTCCAGCGCCGGCCGCGCAGAATGGCCGTCGCGGGCAGGCCGGCGCCGATGCGCGCGCGCACTACGTGCCAGCCGCGCGGTGTGCATCCGCTGTCGATCTCTTCGCCCAGCCCCTTACGGGCCGTGGATACGACATACTCGGCGCGCGATTCGGCGCCGTGCATTTCATGCAGGCGTTGGGCGGAAACATCCACCCAGAGCCAGCGCGCGGGCCGCTCAGCGTTCGAAGAGGGCAATGGATTCGACATGGGCAGTATGGGGAAACATGTTGACGACGCCTGCCGCTCGCAAACGATAGCCGCGCTCGTGTACCAGATACTCGGCATCACGGGCCAGGGTCGCCGGATTGCAGGAGACATACACCAGACGGCGGACGCCGGGAGTCAGACTGCGCAACACTTCGATGGCTCCACTGCGGGGCGGATCGATGAGCATTTTGTCGATGGCGCCCGCCGGAGCAAAATCTTCCATCCGGGCCTGGGTGAGATCGGCTACGGCATACCGGGCTTTATCCGCCAGGCCGTTGGCGGCGGCATTCTCCGCAGCCAGCGCGACCAGCCGGGCATCCCCTTCGATGCCAAGCACCTGCGCTCCCAGTCGGGCGATGGGCAGGGTAAAATTCCCGAGCCCACAGAAGAGGTCCAGAATGTGCTCCCCCGGTTGTGGTTGCAGCAACGCCATGGCGCGGCGCACCATCACCTGATTCGCCGCCTGATTGACCTGAGTGAAGACCAGGGGATCAAAACGCAGGCGCAACCGATAATCCGGCAGGTCGTAATGGAGAGGCTCCGGCTGCTCCGGCCACAAGGGATACAGGGTCTCGGGCCCGCGCGGTTGCAACCATATCTGCAGGTCGTGTTGCTCACCAAAAGCACGCAGGTGCTGCAGATCACTTTCCGCCAGCGGCCGCATGTGACGAAACACCAGCGCGACGGCATCCGGCGTGGCCGCCACTTCGATCTGCGGGAAATCCTGGGGCGATTGCATCTGCCCGATCAGCGTCCGCAGGGACAGAATGCGTTGCCCGACGCGGGGGTCGAGGGTCAGACATTGCCCCATATCCACGACATAACTGCTGTTGCGTTCGCGAAAACCCACCATGGCACCCCGGGTTTTCGGCGTGCGCACCGAGAGCCGTGCCTTGCTGCGATAGCCCAGGCTCGGGCCATGAATGGGTGGCAGGACGCGTTCGGGGCGGACCTTGCCGATGCGCCAGAGATGATCTTCCAGCTGTCTTTGCTTGATGGCCACCTGCGCCGCCGGTTCCAGATGCTGCAGGCTGCAACCCCCGCAGACACCAAAGTGAGGACAAGGCGGCGACACCCGCAGGGAGGACGCCTTGTCCACCTGCAGCAACTCGGCACGATCGAAGCTCTTGTGGTTCTGGGTACGCCGTGCCCAGACCCGCTCGCCGGGCAGCGCCCCATCGACAAACAGTACCTTGCCCTCCACACGGGCAATTCCGCGTCCCTCGGTATCCAGACTTTCGATGAACACTTGCTCAGGCTGAGCGTTATGAATGGGCTTGGGACGCGACATGCAGATTCTCTGGCCACAGGGTGAGAAATTCCTGGACGTGGGCCTCGTCCCGGCCTTGCAGGTAAGACCGCAACCGGGTCTGGCAAACATCATAAGCCGATCTGTCGAGATGCCCGCGGGTCAGTTCAAAACGCAGGTGGACCAGGGCCGTGTTGAGCACATCGACTTCGCAGTAGTGGCGAATGCCCGCCAGCTCCCCTGCCTGATAATGGGTCCAGACCTCCGCACCGCTCATTCCCAGCTTGCCGGGCAGCCCCAGCAGCAACGCGATGTCCTGGAGACGGGCGACATTGCGCGCCTGATAGGCGGAGAGGACATCCATGAGGTCGAGATGGCGCTCGTGGTAACGGCTGGTGTAATTGTTCCAGCGATAGTTCTGGTCCTGTTCGCCGTGCTCCCAGTAGCGGGCGGCAGGAATGCCGTGGAGCAGGGCCCGATAATGCAGCACCGGGAGGTCAAAGGCCGCGCCATTCCAGGATACCAGTTGCGGGGCATGGCGCTGAATGAACTGGAAAAAGGCCGTGACCAGAGCGGCCTCGTCGTCGTCCACCTTGCCGAAACTGCTGAGCTTGACCTGTCCGCCCTGCCACCAGAGGGCGGAAATAGCGACTACCCGGTGCAGATAGGGGCGCAGAAACTCCGTTGCGCCCTGGGTTTCGATGCGACGCTGGTGCTGCAGCAATTCCGCCACGCCCGCGTCGTCCGCCAGTTCAATGCCATGCGTCCGCCGCCCGCCGGCAACGTCGGGCACCGTCTCGATGTCGAAAACCAGCACATTCTGCAAGGCAGTGGCTATTTCTTCTGCCATTGACCACTGGGCGACTGATACCAATATCCCGCCGGTGCCTTGTTGATCCAGGCCTGGGCAAACGTCTGCTGAATTTGACCCTCCCACTCGGGATGACCATTGGCATCAGCGATCTGCTGGTAGAGGTTGCTGAGTGCGCTGTTATTGCTGTTCACAAGACCATTCAGGGCCGCCCGCTGCTGCAGGGGCACGGCCGCGGCATCATGGATAGCAACCAGACCATTGGCGGTAAAACCCACGGCGCCGCTGACAAAATAAGGGCGCATCTGCGCCGCTATCGCCTCGAGCTGCGCCCTGGCCGACTGCACTCCGGGGCTGGAAGCATCGAGGTTGGCGGCGGCCTCCGCCGTGCCACTGATGGCGGAGAAGCCCATGGCGAGCAGGTAGCTGGCCGCATGGTAGGGGGATGCCATGCTCAAGGCGTTGCTGGCTGGGGCTGCGGACCGTGTGGGGGCCGCCGGCGGCGCGGGTACCGATACGGCGGGCGCAACCGGAGCCAGCAGGGCGCCTTTGGCGGCGGCCTTATACACCTCGCCGACCACCTGATCCGCCAGCTTCTGTGCCGCTGCAGCCGGGAAGTAAATGTTGACGGTCACACAAGCGGACAGCGCCATAAGCAACCCCAGTACCAGCACACTGCGCCAGCCCTGCGTTTTCAGCCAATCCTGCCTCGTCATAATGCTTACTCTCCTGTCTGAACCTGGGCGCCACTGCGCATGGCGGTTTGCAGACGCGCCAGCAGTTCGTTCCAATTTACCCGGCGATTGTACCCCACTATATCCACCCTGGGCAGCCCTTGGCCCTGGAGGATCACAAAACCGGAATCTTCGATCCCCACTCCGGACAATTCGGCAACACCATGCCTGAGCCGCACCCCCATCCCCAAATGCGCATAAGCAAAGGTTTTGAACATCCGCAGAAACAGGCCCTGAAAAAATCCGCCGATGCCGTCACCTCCACCCAGTCGGGTAAGGCTCTGGACCGCAGCGTAGCTGATTTCCTGACGTACGCCAGGAACGGGAACCGTATGGAACTGCGCGTCAAAGGCCTCCGGCGACCAGTTCAGCAGGGCGAGATCTTTTACGTCGCCATCGAGTACGCCGCTGATGTAGCCGAAGTGAAAAGCGTTGGTCAGAGGCTTCAGGCGCACCCCGGAAATCTCGATGTTGGCGCGCAACAGGGGCAAAACGCCAAAGAAATTCTCAACGTGCAGGTCATGCACTCGCACTGTACCACCAAATACGTGGGCGGAAAGTGCGCCGCTGGTGCTGAGATCCCCCGCATGATACTGCAGCTCCGGTATGGTCGCCGACACCGTTCCGGTAAACGGCGGCCAGTGCATGATCCTGGTCAGCTGGGCCATGCTGGCCCCCTGCAGGTCGCCGCTCATGCTGAAACCCGATCGGGGCCCCGCCCAACGCGCCGCCAGTTGCCGGAAATGCAGTGCGCCCCCCAACATGGTCAGGGTAAAGGGCTGCTGCAGATGGAAACCCTGGGGATTGACCACCAGATCCGCATGCAGCGGACCCACAGGGATACGATAGAGCGCCGCCGACTGCCAACGGAGTGTGGCAGCGGAAATTTTACCGGTACGACTCCATGCGCCCCGGCTATTCACGCCGGTCACCGCAAGAAGCCTGTTCGGGCTGGAAACGGCCGCATTGCGCAGATCCCATCGCAGCGCGTTCAGCCCTCCTTCTCCCGCCACGGAAAACCGCACCTGCCCCGAGGCCTGCAACCCGGCCGCCAGACCTCCGGGAAGGGTCAGCGGTTTGATCCAGTTCGCATACAGGGGCGCCATGGCCACATTCATATCCCGGATCTGCCAGCGCAGCAGTCCGCCCTGGGTCGGCCAGTACAGCGCAAAACCGCCCTGCCCGAGGCCGGGCCAACGGAGGCTTCCCTCGTCCAGTTGCCAAGCCTTGGACGTCTGTTGCCAGTTGGTTTGTACCTGCACCGGTTCTGCGGGGGCCGCCCAGTACCACGGACTCCAGAGAACGTCCCCTGCGGTCCAGCGCAGCCGGGCGCTGCCATGCCACCGCCCGCTGTAGACACCCGCCCCCCGGAGCTGCAATGCGACACCCTGGGCGCCCTGCAAACCGTCCGGGCTGCCGAACTGGAGCTGGCTGCCCTGCAGTTCAAAGGCCACCTGACGGGCCTGTGCCCAGCTTGCGCCCTGCGCCCGGACTCGCCACCGGGCCTGCCCCGAAGTCTGCCAGGAGGCGGGCAGCAGGGTGAAGGCGCGCACCAGACCGGCGACCGGCAGGCTACCCGCACCCGTCAGATGCCACTGTCCGGCGGCGGTACTTTGCGCCTGCACCCGGGCGCTGCCGAATTGCACACCACGCACCGCCAGCACGGCCTGGCCACTGCCGCCCACCCACCGCAACTGTACTTGCCCATCGCCATGCAGTGCGCCCCAGGGGCTGCCGTCCACCACCAGATGGCCCCGACGACACGCCCAACCCTGCGTCGTCCGGAGCCCGCATTGCAATCGGGCACGCCGCCAAAGCTTGCGCCTGCCCGCCCGCACGACACCCACCGCCAGACGCAACTGGTCGCCCTGGGCCGATGTGGCCAGCGTCACACGCGGGTGCTGCGCCGTCCAGCCTGCTCCGCTGACGTCTGCGGCGCTGACTTCCAGAATCTGCGCCCCGGCGCCGTTGCTGACCGCAAGTCCCAGGCATGTCCACAGCAGCCACCGGACGATTCTCGGCAACACCCTGCTGCGCCCTTGCATCATTCCGTCAGGCCGGAAAAACGCCCGTAGAGAGGTAGCGGTCACCCCGATCGCAGATGATGACGACGATCACGCCAACCTCCAGATGCTGCGCCACCCGTATCGCCGCCGCCAGCGCTCCGCCCGAAGAGATGCCCGCGAGCACTCCTTCTTCCCGCGCCAGGCGCCGGGTCATCTCCTCAGCTTCTTCCTGACTCACATCGACAATCCGGTCCACAGACCCGGGATGATAGATGCGCGGCAGATAGGCTTGCGGCCAACGGCGGATACCGGGAATCTTAGCCCCCTCCGTCGGCTGTACACCGATGATCTGGATACCCGGAGAGACTTCCCGCAAATAGCGAGAGGTACCCATGATGGTCCCCGTCGTCCCCATGGACGATACGAAATGGGTCACGGTACCGCGGGTATCGCGCCAGATCTCCGGTCCGGTCCCGAGGTAATGTGCCTCGGGATTATCAGGGTTGGAAAACTGGTCGAGCATGAAGCCCTCTCCCGCAGCCACCATCTGGTGCGCAAGATCGATGGAACCTTCAATACTCCGGGCCGCAGGGGTGAGAATCACCTCCGCACCGTAGGCACGCATCACCTGGCGCCTTTCGATGCTCATATTGTCTGGCATGATCAGCGTCATGGACAATCCGCGTACCGATGCCGCCATGGCCAGGGCGATGCCCGTATTCCCGCTGGTCGGTTCGATCAGACGTGTAGCGGGGGTGATGGTGCCCCGCTCCAGCGCCCGACGAATCATGTTCAAGGCGGGACGATCCTTGACCGAACCGGCGGGGTTGTTCCCCTCCAGCTTTCCGAAAATCCGCACCCCCGCATGGGGCGACAGACGCCGCAACTCACACAGGGGGGTATTGCCCACCCAGTTCTCCAGACCACCCATCTCTGCCTCCTTCAGGGCAATATTCAATAAGCAGCATCATAGACCCAAGCTGCAAAGTGGGGCTATCCTTTGCAAAAGATCGGGAGCACACGGGAGCACATCCGCATGGAAACAGCTCGGCATCGCAATACCTGGCATATTCATCCCGATCCGGAAGCGCTCGCCCGGCGACTCGCGGCCGCTGTCGCCCGTATGGCACGGGAGGCCATCACCGCCCGCGGCGCCTTCCATCTGGTGGTTGCCGGTGGCACGACCCCCCGCGCGGCTTACGCCCTGCTTCCGCAACTGGGCAGCGACTGGCAGTGCTGGCACCTCTACCATGGGGATGAGCGCTGTCTGCCGCCCCAGGATCCGGATCGCAACAGCCTGATGCTGGACACGGTCTGGCTATCCCGGGTGCCCATCCCGACACGGCAGATTCATCACATCCCAGCGGAACGGGGTGCCGATGTGGCCGCCCGCGACTATGCTGCGGTTCTTCCGCCCCATGCCTTCGACCTGGTCCTGCTGGGAGTAGGGGAGGACGGTCATACGGCCAGCCTGTTCCCCGGCCACGACTGGGGCATGGCAAAGAACGGCCCCGCCACGATCGCCGTCCACGACGCCGCCAAGGCGCCACCCCAAAGGGTGAGTCTGAGCGGCTGGCGCTTACAGTACACGCGGGAAATGTTTTTTATGGCTGCCGGCGGCGGCAAGCGCTCGGCACTCACGGCCTGGCGGCAGGGGGAGCCCATTCCCGCCGCCACGGTAGGCACGACAGCGGATATCTGGCTGGACAATACAGCCTGGCCGGAAGTAGTGCCCGGGACCATCTGACCCCATGCCCATGGCAACACCCTTTGTCCCTATGCCCCGCAACTCCCGGTTTCGCACGCACATCAGGCGGTGTTCAGGCTTTCGCTGCCCTATCCTGCCCGCTCGACTGTTTGACCATGGAGAGCGCCGTACCCACCAGTGCACCGATATTGCCCAGATCCGCCGGGATCACCAGACTGGTGCCCGCCTTGGCGAGGTTGCCCCATTTTTCGATATAGTCCTTGGCCAACTGCATCTGTAGGGCCTCGATACCGCCCGGGGCTTGCGCCGCATCGCCGATGACCCGGATGGCGGCTGCAGTGGCTTCTGCCACCAACTGGATGGCCGCAGCCTCACCCTGAGCACGAAGCACTTCCGCCTGCTTGCGGCCATCAGCGACATTGATGTCCTGCTGCCGTTGTCCCTCGGAGGTGTTGATCTGTTGCTGCCGTTGCCCTTCGGACTTGGCGATCAATGCCCGTTTTTCCCGCTCGGCCGTGATCTGCAGCTCCATGGCGCGGATGATCTCCTGAGGCGGAGTAATGTCCTTGATCTCATAGCGCAGTACCTTGACGCCCCAGTTGATCGCCGCCTCATCCACCGATGCCGCGACAGCGGTATTCAGCAACTGCCGGGACGAGAGCGCCGCATCCAGATGCAGCTTGCCGATCTCTGAACGCATGGTGGTCTGCGCCAGCTGTATCACCGAGGTAAAGGGGTTGCTGGAGCCGTAGGCCGCCTTTACCGAATCCGTAATCTGCAGATAGAGCACGCCGTCCACGGTCATCGTGGTATTGTCCAGGGAAATACACACCTGCGCCGGCACCTCCATGGGCACCTCGCGCATATCAAAACGGAAAGCGATGCGGTCCAGAAAAGGGATGATAAAATTCAGCCCCGGCTCCAGCACTGCATGATATTTACCAAGGCGCTCCACCACCCAGGCGCGCTGTTGAGGCACGACCCGAATGGTGGTTCGCAGGATGAAGAAAGCCGCAACGACAACGATCAGGACGACGATGAGGGAGGACATAGCGGCTCCTTGCCGGAATCTTGCTTGGGTAGCACTCCTAAATGTAGCAGATTATCGGTCTTGGCGATGATAACGGCGCGGTCTCCCGGATGGGGGGGCGGGCCATCATCGACGACCGCCAGCCACTCGGCACCGCGATAACGCACACTGTATTGCTGATTGCTGTCCGGTCCGCTGACGACATCCACCCCCTGCCCCAGATCAAAATCACCGAGGTCTCCGCTTTTGCCCGCCAGGCGATGCCGCAGCCACACTCCGGCGGGCAGCAGAACCAGACAGAATCCGAGAAAAACCCAGTGCAGCACCGCACCCGGCAGGAGCAGCCCGGTGATCGCGGTAAACAGCGCCGCCAGCGCTACCGCCGCGAGGTAGAACGTGCCCGTAAAAAGCTCCGCCAGCCCGGCGCCAAACGCAATGACGATATAAATGATCAACATCGTCACCCCCTGGGTTCAGCCTACTCCGGTAAGCTGTAGATAAATCGCGCCCAGGGGCGGCAGGACCAGTTCCAGCGAATGGGACAGACCCATCCACGACTGATCCTGGGCCTGCTGCGGCAGATTGCCCACATTGCTGCCGTGATAGGCGCCCGCGTCGCTGTTGAAGATCTCCCGGTACCGACCCGCAGCCGGCACCCCCAGACGATAATTGCGCCGAGGCACCGGCGTAAAATTGAACACCGCCAGCACGAAACCGCCGTCCCGGTCCCAGCGCAGAAAACTCAACACCGACTGATCGGCGTCATGGCAATCCACCCAGGAGAAGCCCTCGCCCTGAAAATCCTGCGCATACAAGGCCGGAATATCCCGGTAGAGACGGGCCAGATCTCGGCTCAACCGCTGAATGCCCTGATGCCAGTCCCAATGCAGCAGGTCCCAGTCCAGGGCCTGCCCGCAATCCCACTCCCGTCCCTGGCCGAACTCGTTGCCCATAAAATTCAGTTTCTTGCCGGGATGCGCAAACTGGTAGCTGAACAGCAGGCGCAGGTTGGCAAAACGCTGCCAGGCATCCCCCGGCATTTTGTCCAGCAATGAACGCTTGCCATGCACCACTTCGTCATGGGACAAGGGCAGCACGAAGTTTTCCGAATAAGCGTAAAGCTGGCTGAAGGTCAGGTCGTTCTGGTGAAAGCGCCGGTAGACCGGGTCCTGTTCCAGGTAGGCCAGGGTATCGTTCATCCAGCCCATATTCCACTTCATGGAAAAACCCAGGCCGCCCACATAGGTGGGGCGGGAGACCATCGGCCAGGACGTGGACTCTTCGGCAATGGTGAGGATGCCCGGATGACGCTCATTGAGGATCACATTCATCTCGCGCAGGAAATCAATGGCCTCGAGATTTTCCCGGCCACCGTACTGATTGGGAATCCACTCGCCCTCCTGACGCGAATAATCGCGGTAGAGCAGGGACGCCACCGCATCCACGCGCAACCCGTCGATATGGAAACTGTCCGCCCAGTAGCAGGCATTGGCCAGCAGAAAACCACGCACCTCGTTGCGTCCGAAGTTGAAAATATAAGTGCCCCAGTCGCTGTGCTCGCCCTCGCGCGGATCGGCATGTTCATACAACGGGGTGCCATCGAAGCGCGCCAGCCCCCAGTCATCCCGGGGGAAATGCCCCGGCACCCAGTCCAGAAGCACACCGATGCCCGCCTGATGAAACTGATCCACAAAGGCGCGGAAGCCGTCGGGCGTACCGAAGCGGCTGGTGGGTGCAAAATAGCCGCTCACCTGATAGCCCCAGGATTCGTCCAGAGGGTGCTCCATCACCGGCATCAGTTCGATGTGGGTATAACCCATATCCTTGCAGTAGGACACCAGACTTTCCGCCAGCGCCGCGTAACTGAGGAAATGGCCCGCCGCATCACGCTGCCACGAACCGAGATGCACTTCGTAGATGTTCATGGGGGCGTGCTGCCAGTCCTGACCGGTCCGAGCCGCCATCCAGTCCTGATCCTCCCAGACGTGGTCATTTTCCACCACGCGTGCCGCCGTACTCGGTCTGAGCTCAAAGGCATGGGCGTAGGGGTCGGTCTTGACGAATACCGCCCCGGAATCGCGGTGACGGATCTCGAATTTGTAGATTTCGCCAGTGGCGAGGTCCGGGATGAACAGTTCCCAGATGCCGCTCTGGCCACGCGCGCGCATGGGGTGGGCGCGGCCGTCCCAATCATTGAAATCACCGACGACACTGACCCGTCCCGCATTGGGCGCCCATACGGCGAATAACACCCCATCCACTCCCTCGTGATGGCGACGGTGCGCACCGAGGTGACGATAGGCTTCATAGAGGCGCCCCTCGCCGAAGAGGTACACCTCCACATCCCCCAACACCGGGCCGAAGACATAAGGGTCATGGCGTTCGTGGAATCCGTGCCGATCCTCCCAGCGCAGGCGGTAAGGCACCGGTATGACCTCGCCCTGATGGGTGAAAATGCCGGCCGGATGGCTCTGTTCCATGACCACCCATCCCGCTGGCGTCTGTATCTCCACGCCGAAGGCTCCGGGCAGAAAGGCCCGCTGCACGCTCCGCCCATCAACCGTATGCTGGCCCAGCCAGGCGAAGGGGTCGTGATGACGAGCCTCACGAATGGCCAAACCGTCTTCACTGTCGCCGGACGGACCGCCCCCCGTACTGCCACGCTTTTGCATTGCCGTCACTGCGCCCTCCTTCACCCGCCATCCAGAATGGAACCATTCCTGCTTCATCGTCATGCCAACACTTCTGAGCATAACACATCCGCAAAGCGGCGCCGCTCCACCCGGCGCCCGGCTTGTTCATGCATAGGCCCTTGCCGCCAACGGACAAGTTCAGTATCTTAAAAGCCAGCGCGCCGGCAATCTCACCTATACTCCAGGTAAGGTCGTATTCCGTGCCCGAAAAGGAGATGGTCATGTCGGAAGAAGGCAGTCTCGGAGTAACCAACTCACCCCGCTTCGTCAGCAACCTGACCAAAAATACCTTGGCTCTGGTGCTCGCCGGGGGGCGAGGCAGCCGCCTCGGTCCGCTGACCGACTGGCGCGCCAAGCCCGCCGTTCCCTTCGGCGGCAAGTTCCGCATCATCGACTTCTGCCTCTCCAACTGTCTCAACTCCGGGATTCGCCGCATCGGTATCCTCACCCAGTACAAATCTCACAGTCTCATCCGCCATATCCAGCTTGGCTGGGGTTTTCTCCGCGGCGAGTTCAGCGAGTTCACCGAGATTCTTCCCGCCCAGCAGCGCATGAATACCGGCTGGTACAAGGGCACCGCCGACGCCATCTTCCAGAACATCGACATCCTCCGTGCCCACCGCCCCCGTTTTGTGATCATCCTGGCGGGTGATCATATTTATAAGATGGATTATGGACAGATGCTTGCCGAGCACGTCCAAAACCAGGCCGACATGAGTGTCGCCTGCATCGAGGTGCCGCTGG
Source organism: Acidithiobacillus ferrooxidans ATCC 23270 (assembly GCF_000021485.1). Classification (NCBI taxonomy): domain Bacteria; kingdom Pseudomonadati; phylum Pseudomonadota; class Acidithiobacillia; order Acidithiobacillales; family Acidithiobacillaceae; genus Acidithiobacillus; species Acidithiobacillus ferrooxidans. The sequence continues at coordinate 2,521,475 of NC_011761.1, forward strand.
AAGAAGCCAGGGCCTTCGGCGTGATGTCCGTCAACAGCGAGGATCGCATCACCGCCTTTACCGAAAAGCCCCAAGATCCGGTCCCCACCCCCGGCAATCCCGATCGCGCCCTGGCGAGCATGGGTATCTACGTATTCAACACCGACTTCCTCTATGAACAACTCATTCGCGATTCCGACAGCCCCGATTCCACCCACGACTTCGGCAACGACCTCATCCCTTATATGATATCGCGCTACCGGGTGATCGCGCATCGCTTCCGCAATAGCTGCATTGCCAGTTCCGAGGGGGCCAACAGCCGCTGTTACTGGCGGGATGTAGGCACGGTGGATGCCTACTGGGCCGCCAATATCGACCTCGTACACGTCACACCCGATCTCGACCTCTATGACAGCCGCTGGCCGGTCTGGACCTATCAGGAACAACTGCCGCCAGCCAAATTCGTATTCGACGACGAAGGCCGACGGGGCATGGCGCTGGACAGCATCGTCTCGGGCGGATGCATCATCAGCGGCGCCACCGTCCGCCGCTCCCTGCTCTTCTCCAACGTGCGGGTCAAGGACGGTCATACCTTGGTCGAAGACTCGGTCATCCTGCCCAACGTGCGCATGGGCGAAGGCGCCCGGCTGCGCAAGGTGGTAGTGGACAAGGGTACGATCATCCCGAACGGACTGGTGGTCGGCGAAGACCCGGCCGAAGACGCCCGCCGTTTCCATCGCACGCCCAACGGGGTAACCCTGATTACCCCGGAACTGCTGGGCCAGCAACTGCATTTCGTGAGGTAACCCCCATGCCCCCGGCGCGTGCGCTTCATGTCATTTTCTGCTGGCACATGCACCAGCCTGATTACCGCGATGCCGACGGCTTCTACACCCTGCCGTGGACCTACCTGCATGCCTGCAAGGACTACGCGGATATGGTGGCACATTATGAGGAGAACCCCCTCGCCCGGGGAGTGTTCAACTTCGTGCCGATATTGATCGAGCAGTTGGAGGACTATACCGAGCAATTCCGGAGCGGGCAGTTTCGCGATCCGCTGCTGATTGCACTGGCCACGGGAGACCTCAAGACACTGCCCAACGAACAGCGGCATTTCCTTCTGGAGCAATGTTTTCGCCTCGACCACGAGCACATGCTCACCCCCTTCCCGCCCTATCGTCGCCTGTATGAGATTTACCAGCTCATATTGGAGGACGTTAAGGAGATGGCGGATTATCTCTCGGTACAATACATCGCGGACCTTCTGGTCTGGTACCACCTGGCCTGGACCGGGGAAACCGTGCGCCGCGGCAGTCCCTTTCTCCAGTCACTGTTCGCCAAAGGCCATGCTTTCAGCCAGGAAGACCGCCGGCAACTGGTGGCGTTTCTCGGCGAACTCATCGCCGGCCTGATTCCCCGCTATCGCGCCTTGGCGGAAGCGGGACGTATCGAAATTTCCACCACCCCCTACTACCACCCCATCGGCCCCCTGCTGCTCGACTTTGCGGTAGCGCACGAGGCGGTGGCGGACGCGCCGTTGCCGGACTGTCCGGTCTACCCCGGCGGCACCGAGCGTGCCCGCTGGCACATCGACCGGGCGCAGAATAGCCATCCCCGGCATTTCGGGGTACCGGCGCAGGGCATGTGGCCAGCGGAAGGAGGGGTCTCTGCCGCCTTTGTCGAAATGATGGGCAGCGCCGGCGTGCGCTGGACGGCCTCCGGTGAAGGCATATTGACCCACAGCCTGCTGCTCGGCAACGACGACAACGGTCCCCGCGGCCGGGCGGAATACCTGTACCGCCCCTACCGACTGCAGGGGCAGGGTCCTGTGATCTTCTTCCGCGACGATGCCCTCTCCGACATCATTGGCTTCGATTACAAAACCTGGTTCGGCCACGATGCAGTCACGGACTTCATCCACAAACTGGAGGCGATCTGGCGGCAGACGGAACATGAGGAAAACCCCGTTGTCAGCATCATTCTGGATGGCGAGAACGCCTGGGAATACTATCCCTACAATGGCTACTACTTTCTCTCCGAGCTTTATAAATCCCTGGCCAATCACCCCCACATCCAGATGTGCACCTTCAGCGACTTCGTCAACCACCATGCCGATGGTATCCAGAGCATACCCCATCTGGTCGCTGGGAGCTGGGTCTACGGCAGCTTCAGCACCTGGATCGGCGAGGCTGCCAAAAACCGCGCATGGGACCTGCTCTGCGCCGCCAAACAGGAGGTGGATCAGCATATCGGGCAATTTCCTGCGGAGCAGCAGGCGCGCATCCTCGAACAGCTTGGCCGCTGTGAGGGCTCCGACTGGTTCTGGTGGCTGGGTGATTACAATCCCTCGGACTCGGTCCGCGATTTCGATCATCTATACCGCCTCAACCTCCGCAAGCTCTACACCCTGATGCAAATCCCCGCCCCCGACAACCTCAGCGAGTTCATCAGCCACGGCGGCGGCGCGGCGGAGGCCGGTGGTACCATGCGCCGTACCCACACCAAGGACCCTGAATGACCCACAGCACCCCGCTCCTCCTGGGCGTCCATGCCCACCAGCCGGTCGGCAACTTCCCCCACGTCATCGACGATGCCGTGGTCCGCTGTTATCACCCGTTTTTAGAGACGATGCACCGCTTTCCCGACTTTCCCTTCGCCATCCACATCAGCGGCTGGCTGCTCTCCTATCTGCTTGACCGGCACCCCAGAACCATCGCCCTGCTGCAGGAGATGGTAAGCCGTCAGCAGGCGGAACTGGTGGGGGCCGGCGATACGGAACCGGTGCTCGCCGCCATCCCCCACCTGGACCGCGTCGCGCAACTGGAGGCCATGGCCGGGCGTCTGGAGAAACACTTCGGACAGCGTCCTGCCGGAGCCTGGCTCACGGAACGGGTCTGGGACCCCAGCGTCGTGCCGGCGCTCAACGAAGCCGGAGTGAAATATGTCATGGTGGACGACTACCACTTCCTCTGCGCGGGCGCAGCAAGAGAGCAACTCGGTGGTTTCCACCGCACCGAGGAGAACGGCCAGTGTATCGATGTCTTTCCGATTTCCGAAGATCTGCGTTATCGCCTGCCCTTTTCCGAAGCGGCCACCACCGTTGCCCACATAGAGGGCATCGCTGAACAGCATCCGGACAGCGCCGGCATTTACTTCGACGATATCGAAAAATTTGGCCTCTGGCCGGAAACCTATAGCTGGGTCTATGAGAAGGGCTGGCTGGAACAGTTTCTGCGCGGCGTCCTCGATTCGCCCCACATCCAGCCCATGCACTACCGGGATTATCTCGCAGGAAACCGGCCCAGGGGCGTCATCTACCTGCCGACGGTGTCCTACAGCGAGATGAACGAGTGGACGCTGGCTCCCAAGGCGGCCCGTTGCTATGCCGCCTTCCTGGAGCAGGAAAAGACGGCGGGCCGACTCGAAAACCGCAAGGCATTCATCCGCGGGGGCATCTGGAAGAACTTTCTGACCCGTTATCCGGAGTCCAACTGGATGCATAAACGCATGCTGCAGCTATCTCGGCGCTTCCATGCCCTGCCCGGGCGCCAGCAGAGCAAAACCCTGCGCGCAGACCTACACGAAGCCCAGGCCAACGATGCCTACTGGCATGGCCTGTTCGGCGGCATCTACCTCCCGCATCTGCGCCGTGCGGTGTTTAACGCCATCGTGCGCCTGGAGGCCGGACTCGATCGGATCCAGCCCCGTCCGGAACTGGAGCGCATGGATCTGGATATGGATGGCAGCGATGAACTGCTCTATCACAATCACGCCCTGCAGATCATCATCCGCCCCGAATCCGGCGCCGCCGTCACCGAGTGGGATTGCTACGGGTTGCAGCATAATCTGGGAGATACCCTTGCCCGCCGCGATGAAGCCTACTACGACAAGATCCGCAACGGCGCCGTCAGCCCGGAACATACTGGCGAAGGCATCACTTCCGCCCATGACCGTATCGCCTTCAAGGCAGAAATCGGTCCGGACGATCTGACTCCGGATGCCTCTCCCTGCCACAGCTTTCAGGATTGGCTCGATGACGATGCCGTCAGTTACGGTGAGCACTCCCTGCAACAATCGCCCCACTTTTCCGGAGGTGTCGCCGATGCCTGGGCCGTCAGCAAACGTTACACCCTGACAGACAACCGCCTCACCGTAAATTATCGCGTCGAGTCGGCCCGCAAGGGCGCGGAATCTCATCGTTTCAGCACCAGGCTCTTTCTGGCGATGCCCAGTTGTGACGGCCCGGCGGGGCAGTTCTTTGCCAATGGCCGTTCTCAGGGCGGCTTTGGCAGTCCCATTCAGGGCGAAGGGACGAGTGAAATCGTGCTGGAGGATGCGGTCATGGGCGGCAAAATCATTCTGCGCTTCCATCCGCCCGTGCAGTGGCAAGGCGCACCCCACCTGACGGTATCACAGTCGGAGGCAGGATTCGAAAAAATCATGCAGGCCTTGCGCCTGGATCTGGAATGGCCTGTGCAGATGGGCAAGGCCCATGTCATAGAGGTACAGACGGAGGTTGTTCCCCATGACTGAGGGCCTGACCATCGGCATCGATGTGGGCGGCACCAACCTGCGTTTCGGCGTCTTTCGCGGTAACGAACTTCTGGACTCCACCCGCAGTGAAGTGGATTTGCGCGAGAAGTGCCGCCAGGCACCGGACCCGGAGGGTGCAGCGGCGCTGGTCACCACCCTCCTGACCGAAGGCATCGCCGACCTGCGTCGCCATCATCCCAATATCGCGCGAGTCGGTATTGCTTTCCCGGGCTTTATCGATGATGACGGCGTATTGCTGCAATCCCCCAACATTCCGCAATTGATTCAGTTCGATCTGCAAACCGCCGTCGGCGCGGCCTGCCAACTCCCCGTCCTCGTCGAAAACGACGCCAACGCTGCGGGCTATGGTGAATTCTGGGAGGAGAGGCAGGAGCACCCGGAACTGCAAAATCTGCTCTACGTCGGCCTCGGCACGGGAGTCGGCGGCGGCTGGATTCATCAGGGCCGACCTTGGCGGGGGGACCACGGCAGCGCCATGGAAATCGGTCATATCATCGTGGTGCCCGGAGGGCGGCGTTGTGGTTGTGGCAATCAGGGCTGCCTGGAACAGTACGCCTCGGCGCGCGGGGTGCAATCCACCTACGTGGAGCTGACCGGCACGGCCCCGGACGCCATGGTCATTGCCCAGATGGCCGGCGATGCCCACAGTGAAGCCGCCAGCGCCTTTCGGATGGCTGGTGGCTATCTGGGACAGGTGCTGGCCCACGTCGTCAAGGTAACCGATGTCGCGGTGGTGCGGATTGGCGGCGGCATGAGCGCCGCATGGGACCGCTTCGCCCCGGCCATGCTGCAACGCCTCGACGCGGATATGATTCCCGCGTTGCGCGGTAACGTCGAAGTGAAACGCGGCAATGACGACGACCTCGCCGGCATGCGCGGGGCCGCGCTACTCGCCGATCAAGAGTTTCTCCATAGCTGATGCGCATCGGCATATTCGACTCGGGCATCGGCGGCCTCAGCACGCTGCTCAGTTGCCTGCGCTACCTGCCTGACGCGCATTATCTTTTCTATGGCGACAGCGCCCACGCGCCCTACGGCGACAAAAGCCCTGCGCAGGTGCGGGAGTGGACGGAAGCAGCCTATGCATGGTTCATCGCCGCTGGCGTGGACGCGGTAGTGCTCGCCTGCAATACCGCCACCAGCGCCGCCGTCGCGCCGTTACGGGAGCGCGCCGACGTCCCCATCATCGGCATCGAACCAGCCATCCGGAAAGCGCTGACCGAGCACCCCCAGGGGGGCGTTCTCCTGCTCGCCACCAGCATCACCGTCGGCGGCGAAAAACTGCGGAACCTTCTGAACCTGCTGGAAAACGGGCAGGAACGCGTCCGCCCGCTGGCCTGCTCCGGGCTCGCCGAGATCATCGAGGCGCAGGACGCGGACTGGAGGCTCCGCGCCGGTCGTTATCTACAGGCGCAGGTCCGGCCCGCACGAACTGCGGATATCGGCGTGGTCGTCCTGGGTTGTACCCATTACTGCTGGATCGACGACCTGATACACGACACCTTGGGCGGGGATATTACCGTCGTCGATGGTAATGAAGGAGTTGCCCGTCAGTTATGTCGCCGACTGGGCGTCCCCATCCGGACGGACACGGCGCCGCCACTACCCCGTCACGCCCGGATATCCTTGTACTTCACCGCCAACAATGACGTAAAAAGCCACCTGGCTCGCCAGCTTTTGGCCGCAAGCGGGGTGCGCATGGATTCGCAGCCCGATTCGCCCCTCTGACCCATAGGGAGGCTATATCAGCAGCGGCACCGCCAGAGCCAGGGCATGAATGGCAATACCGATCATTCCGCCCACCAGCGTCCCGTTGACACGAATATACTGCAGATCCGTACCCACCCCTTCCTCCAGGAGGCGGACCATGTCCTTATCCGGCCAGGCATGTATCGTCGCTTCGATATGCTGGGCCAGACCATCGCGCAGGGCAGGCGCCAAACGACGGGCGCTGTCCTCCAGGTAGCCATTGAGTGCATCGCGCAATGCCGGTTGCTCGCCCAGGAAAAGGCCCAGTTGCTGGGACAGACGCTGCACCTGCCCCTGTAGCCGGGAATCCGGGCGCTGCAGGTCCGTTTCCAGCCAGGAACGCAAATCGCCGAGCAGGCCATCCACATAGGCCTGCGCCGCCGGATGAGTGATCAGACCATGCTGCCAGCGCTGCACCCGCGCCTGGAAGGCGGCATCCGTCTGCAAACGCAGAATGGCATCCTGCATCCATCGGTCAAAAGCCAGACGGCGCGGATGCTCCGGGTCATCCGCGATTTCCTGCAACAACTGATGCGCCGCCTTCACCAGATTGCGGGCCAGATTCTCACTCAGCGTGGCCGGGTCCATGACTGTCCCCATCCACGCGAACAGGGTCGGGTAGGCGCGCTCGAGCATCGCCCCGATCTGATCCGCCAGCAGGCTTTGGGTATCTTCACCATCCAGCCAGCGACGCAGGCGCTGAATGCCATCGTCGAGCAGGGTCTGATGGCGGTGATCTTCGGTCAGCAACGCCAGAATACTCCCCACCCAGCGCGCACCGTCCATGCCCTGCAGTTGCCGCCCCAACGCGGCACGCAGGGCGCTGCGCAATTCGCGGTCGTCACTGAGGGCCAACCCTTGTTGGAGCAAGACCGTCATCTGCCGGGCCAGCAGCGCGCTGTTCCCGGCATCACTCAGCCACTGCGCCAGCCAGGTGGCCGGATCGGCGCGTCGCAACAGGCGCACAATGGCCTCGGCCTCCAAAAAGTGATCGCGGATGAACTCCGCCAGACGGCGCGCCAGACGCGCCTTGTTCCGCGGCAGGATCGCCGTGTGTGGAATGGGCAATCCCAGGGGATGCCGAAAGAGTGCGACCACCGCAAACCAGTCCGCCAAAGCGCCCACCATGGCCGCCTCCGCAAAGGCCCCCACCCAGGCCCAGGGCCCGGCAAAGTCATGTGCGGCCGCCACCAGAAACAGCGCCAGCGCCCCCAGCAACAAACCCAGCGCCCAGCGGCGCAGCACACGTAGTCTTCGAGTCCGATCTGGTTTAACAGCGGTCACGACAGCTCCTGTAGGTGAGGGCGGGCCCGGGCATCCCTGGGGTATCTGGCCCGGAGTTTAGCAGAAGGCAGCGCATGCCCGTAAAAGTGCGGCAAGGGCTTGAAGCGCTGACAGCACCGGTCGTAATATGGACAGACGACAAAAGAAAGTCCTGCGGAGGGAACACATGCGTCTGTTTTTAGCTATTTTTCTGCCATTTCTGGTATTTTTCACCATTGGCCGCCCGATTGCGGGGATTATTTGCCTGATTTTGCAGATCACGCTGATCGGCTGGGTGCCCGCGGCCATCTGGGCGGTATATGCGCTGAGTCAGTACAAGACGGACAAGAAGATCGAAAGGGCGTTGGGGAGGTGACATCCCGAGAAAACTCATAAGCCGCACAATAGTCATCAGGAGTTCATTCGGCATCTTTCTCTGACAAGAGTGCCATTCAGATGGCCAAGCCCGCATTTCTGCAGGCTTGGCGACCATCGCAACACCCTACTCCAGGTAGTCCTCAGAACGGAATATCATCATCAAAATCCTCCGCCGGCGCGGGCGGCATCTCATTTTTCCGCGCGCCCCCGGCACTGCTGCCGCCACTCGGCCGGGACGGATCTTCCTCATCGAAGCTGGCCGCGCCGCCGCCACCGCCCCCACGCGCGCCCACCAGTTGCAGACGGTCTCCCACGATCTCCGTGGTGTAACGCTCCTGCCCTTCCTTGTCGGTCCACTTGCGCGTCTGCAGGCGGCCTTCCACATAGGCCATGCTGCCCTTGCGCAGATATTCGCCGGCGATTTCCGCAGTGCGTCCGAAGAGCACGACGCGATGCCATTCGGTGCGCTCCTGCTTGTTGCCTTCCTTGTCCTTGAAGGTCTCGGAAGTCGCGATGCTGAAGTTCGCGATGGCGCCGCCACTGGGCTGATAACGCATCTCCGGGTCCCGTCCCAGATGCCCCAACAATATGACCTTGTTCACTCCCGCCATCGTCTGATCTCCTTATGGTCAAGGGGACGGGCGTCCCCGAAAGCTTTATACTAACCCATTGTCCCAAAAAAGAGCATGTCGGCTGCATGGAACACATCCACATCCGGGGCGCCCGCACCCACAACCTCAAGAATATTTCCCTTACCTTACCGCGCGACCGCCTCATCGTCATCACCGGGCTGTCCGGATCGGGCAAGTCGTCGCTGGCCTTCGACACCCTCTACGCCGAGGGTCAGCGCCGCTATGTGGAAAGCCTCTCGGCCTATGCCCGCCAGTTTCTCTCCCTCATGGGCAAGCCCGATGTGGATGCGATCGAGGGGCTCTCCCCCGCCATCGCCATAGAGCAGAAATCCACCTCCCATAATCCTCGCTCCACCGTCGGCACCGTCACCGAGATTCACGACTATCTGCGCCTGCTCTATGCCCGTGCCGGTACCCCCTGGTGCTGTGGCGCGCCCATTCAGAGCCAGACCATCAGCCAGATGGTCGATCAGCTCCTGGCCCTGCCCGAGGGCGAAAAGCTCATGATCCTGGCGCCGGTGCTGCGTGACCGCAAAGGCAGCCACGAGGACGTCATCGGCAGCCTGCGCGCACGCGGTCTGATTCGCGCCAGGGTGGATGGTCAACTCCTCGAACTGGACGAAATCCCCGCCCTGGACAAGAAGCGCAAGCATCGCATCGAGGCCGTCATCGACCGTCTGGTGCTGCGCGGCGACAGCGGGCCGCGCCTGGCCGAATCGCTGGAAACCGCCCTCAGCCTCGCCGAGGATCAGGCCATCGTCGTCCTCATGGGGCCACAGCATGAGGAAGAGCGACTGTTTTCAGCTCACCATGCGTGCCCCAGCTGCGGGCGTTCCTTCCCGCCTTTGGAGCCGCGCCTCTTCTCTTTCAATAATCCCGCCGGGGCCTGCCCACGCTGTGACGGCCTCGGCGAGATCACCTTTTTTGACCCCGACCTCATCGTCCCCGATCCGGAACTGAGCCTGCGTGACGGGGCTATCGCCGCCTGGACCAAGCGCCATCAGGAGCACTACGCGCCCCTGCTCACGGCGCTGGCCGAGCACCTTCATTTTTCCCTGGATACCGCCTGGCAGGATCTACCCTTCGACATCCGCGAGCATATCCTCCATGGGAGTGCCGAACGCATCACCGTCCAGCAAGGGACGCACCGTCACAAGCTGAGCTTCGAGGGCGTCATTGCCGGGCTGGAACGCCGCCTGCGCGAAACCCAGTCCAACCTCATCCGCGAAGAAATCATGCGCTATATGGGCCGTCTGCGTTGCCCCGTCTGTAATGGCAGCCGCCTACGCGAAGAGGCGCGCATGGTCAGGGTTGGCCCGCTGGCCATTCAGGAGGTCTCTGCCCTCTCCATCCGTGACGCCTTGCAACACTTCACCCACCTGCAGCTGGAAGGGCAGGAAGCCCTCATCGCCGAGCGCATCCTCAAGGAAATCGGCAGCCGTCTGACGTTTCTGGTGGATGTCGGCCTCGACTACCTCAGCCTCGACCGCTCCGCAGAAACCCTCTCCGGTGGGGAAGCGCAGCGCATCCGTCTCGCCTCGCAGATCGGAGCCGGGCTGGTGGGCGTGATGTACGTCCTCGACGAACCCTCCATTGGCCTGCACCAGCGCGACAATGATCGACTCATCGGCACCCTCAAGCATCTGCGCGATCTCGGCAACACCGTCATCGTCGTCGAGCACGATGAAGACGCCATCCGCGCCGCCGATTATGTGGTGGACATGGGCCCCGGCGCCGGCACCCACGGCGGCGAAGTCATCGCCCAAGGTACACTGGAAGATATCTGCACCAATCCCAACTCCCTCACCGGGCGCTATCTGACCGGCGATCTGTGCATCGCCGTCCCCGGACGGCGCCGCGCCAATGTCAGCCAGCGCTGGCTGGAAGTGCAGGGCGCCACCGGCAACAATCTCAAGTCGGTGGACGTGCGCATTCCCATCGGCCTCTTCACCTGTATCACCGGGGTCAGCGGTTCCGGTAAATCGACCCTCATCAACGACACCCTCTACCCCGCCTGCGCCCGCGTGCTCATGGGCAGCAGCCAGAATCCTGCGCCCCACAGGCAGATACGCGGCCTGGAAGAACTGGACAAAGTCATCGCCATCGACCAGAGCCCCATCGGCCGCACCCCGCGCAGCAACCCGGCCACCTACACCGGCCTCTTCACCCCGATCCGCGAATTGTTCGCCGCGACCAGCGAAGCCCGTACCCGCGGCTACAATCCCGGCCGCTTCAGCTTCAACGTCAAGGGCGGGCGCTGTGAAGCCTGCGAGGGCGACGGCGTCATTCGGGTGGAAATGCACTTTCTGCCGGATATTTATGTGCCCTGCGACGTCTGCGGCGGCAAGCGCTACAAGCGCGAGACCCTGGATGTGCATTACAAGGGCAAAAGCATTCACGACGTCCTGGAGATGACCGTGGAGGATGCGCGGGCCTTTTTTGACCCTGTCCCCGCCATCGCCCGCAAATTGCAGACCCTGCTGGATGTGGGCCTCGGTTACCTGCGTCTGGGCCAGTCGGCCACTACCCTCTCCGGCGGCGAAGCACAGCGCGTCAAGCTCTCCCGGGAACTCTCCCGTCGCGACACCGGACGGACCCTCTACATCCTTGACGAACCCACCACCGGCCTGCACTTTCATGACATCGCCCTGCTCCTGGAGGTACTGCAGAAGCTGGCCGATGCGGGCAATACCATCGTCGTTATCGAACATAATCTGGACGTCATCAAGACGGCAGACTGGGTCATCGACCTCGGCCCCGAAGGCGGCTCGGGCGGCGGCCAGATCATCGCCACCGGCACACCGGATGAAGTGGCACACAATCCGTCTTCCCACACCGGGCGTTATCTGGTGCGGCATCTCCATCGTTGAGCTTTTTTGCACAGCCGCAGCCGATGCCGCAAAATAACCGGCAAACATTGACTGGAGTTCACCATATGCCCGTCCTCCCCGAACGCCGAGAGCAGATCCGCAGCGCCCACGCGGCACTCATCCTGCAGGTCGTCGCCGCCTGCCAGAATGTCCATCTCCGGGCGCCACTGGAAGAAAGCCTGCGCGTGGCGGCAGCCAACGGCTGGGGAGATCTGGTTGGCGTCATCCGCCATATATTGGCCGGGCAACGGGAGCCCGACCTGCTCCAAGGGCTGGACGAAGAAGACGGCACCATCATCGAATCCATTCTCATGGGCTTGCAGAATCCCGAAACCTTGCCCAAGGCCAGTGATCAAGCCGACCCCACGCTTGCCGCCCCTGGCCTTGCGAGCGTCATCCTCGCCACCCGCCGCGGTGAGCCGGAAGCCTTGGCGTGGCTGGGCCGTATGGCCACCCAGATGCAGCGGGCCGGCGGCGACATGGCACGCATGGGCGCGGCCCTTGGCCCTCTTTCCCGGGGCCACTACGATCGCCGCAAACTGGAGCGCGGCATGGGCCCCCTCGGGCGTAGCCTGCTCCAGGCCGTGCTGGACGCCTTGGCTAAAGCGGAACAGCAATAGCCGCCCCGGAAGCCAGCCGCGTCTTGAAAGCGCCCGGTTTTGACCATACCTGAAACGGTAAAGGAAAGCAGTACGGTCTATCCTCTTCTTCACCTCTTCTTCTCAGGAGTTCGTATGGCAGTCAGTGGACACGTTCTCGAAGTGAATCTCGATAATTTTCAGGAAGCCGTCGTAGGGCTGTCCCGGAAGGTGCTGGTACTGGTCGACTTCTGGGCACCCTGGTGCGCACCCTGCCGCGCTCTGGGTCCGGTCCTCGAAAAACTGGCGGAGGAGATGGGCGGCGCCTTCGTGCTCGCCAAGGTCAACTCTGACGAGAACGCCGACCTGTCGCGCCAGTATCAGGTGCGTGGCATCCCCGCCGTCAAGGCCTTCAAGGATGGCAAAGTCGTCGACGAATTCACCGGGGCGCTGCCCGAATCCGCCGTGCGTCGCTTCATCGAAAAAAACCTGCCGTTGCCAGGTGACGACCTGCGTGTGCAGGCGCTCGACGCCATCGCCCAGGGCAAGGCAGCGGAGGCCCAAGCATTGCTGGAACAGGCCATCAGCATCCACCCTGGGAACGATCCTGCGCGCCTGGCGCTGGCGCACCTGGCCATCCAGCAGGGCCGCCATGCCGACGCCCAGGCCCAGATCGACGCCATGTCTCCTACCTTCCAGATGGAAACCGAAGTCGAAGGCCTGAAAGCCCTGCTGGAATTCACCGAGACCGCCCACAGCGCGCCGTCCATGACCACACTGGAGGCCACCATCGCCAGCGAAAAGGGCGATCTCCGTGCGCAGGCCATGTATCAGCGGTCCTTGCTCCTTCTTTTGCAGGGGCAGGAAGAAGCAGCCCTGGACCAGCTCATCGAGATGGTGGAACGCCACAAAAACTACCAGGACGGCCTGGCCCGTAAAACCGTGCTGAAAATATTTGCTTTGCAGGGTAACCGGGGGCCTCTGGTGGAACGCTACCGGTCCCGTCTGTCCCGCGCTTTGCACTGAGGGCATTGCTAGCCATATCGTCTCTCATCGAGGTTTTATATGTTATGTTGTGATCGCTGGCCGGAACCCCGGCCTTTTCCCGGAGTCCAACCTGGAACGTACCAAGCTGCAAGACAAAATCCCGAAGGAGAGTCCTATGGCGAATGATCGCCCGAGTGTGATGTTGAAGCGCCCCAAACTGGTAATCACTGCCGTCGTGGCGGCATGTTTTGGTTTTTCACTGGGTGCAGCGGAGTGGGCGCAAGCCGACGCCCCCGCGGCCCCGGCCCTTTCCATCTCGACCAACACAGTTCCCCAGAAGGCGCTGGTCGCCTTGCCGGATTTTACCCCGATTATCGACCGTTATGGTCCCGCGGTGGTCAACATCAGCAGCACCACCAACAAGGTCATTCACCAGCAGGCCAATCCCTTTCCGCCAAACTCGCCTTTTTACCAGTTTTTCCATCACTTCATGGCGCCCGGACAGGGCGGTGGTCCCGGACCACAGCAGCATGAAAAAATCCAATCTCTCGGTTCCGGCTTCATCATCAGTCCCGACGGCTATATCGTCACCGCCGGTCACGTCGTTCGCGGCGCTAACCATATCGTCGTTACCCTCACCACCCACCACGCCTATCCGGCCAAACTGATCGGCCTGTCGGTGCGTTACGATACGGCACTGCTCAAAATCAACGCCAAGAACCTACCCACTGTGCCCATCGGCAACTCCGACGATTTGAAGGTTGGCCAGTGGCTGCTCGCCGTTGGCGCGCCGTTCGGTTTCTATAACACAGTGACCCAGGGTGTAGTCAGCGCCATGAATCGCCCGTTACCCGATGATGAATACATCCCCTTTATCCAGAGCGACGTACCCATCAATCCCGGCAACTCGGGTGGGCCACTCTTCAACATGAATGGCCAGGTGATCGGCATCAACGACCAGATCTATACCAACAGCGGTGGCTATATGGGTCTGTCGTTCTCCATCCCCATCAATACCGTGATGCGGGTGGTGCAGGACTTCAAAAATCACAAGGCAATTCAGTTTGGCTATCTGGGGGTCGAGGTACAGGACGTCACGCCGCAAATGGCGCAGGCGCTGCACCTCACGGAACCCGTCGGCGCCCTCATCGCGTCCGTGGAACCCGGCAGCCCGGCGGCCAAGGCGGGCATCAGGCCCGGTGACGTCATCGTCACCTATGATAACAAGCCGGTGTACAATGTCGGACAGTTGCCACCTATGGTAGGCAACACCCTGCCAGGCACCCACGCCAAGGTCGGCATCCTCCACCGCGGAAAAGCGGAAACCAAAGATGTCCTGATTGCCGCCCTGCCCAAAAACATGGAAGGGCCTTCCGGCAGCCAGGAACCTTCCACGGCCGCCAAAGTGGGCAAAGTCTCCCGCATGGGCATCCATGTCCAGTCGCTGACCCCCAGCATTGAGAAGCAGTTGGATGTGCATCATGGCGTCGTGGTGGTCGGCGTTAGTGAAGGCGCGGCTGCGGAGGCAGGGATCATGCCGGGTATGATCATCCAGCAGATCGATCAGCAGGACGTCAACAGTCCCGCCGAGTTGGAGCATATCGTTGCCGGTCTGCCGGCCGGTCAGCCCATCCCGCTGCTGGTGCGGCAAGGCAAGGCCAGCATCTACGTGGTGGTGACGCTACCCAAGAAGTAGAGGCGCGACAATACAGGCATCACCCGCGCGGGTGATGCTTCGCGTGCAGCGCCTTGAGCCGCGCCTGCGCCACATGGGTATATATCTCCGTGGTGGACAGGGCGGCGTGTCCCAGCATCAACTGCACACTGCGCAGGTCCGCGCCGTGATTCAGCAGGTGGGTGGCAAAGGCGTGACGCAGGCTGTGCGGCGATACGGTCTGAGTGATTCCCGCAGACCGGGCGTAACGTTCAATGTTTTGCCAGAAACGCTGGCGCGTCATGGCAGCCCCCCGCCCAGTCACAAAAAGGGCGGCACTGATGCGCTGACCCAGTATCTGCGGGCGACCCATCTGCAGATACTGGGTCACGCGGCCGGCCGCCACTTCTCCCATGGGCACCAAGCGTTCCTTGCGACCCTTGCCAAAGACCACCACCATATCGGCGCTGAGGTCCACTTGGCGCGTCTCCAGATTCACCAGTTCCGATACCCGCAAACCGCAGGCGTACATCAGTTCCAGCATGGCTGCGTCACGCAGGCCCAACGGGTGGGTACAATCGGGGGCCGCCAGCAGGGCCTCTATTTCCGTTTCGCTGAGAACGTGGGGTAGTACGCGGCCGATACGAGGACTCTGCAGGTTGCGACTGGGGTCACGGGATACCCAGCCCTCCCGCTCCGCGTAACCGTAAAAACGGCGCACACTGGAGAGCAGGCGGACTACGGAGCGCAGGGCGGCCCCGGACTGTAACCTCTGTCCCAGTATGCGCGCCAGGGCGCCGTCGTCAGCGGTAGTCAGGGTCAAATCCCACTCCGCGAGCGCGGCGGCTACCTGCAGCAAATCCTGACGATAAGCGGTCAGGGTATTTTCACCAAGGTTTTTTTCCAGCCACAGGGCGTCAAGAAAGGTGTCGATCCGCTGCCGTTCGGCGGACAGACCGGCACTAGGCATCGAATCCCCCCGCCGGATTATCGTGACACCAAGCGTCCGGGCGCCCCCGGGTCAGCCCGGAAACAAGCGTAGGACCACCAGAGGATGAATCCATGCCAACGCTGCTCCTCCCGTCAGGGAACCAGCACGCCGCGCCGTGCGCCACAGGGACCAGAAGCCGGGCAAGCCCGTTTGTGCTACTCCGCGCTCTGCCACCTGTAACCACCACTGGGGACCGGAGCCCGATGCCGCAGCGTATAAAGGCCCCTGCCAGCTAAAAGGTTCCGGCACCGGTTCGATGGCGGCCCGTTCACGATAAGCGGCCAGCATACTGAAGTGCGGCCAGTCTTCCTGACGCTGCCATCCGGCAAAACCAAAAGTGGTGGCTGCGGCACTGAACAGCACTTTCCGCGCCTGCCGCAGGCTGCGGTGGGGTAATGCCAGCAAACTGCCGAGCCAGACGTAAAGGCGCAGCAGCGGCAGGGGTTCCTTGCCGCCGCCGCCCTCGATGATCATCAGGGTAACCGTCAGGAAGAGCTGACGGATGGCATCTAAAGGCTGATCGCCGAGCGCGCGGATACGTCCCATGAAGGCAGGCAGATCGCGCTCCCGCAGGGCATGGAGCAGGGGTTTGTCTACCGCCGGATCACGACTGGCCCGCCCTTCGGGGACGACCACCGCCACTCCGGAAGGCAGTTGCCAGTGACTCTGCAACAGCGCCAGAGCCCCCAGCGAAAAAGTTCGGGCCGGCAGATCAGCCGCAGCGCCCTGCCACTGCCCGTAGAGGATAGTACGCAGGCCCTGGGCGTGGTTATCATCGGCCAGACGCTGGGCCAGACGATGGAGGACAACCCGCCGGGCATTGTCGTCCGCCGCCATACTGAACAGTAGCGGCGCCAGCGTCTCCAGATCACGGTCCTCAATAGCCTTGGCAAAGGTATCCGCCTCCATGTCCAGGGGCATGGGGTTGGCGGCCTCGGACATCAGCGCAGCCGGCAGCATGGCTGCCGGCTTCACCAGCGACGTCTCCTGCACCTGTAGGGCAGCCGCTAACAGTGCCGGGGGCAAAGATTCCGCCTCGGCGAGAAGGGCCAGGGTATCCGCCACAACCTGTAGTGCCTGCGCGTCTGCGGCGGCGGCCCACCAATGCGGCAACAAACTCTGCTGCCAAGCGGCGCGCAAGGCCAACCGCCGGGCGGCGTCGGCCCAGAGAAATTCCCACTCCGGGACAGAAGCGGAATGCCAGTGTTCGAGGATCTCCCGCGAACCCGGCGTCAGCACTCCTGCCCCCAAGCCGAACCCGGCCATGGCCGAGTGCCGCGTCAGCCCAGCTTTTCTTTAATGCGCGCAGCCTTACCCGAAAGATCGCGCAGGTAATAAAGCTTGGCGCGGCGCACATCACCACGGCGCTTTACTTCAACCTTGGTCACCAGCGGGGAATAGGACGGAAAAACCCGCTCCACCCCTTCTCCGTTGGAGATCTTGCGGACCGTAAAGGCAGAGTGCAGGCCGCGGTTACGGCGGGCAATGCAGATACCTTCAAAAATCTGGACACGCTCGCGGTCACCTTCCTTCACTTTCACGTGAACGGCCACCGTATCACCCGCACCAAAAGCCGGCAGTACCGACTGCATTTGTTCCTGATTGATTTCGTCAATGATGTTCATGCCCAACTCCTTAAGCCTAGTATTACTGCGCTTCGCCGCGCTGACGGCGATACTCTTCCAACAATATTTGCTCATCTGCCCGCAGCCCTCGCTGCTCCAGCAAATCCGGGCGCCGCTCAGCGGTGCGGCCCAACGACTGCTGCAGACGCCAGCGCCGGATACGTGCGTGATCTCCGGAAAGCAGCACCTCCGGGACTCCTTCCCCCGCCACCACCTCGGGCCGGGTATAATGCGGGCAATCCAGCAGGCCAGACGCCGCGAAACTGTCTTCTGCTGCGGAATCCGCATGACCCAGCAGACCCGGCAACTGCCGCGCCACAGCCTCCATCAGCACCAGCGCCGGCAATTCCCCGCCCGCCAGCACGTAGTCGCCGATGGACCATTCCGCATCCACTGCCGCCAGCACCCGCTCATCAATACCTTCATAACGACCTGCCAGCAAAATCAGACCCGGTGCCGCTGCAAAATCCTGCACCGCCCGCTGCTGCAGGCGCTGCCCCTGGGGTGACAAGTAAATCACCGGCGCCCCGGAGTTGGCCTGTCGCGCCGCCGCAATCGCCGCCAGCAAGGGTGGAGCCATCATCAGCATACCCGGCCCACCGCCGAAGGGGCGGTCATCCACCCGCCGGTAAGCGCTGTCACTGAAATCCCGAGGGTTCCAGGTATGCACCTCGATCAGCCCGCGGCTCAGCGCGCGTCCGACAATGCCTTCCTGCAAGTAGCCGTGGATCAGCCCAGGGAAGATGGTGAGGACGTCAAAACGCATCACCAGTCGGCTTGCCAGTCCACGACAATCTGCCCGGCAGGCAAATCCACGCCCGCAGAGGCTTCGGCCGACCACGGAATGAGCAGTTCACCACCCTTGCCATCGTCGATCACCATCACGTCATTCGCGCCGGTCTCCAGAAAAGCGGACACGGTGCCCAGAACGATGCCTTCCCGGTTCAGCACCCGAAGCCCGGTCAGCGTACTCCAGTAAAACTCACCGGCACCCAACTCAGGCAAATCAGCCCGGATCACGGCGATCTCCTGCCCGATAAGGGCGCGCGCCTGCTCACGGTCCTCTACCTGCGCCAGCTTGGCCACCACACCCTCGCCCTGCATACGTCCATCTTCCAGCACCCAGGGGCGCCGGTCGGGCCCGAGGTACCAGGGCGAGTAGTCGAGGATACTGTCACGCGACTCAGTGAAAGAAAAGACTTTCACCATGCCGCGCACACCGTAGATGCCGGAGACACGTCCCAGCACCACCCACTCCCCGGCTTCAGACGCTGGCAACACCCGTCTTGCTCACGCCTTCTTTCTTCAGAAAGCCGGCGACGGTATCGGACGGCTGGGCGCCCTGGCTCAACCAGTAAGCGGCGCGTTCCTTATCGATCCGCAACTCCGCTACCGCGCCAATGGGATTGTAAAAACCCAGACGCTCAATGAAACGGCCATCCCGACGGCTACGGCTATCGGCCACCACAATGTGATAAAAAGGCCGCTTCTTGGCGCCGCCCCGGGCCATACGAATGACTACCATGTATTCTCCTTAACCATGATCCTCTCCCACTGTGCGGGAGAAAGGCGCGTATCGTAACTAAAAACAAGCTCTAACGGAAGGGTAAACCGCCCTTCAGCATGGATTTGGGATTCATCCCCAGCAAACGGCTGAGTCCCCGGCCCCCTTTACCCATTTTTTTGAACATCTTTTGCATCATTTCGAACTGCTTTAGGAGCTTGTTCACTTCGGTCACGGTCGTCCCGGAACCCGCAGCAATCCGCCGCCGTCGCGAGGCCTTGATGATGTCCGGATGATGTCTTTCGCCGGGCGTCATAGAGTTGATGATGGCTTCCAGGCGGCGCATGGGCTTGCCATCCTGCATCGCGCTCTGCGCCTCGGCGGACAACTCACCCATACCCGGCAGCTTGTCCATGATGCTGGCCATACCGCCCATGCGCTCGAGCTGACGCAACTGCTCACGGAAGTCTTCCAGATCGAAGCCCTTGCCGCTGCGCAACTTCTGGGTCATTTTCCGGGCCTGATCCTCATCCACATCCTGCTGGACCTGCTCCACCAAACTGACGATGTCACCCATCCCCAGAATGCGCGAGGCCATGCGCTCGGGATAAAACGGTTCCAGACCCTTGCGAATTTTCTCACCGATACCGATGAACTTGATGGGCTTGCCGGTAATGGCTCGCACCGATAGAGCCGCGCCACCGCGGGCGTCGCCGTCCGCCTTGGTGAGAATCACGCCGGTCAGCGGCAGAGCGTCATTAAAGGCCTTGGCGGTATTCACCGCGTCCTGACCGGTCATGGCATCCACCACAAAGAGCAGTTCCACCGGCTTGACCGCCGCCGTCAGTGCCTGTGCCTCCGCCATCATCTCGCCGTCCACATGCAGACGCCCCGCCGTATCGACGATGAGCACGTCATAGACGCCGCGCTGCGCCGCCTCCACCGCATCCTGGGCGATACGCACCGGCTGCTGGCCGGGGCTGGAGGGAAATACATCCACCTCGATGTCCTTACCCAGATGCACCAACTGTTCCATGGCGGCCGGACGATAGACGTCGGTACTGACCATCAGCACGCGCTTCTTTTCCTTGTCCTTGAGCCACAGGGCGAGCTTGGCACTAGTGGTAGTCTTACCCGAACCCTGCAAACCCGCGAGGAGAATCACCGCCGGGGGACGGGCGCTGAGATCGAGACTGTCGTTATGCGCGCCCATCAACTGTACCAGTTCGTCGTGGACGATCTTGACGAAGACTTGCCCCGGCGTGAGGCTTTTGACCACGGCTTCGCCCATGGCCGATTCGCGCACGTTGTTGATAAAGTCCTTGACCACCGGCAGGGCAACATCCGCCTCCAGCAGCGCCAGGCGCACGTCGCGCAGGGCGTCACGGATGTTGTCCTCGCTCAGCCGTCCCTGGCCGCGCAGATTCTTGAAAGTCTGGGTCAGTTTCTGGGTCAGATTGTCAAACATGGGTCCCCCTCGTGTAGGGGTGGATTTTGGACTGTATGGAGCAGTCGCGCAATGCGTCAGTTGGCTCTTGCGTACCCCCAACCTCATGCCTTGCAACAGCCATGCGCTATAGGTTCTGTAGATTGACGCGCCGGGAAAGTTCCTCTGCGGATTCTTTGCGCTCGGAATAGCGATCCACCAGATAATCGCTGTTCCCGCGGGTAAGCAGGGTGAATTTCATGAGTTCTTCCATGACGTCCACGACCCGGTCGTAGTAGGCAGAAGGCTTCATCCGGCCACCATCGTCAAACTCCAGAAAAGCCTTGGGAACGGAGGACTGGTTGGGGATGGTGAGCATGCGCAGCCAGCGGCCCAGAATGCGCATCTGGTTGACCGCATTGAACGATTGCGACCCTCCGCAAACCTGCATTAACGCCAGCGTTTTGCCCTGGGTAGGGCGAATTGCCCCAGAATTGAGGGGAATCCAGTCCACCTGCGATTTGAACACCCCCGTCATGGCGCCATGACGCTCCGGAGAACACCAGACCTGTCCTTCCGACCATTCTACCAACTCCTGCAACTCCACCACTTTGGGATGTGTCACCGGGGCATCGTCGGGCAGGGGTAGTCCCGTCGGGTGAAAGACGCGGGTTTCCGCGCCGAAGTATCGCAGCAGACGTTCCGCCTCCAGCGTCAGCAGGCGACTGTAGGAACATTCCCGGTTGGAGCCGTACAGCAGCAGGATGCGCGGCGGGTGATCCGTTTCGGCGGCACTGCGCAAACACCGGACATCCGGCACCTGCAGCAGCACATCGTCGGTATTGGGCAAATTTCCAGACATGATGACCATCCTCCTCAAGCCAGCGGCAGCCACCAGGCCAGGGCCAGTAGCGTGACCAGCAGTACCGGCGGGGTAATGAGCAGACCCGTTCTCATGTACTGTCCCCAGGTCACGGTCATACCTTTGCGACTCAGCACATGCAGCCAGAGCAGGGTCGCCAGGCTGCCGATCGGGGTAAACTTGGGGCCGAGATCACAGCCGATAACATTGGCGTAGACCATGATCTCCCGGAGCAAGGGGTCTGTTGCTACCGAGGACAGTTGATGGATAGCCAGCGCTCCCACCAGTACCGCTGGCATATTGTTCATGATGGAAGACAGCAGGGCCGCGAGAAACCCCGTGCCCAGCGCCGCTGCTACGGTCCCGTGACCAGCAAACCAGTGCAGGGCCATGGCCACATAACTGGTGAGTCCGGCGTTGCGTAATCCATAAACCACCAGATACATACCCAGACTGAAGACCACGATCGCCCAAGGGGCTTCCCGCAGCACTTTGCGCACGGGAATCCGCGCGCCGCGCCCGCCCTGTAGCCAACGCCCGGCCAGAGCCAACAGGATCAACGCACCGGTTCCGGTCACCACGGAGACCGGAACCTGCCATTGCGCAGTGACAAAATAGGCCACCAACAACAGAATCAGAACCGGGAAACTGGCCCGAAAAACCACGTGATCCATGATGACAGAAGCAGGTTCGGGCAGGTCACGGGTCAGATATCGGCGTGGCACCACCCGCCGGAAATAGAGCCAGAGCACGCCCAGCGTCGCCGCCAGGGCCACCAGATCCACGGGCACCATCACCGTCGCATAACGGTCAAAACTGATGTTGAAATAATTGGCACTGACAATGTTCACCAGATTGGAAATCATCAGCGGCAGGCTGGTGGTATCGGCCACGAAACCCGTGGCGATGACAAAGGCAAAGGTGGCCGCCGGGGTGAAATCCAGGCGCAGCAATATGGCCATGACGATCGGGGTGAGCAGCAACGCCGCGCCGTCGTTGGCGAACACCGCAGCAATCATGGCCCCCAGCACGACGATCAAAGGAAAGAGCAGGCGCCCGCGACCACCACCCCAGCGAACCACATGCAGTGCCGCCCAGTGAAAAAATCCTGCCTCATCGAGGATCAGCGAGATGATAATCAAGGCCACAAAGGTAAAGGTGGCATCCCAGACAATGTGCCAGACAATGGGAATGTCACTCCAGGTGATGACGCCGGTGGCCAGCGCCACGACAGCGCCACCCATGGCGCTCCAGCCGATGCTGAGGCCCTTGGGTTGCCAGATGACGAGAATCAGGGTGACGAGAAATATGGCGACGGCCAGCATGCTTGGAGGAACTCCGGAGGTAAAACACAGAGCCAAGTCTTGACGAGCGCCACGGTCTTGTCAATACTGCAAGAAATATTCGTGGATAATACGATGGAACCACTACAAGACCCTGCACAAATCGTCGCCCGCCTGGAGGCCCTGGCCTCGCCGGTGCGCCTGGAGATTTTTCGCCTGCTGGTAGAACAGGAGCCGACGGGTCTGGTATCCGGCGATATTGCCGAGCATCTGGGGCAACCGCACAACGGCATTTCCTTTCATCTGAAAAACCTCCAGCACGCCGGGCTGGTCACCGTGCAGCGCGAAGGACGCTATCAGCGTTACCGGGCAGCCATGCCCGTGGTGCGCGCGCTGGTCGCGTATCTCACAGAAAATTGCTGCCATGGTACCCGGGACTGTGCCCTATCCGGTGAAACCCGCTCTCCCTCAGTCCAGGAAGGAAACCAGTGATGAAAACCCCGGAAATCCTTTTTCTCTGCACCGGCAACTCCTGCCGTTCCATTCTCGCCGAAGTCACCTTCAATGCGCTGGCCGGGCCGGGCATGCATGCCACCAGCGCCGGCAGCCATCCTGCAGGGTACGTCCACACTCGTTCCATAAACCTGCTAGAGCGTGAGGGCTTTCGTACGGACGGTCTGCACAGCAAATCCTGGGAGGACCTGAAAGAGACCCCGGACATCGTCATCACCGTTTGCGCCGATGCGGCCGGCGAAACCTGCCCCGCCTATCTGGGGCCAGCCATCCGTACCCACTGGGGCGTGGAGGATCCGGCCAAAGTGACCGGTACGGAAGCGCAGATCGAAGCGGCTTTCGATACTGCCTACCATATCCTGCGCCACCGCATCGAAGCCTTGCTGCAGTTACCGGTGGCGGAACTGCTGGAGAAAGATCCGGCAAAACTGCGGCAGGAACTGGAGCGCATCGGCACTTTGCTGCCTTAAGCCACCCATCAAGGCGCACAGCGCATGGGTACGATGATTCTGCAAACGAACGGCTTGGTGAGCATCCCCGTCACTTAATGCGTTTCTCCTAGAGGGATCCGGCTGGCTGTGACCCAGTCGATCCCGACATCCAGACCCCCCCCCAACTCCCGGGCAGCGCGGCGCGACCGTATCTGGAATCCGTCAATATCCTGTCAATAGGGCGCGAAGCGTTCTAACATAACGCGCATAATCATCGGAGATAAATATGGCCATTTCCCCCAAAAAACGTGCTCTGGCACTGGTAGTAGTGCTTATCGTTGCTGGTGCGGTCGCCTATTATTTTCTGAGCCGCCATCACGCCCCAGAAAAAACCGTCACCATCTACGGCAATATCGACATCCGCCAGGTACAGGCGGCCTTTGACGACAACGGCCGGCTTCTCGATCTCCGGGTACAGGAGGGCGACCGGGTAAAAAAGGGACAATTGCTGGCGGATCTGGACCCCGTACGGTTTCAGGACGCCGTAGATAAAGATGCCGCAGGTATGGCCGCGCAAGAGCAGGTGCTGGCGCGCCTGCTGGCGGGTTCCCGTCCGGAAGAAATCGCCGAGGCCCGGGCCGAAGCCGCTGCCGCTCAGGCGACCCTGAGCAATGCCGAGATCACCTGGCAACGCCAGCAGGCCCTTGCCGCACGGCAATATGTGCCCAAACAGAGTCTCGACAACGCCGCCGCCGCCCTGAAAACGGCTCGCGCCAATCTGGACCGCGCCCAGCAGGCACTGACCCTGGCCATCAAGGGGCCGCGCAAAGAAGATATTGCGGCGGCGCGGCAGCAGTTACAAGCCGATAAGGCAGGTCTGTCTCTGGCGCGCCGCGAACTCACGGACACCCGTCTTTATGCGCCAGAAGACGGTGTCGTTCAGGACCGTATTCTGGAGCCGGGCGACATGGTTTCCCCGCAGACTCCAGTATTCACTTTGGCATTGGACAATCCGGTCTGGGTGCGCGCCTATCTGCCGGAAAAGGCATTGGGGCAGGTGCGGCTGGGCATGAAGGCGACGATTAGCAGTGATTCCTTCCCGGGCAAATCTTTCCCGGGCTGGGTGGGTTTCATTTCACCCACTGCGGAATTCACGCCCAAGACCGTGCAAACCACGGAGTTGCGTACGGAACTGGTGTACCGGGTGCGGGTCTATGCCTGCAATCCGCAGCATCGCCTGCGCCTGGGTATGCCCGTCACCGTTCATATTCCGCTGACAGACAATCAGCCGCAAAAGCTTTCTGCGCATCCCTGCGGAAACTGAGCCGTGGCTGAGGCGGATACCCCACTGCGTTTTACCGAGGTCAGCAAGAGCTTCGCCCGCGGCCCGGCCCGGGTGCAGGCACTGGACCGACTGGAAATTGCGCTGCAGGCAGGCACCGTCACCGGTCTGCTGGGTCCCGATGGGGCCGGCAAAACGACGTTGATGCGTCTGGCGGCGGGTCTGCTCCGGCCGGATACCGGAATAGTGACGATCCTGGGCGCAGACACCCGCAGCCAGGCCAATACCATTCAGCGCGAAATCGGCTACATGCCCCAGCGCTTCGGCCTTTATGAAGACCTCACGGTACAAGAGAATCTGGATCTCTATGCCGACCTGCAGGGACTCGGCCGGGAGGATGCCCGCACCCGCCAGCAGGACCTGCTCAAGCTGACGGCCCTGGGTCCCTTTGGTGCGCGGCGTTCCGGTGCCCTTTCGGGTGGCATGAAGCAGAAGCTCGGCCTCGCCTGTGCGCTGTTACGCGCTCCGCAATTGCTGCTGCTCGACGAACCTACCGTTGGTGTCGACCCCATCGCGCGCCGCGAGCTCTGGGATATTGTTCAGGGATTGCGGGACAAGGGCGTGACGGTCCTCATGAGTACGGCCTATTTTGATGAGGCGGAGCGCTGCGACGAGATCATCCTGCTCCATCAGGGCAAACTGCTCAAGAAAGACACCCCCAAGGCCTTCAGCGCGCCCCTGCGGGGACGCTGCTTTCTGGTGACCAACAATGCTACCAGCAAGCGGCATCTACGCGAGGCGTTACAAGCCCGTCCGGGTGTTCAGGATGCCCGCATTCTGGCGGAGGGCGTGCGGGTGCTCTGCCGGACCACTGCGCAGCCCGCTGCTACCGAGGGCGAACAATGGCAACCCGTCGATCCGGCCTTTGAAGATGCGTTTGTGGATTTGCTGGGCGCGCCGGTGGCCGCAGCAGCTACCGCGGCGACCACCACACCTGCAACTGCGACATCCACCCCACCCCAGGCATCGGCCAGCGCACAACCGGGCCAGGAATCCGCGGCGAAAACCGTCATCGAAGTACGCGATCTCTGCAAATTCTTCGGTCACTTCGAGGCCGTCAAAGGCAACACCTTCAGTGTACGGAAAGGGCAGATTTTTGGCCTGCTGGGCGCCAATGGCGCCGGCAAGACCACGACGTTCCGCATGCTCTGTGGCCTGTTACCTGCGTCCTCCGGCACCTTGCGCGTCGCCGGGGTCGACATGCGCCACGCCAGCGGCCGGGCGCGGGCACGCATTGGTTACGTATCTCAGAAATTTTCGCTCTACGGCAACCTCAGTTGCGATCAGAATCTCGCCTTTTTCTCGGCGGCTTACGGCTTACGCGGCACCCGGCGGCAGGATCGTCTGAACTGGGCGCGTCAGGAATTTCAGTTGCGCGACTACCGCGACGTAAACGCCGATGATCTACCTTTGGGTATCAAGCAGCGTCTCGCCCTGGCCTGCGCGCTGCTGCACGAACCGCCCATCCTCTTCCTCGACGAACCCACCTCCGGTGTCGATCCTCTGGCGCGCCGGGAATTCTGGCAGCGGGTCAATGCCCTTGCCGAGTCGGGTGTCACCGTAATGATCACCACCCACTTTATGGATGAAGCCGAATACTGCGACAACCTGGTGCTGATGTCCCTCGGCGAAGTTCTCGCCCAGGGCAGCCCCGAGCAGGTGCGTGCCCAGGCCAAAGATGCGGAGCATCCCGACCCCAGCATGGAAGACGCCTTCGTTCTCCTGATCCAGGCCCACGAAGGCCAGATCCGGAGGGCGTCATGAATCTGCAACGCCTGCGCGGACTGATCCGCAAGGAATTCATCCAGATCCTGCGCGACCCTTCAGCCATCGCCATCGCCTTTTTCATGCCCGTATTTCTGCTGTTTCTGTTTGGCTACGGTGTATCTCTGGATGCCAAGCACGTGCCGGTCGCCGTCGTAGTGGACCAACCGACGGCGGAAACCAGTGCCTTCGTGGGCGGCTTGCAACAGTCCCGCTATTTCGAGCCACAGATATACACCAGCATGCACAGTGCCCGGCAGGCACTGATGGCACGCAAGGCCGATGGCATCCTCTGGCTACGCTCGGACTTCAGCCGCCAGATACTACGGGGAAATACCGCCTCCATCGGTGTTCTGATCAACGGGGTAGATGCCAACAATGCGCGCATTCTGGAGGGCTATATGCAGGGCATCTGGCAGAACTGGCTGCAACAGCGCGCGTTCAACGCCGGAGCCCCGCTGATCATCCCGGTGAACGGCGAAGACCGCATCTGGTTCAATCCCGCCCTGCGCAGCCGGGACTATCTGGTGCCGGGTCTGATCGCGGTGATCATGACCCTCATTGGCGCCTTGCTGACCGCCTTGGTGGTAGCCCGTGAGTGGGAACGCGGCACCATGGAGGCCCTCATGGCCACTCCGGTCACCATGAGCGAGATTCTGCTGGGCAAACTGATTCCGTATTTTATCATGGGCATGGGCGGCATGCTGCTCTCCGTGGCACTGGCCGTCTGGCTTTTCACCGTCCCCCTGGTCGGTAGTTTCTGGGTGCTGCTCGCCTGCTCGGCGCTCTTTCTGCTGACGGCGCTGGGCATGGGGTTGCTGATTTCCAGTGTCGCCCGCAATCAGTTTGTGGCCGGGCAGATCGCCATCATCGTCACCTTTCTGCCCGCCTTTATTCTTTCGGGCTTCATCTTCGATATCCAGTCGATGCCGGCGGCCATCCGCATCATCACCCATATTGTCGCCGCCCGCTATTTCGTGAGTATCCTGCAGACCATCTTCCTCGCCGGGGACGTCTGGCCCATCATTCTCTGGAACAGTCTGGCGCTGCTGCTGATGGCGGCGTTTTTCCTCGGCGTCACCTTGCGTCGTTCACACAAGAGGCTGGACTGATGCCGGCACGGATCTGGGCGTTGGTCATCAAGGAGTTCCTCGCGCTCTTGCGGGACAAGAAAAGCCGTTTCGTGCTCATCGGCCCACCCCTCATCCAGTTACTGGTCTTCGGCTATGCCGCCACCTTTGACCTGAGCCATATCCCCTATGCCGTCTACAACCAGGATACCGGATTCGCCTCCCGGGAACTGCTGGGGGATTTTCAAGGCTCTCCGGCTTTTCAGCAGGTGGCGACCATTGAAAACGAGGGGCAGATAGCCCCGCTCATCGATAATGAAAAGGCCTTGCTCGTCTTGCAGATCGGCCCCCACTTCACTCGCGACCTGCTGCTGCATCGGCCGGCTCCCGTGCAGGTGATCATTAATGGCCGCAACTCCAACACGGCCACTTTGGCCCTGAATTACGTCAATACGGTGCTGCTGTCCTTCGATACCCATTGGGCCGCGGACCATCATTGGGGCCGGCCGCCGGCGCAACTGGTGGTCCGTTCCTGGTTCAATCCCAATCTGCTGTCCCGCTGGTTTATTGTGCCGGGCATTGTGGCCCTGCTCATGCTGGTGGTAACGCTCCTGGTGACCGGCCTGTCGGTGGCGCGCGAGCGGGAGCAAGGAACCTTTGATCAGCTCCTAGTGACTCCCATGGGTCCGGTGGAGATCCTGGTAGGAAAAGCCCTGCCGGGTTTCATCATCGGCGGCATGGAGGGATTGCTCATCGCTCTGGTGGCGGTATTCTGGTTTCAGGTGCCTTTTGTGGGCAGCATACTCGCGCTACTGGTGGGTATGGCCCTGTTCCTGCTGGCGGCGGTAGGCATCGGCCTGATGATCTCCTCACTGGCAGTGACCCAGCAGCAAGGACTGCTGGGCGTGTTCCTCTTTCTGGTACCCGCCATTATCCTCTCGGGATTCGCCACCCCTATCGCCAATATGCCGGAACTGGTGCAGGATCTGACCTATATCAACCCCATGCGCTATTTTCTGGTGGTCGTGCGCGGGGTGTTTCTGGAGGGGGACAATATGCCCATGCTCTGGTCGCAATACTGGCCCCTGGCGCTTATCGCGATTTTCTCCATGAGTGCCGCCGCCTGGCTCTTCCGGCACAGGATGCAATGATGCGCCCGCTCTCTCAACACGCTTCCCAGAGGAATTGAAAATGCTGCGTATCCTGTTGATCGAGTGTTTGTTCAGCGCACTGCTCGGCGCAGTCATTTTTCGTCTGGCTTACGCCTTCCTGCAAAAACGCTGCTGCGCCTGGGCGGTTGCACTACTGACCGCCTTGCTGCTGGGGATCGGCGTCAGCGGTGTGCTGCATCCCTACCTGGTGAGGAGTCTGGCGGAAGCATCGAACAGGTGGATCCCGCCTCCGTGGTTTTCGCAACTCTCCCGGTCTCTCTGCTATCTCGTCGGAGCCTGGCTGGCCGATCATGTCGTACGCAGACGGGAGCGTCTCCAGCCCCGCCCTTAGGTCACCGTTCCTCAGAGCGTTTTCGTGGAACGTGCCATGGCTGCGGTGATTTCTTCGGGACTCAGGTCTCCCGCAATATGGATCTGGGTGCCGTTCTCTCCCTGAACCACCTCCATACCCGTCACCTTGGCTTTGGTTTCAGTGCTCATGCAGTCGCATTGACCGGTCTGGCAGTTTTCCACGATGGCAAAGACCTTTTTGGCCTCTACCGAGTTGTCGACGTGTACGGCTACACCCTCGGCCGTTTTTTGCACGGTGCTGACATCCTTGATGGTGCGATCACAGCAGGACATGGTAATGCTCCTTTTCGGTTAAAGAAATGCTGAGCGTATTCAGGGCCAAGGTATCCCGAGCCAATACCGGGTTTACCCTGCTCCATCCTTCAGATTAAATAATGCTTGTACAATATACGTACTTTCATTGATTCATTGCAATAGCGCCCTTCATGGAGCAATGTCACTTTCTCATCGTCGGGGCCTTCACTGCGATCAACGCCCTCGGTGCCCCGCTTCCAAGCGCGTCAGGCGCCGAGCAATTTCAAAACGTCACCTAACGGCTGGACGCCCACGGCTTTCAAAGTGCCATCCACCACCACCGCCGGGACGGTTTTGATGCGCAGTCGGCTGACGACCTCGCGACCATCCCGTTCAGCGACATCCAGAATCTGCAGGTCCATGGGTAATTTTTGTGCGGCTTCTGCCCAGATTTTTTCTGCCTGTGGGCAGGTGGGGCACCATTTCGACACCAACAGTTGCACTTTCATTTCCGACCTCTCTGGCGACATTGGGCTATGATGAGCCTTGTAACCGCTTTACCCGTTCCGCACTCAAAAGGAGAGCACCGTGAGTAGCATAGATCAGATCATGCAACACGACCATGAACGGCTGGATGCGCTTCTGGAAGCCTGCGCTACCGCCGTGCAAGAAAGTCGATGGCAAGATGCTGCAGGGCTGTTGGAACAGTTTCGTCGCGGCATCGTGGAGAGACATATGTTCGTGGAGGAAACGATGCTGTTTCCCGCATTCGAAGCGCTGGAGGGCGACGGCGAGCATTCCCTGACGGCCCTGCTGCGCAAAGGGCATCAGGACCTGCGGGTGTTCTTTCAAGAGATGGCCGAGGCCATAGAGGCGCGGGATGCCGAGGAGTTCAACGACTTCCTGAGCACGGTGCAGACCATTCTCAAGCAGCATGACGCCAGGGAGGAGGCGGAACTCTATCCCCATCTGGCGGACGCCATGCCGGATCACGGCGCCGCCGCAGCGCAGCGCATGGCGGATGGACAAAGGGAGAAAGGGCATGAGTGAGTTTCAAGGCTGTCAGTTGCCGGAAGACCTCCATTATGATCTGGACTATGTCTGGGCACGTCCCGAAGAGGATGGCACCTTCACCATCGGCGTCACCGATCCGGCCCAGACGATGTCGGGGCGCTTGCAAAAGGCCCGCATCAAAAAGGTGGGCACCCACCTGGAGGCCGGTCGACACGTGGCCACCCTGGAGAGCGGCAAATGGGCCGGCGGCGTGCCGGTGCCTTTTGCCGGGTCGGTGGTAGCGCGCAACGACACATTGCTGGAAAATCCCCATCTCATCAACATCGACCCCTACGGCGATGCCTGGATCGCACGGGTGCGGCCTGATGATCCGGCCACGGCCCTGGAGCGCCTCCATACCGGGCCGGATGCCGTCGCGGCGCTCCAGGCCTGGATCAAGCGCTACGACGTGCAATGCATGCGCTGTTCCGACTAAGGCGACAGCGCGCGGAAGCTTACGAACCGGCTGCCCGGAATTGGCTCATGGAGACACGCCGTTGCGGCGCCGACGCGGCCAATGATCGATGATACTGAACGCCAGATGCAGTACCCACAACAACAACAGAAAAGCGGCCAGGGTGCGGTGCCAGGGCAAAAGATCTCCCGCTCCCCGCCACAGCAAAATACCCAGGATCACGGTGACACTCG
The DNA here is from genome assembly GCF_000021485.1 of Acidithiobacillus ferrooxidans ATCC 23270. Taxonomy (NCBI): domain Bacteria; kingdom Pseudomonadati; phylum Pseudomonadota; class Acidithiobacillia; order Acidithiobacillales; family Acidithiobacillaceae; genus Acidithiobacillus; species Acidithiobacillus ferrooxidans. Next base: position 2,552,388 of record NC_011761.1, read on the forward strand.
CCAGGAGCAGAAAGATCCCCGCCACGGCGGCGTCCAACCCCTCGCGCAGGGGAGTGCCATCGCGCCCCAAATTGCGCCACTGGCGAGCGACCCGCCGCCGTGTCGTCGCCGAAAATAGAAAGATCCGCGCCGCACTCCGCCGACCCACGCCATAGCCAAGGAGCCAGGACCATTCACCGGCGAGGAAAAGCGCGGCAACCAGACCATCGATGATGTGGAAGGGCAGAAGCCAGATCCAGCCCAAGGCCAGGAGCAAACCCGAGACGAGTTGCAGCGTCACCGTCAACACCACGCCGAGGAGCAGGAATAAGGCCCAGGTCGGCCGACGCTCATCCCTCGCCATTGCGCTAGATCCCGCCCGCGCGGCGCCCGGCGTCATACAGAAAACTTTCGGCCGCGGGGAGCGCATCGGCACGCAGGCACTGGTGTAAGACGACATACATGGCACAGGTCCCCAATCAAGCTAACGTCCATGCATTATTGGACAATTTTTACAGCCATTCCTTGATCTTGAGCAAGGAAAAGGCACCTCGCGGTCCCCGGTGTCCAGCGACCGTCTTCACGGGCACGGTACAGGTCCGCACAGAATACCAGAAAGGCCCTCCGATCCGGGGAACCACGGAATCCCGTTGCAGTCCTCTGGCCTATTCAAATCAGTCAAGGCCGCAATGATGCAGCCCGCCACGTAAGACACTGTCCCGAAGCCACCCCATGACGTTCCATGCCGCCCGCCGCCACCTCCAGCGTCATGCGGGCGCCCCGGCAGGATTTGAACCGCCATGGCCTGACACGCGAATGGCACGCCAATACCTTGAGGTCGGCATCCAGGAAAATGATATCGATGGGGAAACGCATACCTGCGGTGTGTACACTCCCGCAAGCAGTCAGCAACAACCCCTGCTGATCAGAGAGCCCGGCCTTGCCCAGCAAACCCTGCAAACGGTCGAGAAAACCGTCCGCCATCTGCGCCTCAGACCAGAGTACCTGATCCTCCCGACAAACCACGCCTCGTTGTGTCAAAAGCCGCCTTCCTGAAGAAACTTCATGTAGATGATACGCGTTCCAAAGTTGGACGGGAATGACTGCACACACTGCCCTGCCGCCGTTCATCTCTGAAGGACAGCGGCAGACTGGAAGCAGACGTTGAGTTGGATTACTCTTCGACGAGGATGATGGGTGGTGCTCAGGGCCAGCCTGCAGGGCGGGTCAAGACTGATTGCTGACATTGGATTGTCCAGATACCTGCTCTCCAGGTTTTTAGGAACCGATCCAGTAGTGGGTGATTTGGTCTGCTGATATAAACTATGATTTCCAGGAGCTGGCATATATGCATCAAGCTTTGTAGGACAAGCATGACGAAGTACTGGAGAGGCGCATGATGGTTCACGTCGACCCCGAGACGGACACCGATCTGCGTATCAGTGAACAACCTGTAGCAGAAAGCGACGAGCACGGCCTCTGGCGTGATTCTGGACTGTGGTAGCGGTAGCAACATTGAGTATATAATCGTTTATGCCTGTATGCGTTCTACGCATCACAACGGATACAGCAGCGACAGAATAATCCATAAGGCCTATAAATCTGTTCAGTGCCGCGTCGGGCATAAAGACGAGGATGCCAATGATTCATAAAGTTGCGTTACTGAACGTTCGACTCAGTGAACGCTCTGCATGTAAGCAACTGTTCGACCAAGCTCTTATTGCCTCAGTGTTAAGCTATATCTATGATTTTATAAAATAGGATTGCAGTCATGACAACACGAATAAGGCTTGAGACGTCATTAAGGCGGGGTATTGATAACTTGCAGGGCTTACCATTAATCAAATCAGATATTTATTCATTATCAATCATAACACAAAGCCATCCAAATGCTAGGCTTCGCACAAAACCAACAACGAGATATAACTGTCATGGGATGGTATTTGCGTCACGAAGAACGCAGGTTTTTAAATCCACAGACATAAGAAATATTATCGCAGATGATGGTTATGTTAGAATACAAAATGCGAGAGACGCAATTCCTGGTGACATTGTTTTGTATGTTGATGGTAGCGGTGACGTTAATCATTCGGGGATTGTTTTAGAAAGCGGTCAAAATCTTATTGCACCTATCGTTCTTAGTAAGTGGGGGCTTCATGGTGAATTTATACATGCTGTTCACGATGTTCCAAGCTACGGACCTAATTACGAATACTATAGGTGCAACCCATGATTAAAATAAGAAGACGCCAAATAGTTGAGGTTATTTCCATATACGCGATTTCAAATACGCCATCATTTTTATATAATAATTTACTGAAATGTTCGGCCGTAACAGAAATGATTACCCGAGAAAGCAGGTCTGAGATGATCGCGTATTATAACAAAATAACGTCTAAAGCAAAGCAAAATTTGATGACCATCGCATTAAGCTATGCTGTAATTACTGCTATATTATTTAGTGACGACACTTCTGGAAGCGTCAAAGATGTTGACTTGGGTATACTAGAATTTGGAGAATACATAAAAGAATGCGCAAAGTCCAAGCCATCAAATTCTACTATTTCAATGAATGCAGTTAACAGCACATTTAAGTATGATAATACTGGTTTTGGAAATATAATTATTCCTGAAAGGAGGACGTAAAATTATGATACGCGCTAAATATTCTTTAGTGGCAGAAGGTGCATGCATAGACGGTCAGACTGGACAATGCAGTATATTTAGTGTTCTCGATGATATTAACGCTGTCGCATTCCCAACCTTCATAGCAAAGGTTTGTTTTATATGTTTGTGGGAAAGAGATGATGTCGACACGGATGTAAAGGATGGTGAATTTATCATAAATGTCGGAGATCATGAGTTTATGAGAAATAAAATAAAAATTGAGTTTAATGGCAGAACAATGAACAGAAGTATATATCGTGTTAATGGTATAATTATAACAGAGCCTGGGATTGTCAAATTTATGGTAAAAATAGACAACGATGTATCTTGCGAATACTCGATGAACGTTAACCTTGCGAGAACTTCATCTGTTGATGATGTATAAAACGAAGACATTTGAACACTTTTGGTCTCGATCCGACTGGTCGGAGTGCTTATTTACTCGTCCATCTTTCTATGCCTAATAAATAATCACGATCACAGCGTTATGAGCGGAAATCGTCAGTCCCTGGACGGCAGCTTTCGCTGCACAGTCGACATTTGGTCCTTTGCGGGTGGCATCTGTCATGAATGATTTTCCATACGATAAAGCATCTAGCTTTCATTCCTGGTATCCCAGTATGGCACCTCACCGAATGTTTCAACCAGAAGCTCGATAAATACCCTTACCTTTGATGGCAAATGGCGGCGACTTGGATATACTACTTTTACATCAAACGAATACGGCACATAATCCCTCAATAAAGCTATCATTCTTCCAGATAAAATATCCCTCCATATATCCCAGGTAGGGCGAAGTGCAATACCGATGTCCGCCAAGATAGCCTCTCGCAAGGCGTCGCAATTATTTGTTTCGAAGTTACCGGATACCCTCACGGAATGTTGCTTCCCAAACTTGTCACTAAATCTCCATAGGTTTGAGGTGGTAGAATGAGCGAAGAGTAAGGCGTTATGTTTTATTAGATCGTCAGGCTGCTCAGGTGCACCATATTTTGCTATATATGAAGGTGTTGCAACGACTAAGCGTTTGTCAACACATAGATTCCTGGCTACGAGGTTAGAATCTTTCATTTCCCCTATGCGGACTGCTACATCATACCGTTCCTCAATAATATCTACGACATTATCCGATAGATGTAGGCAAAGATGCAGGTCGGGATGTCGGCGCAAAAACACTGGGACTAAAGGTGCAATATGTAATCTTCCAAATGCGGCAGGAACAGTTACACGAAGGGTGCCCTTTGGTTGGCGACTTCCAACAGTTATCAATGACTCAGCTTCTTCAAGGTCAGATAGCACACGAATACAATAATCGTAATACTCTGCCCCCTCGTCAGTCAGCCCTACCTTCCTTGTCGAACGATTGAACAGCCGGACTGATAACTGGTCTTCAAGGCGCTGTAATCGCTTGCTAACAACCGCAGCAGAAAAGCCTAACTCTCTGCCTGCAGTAGAAAAATTTCCGGCCTTTGCTGCATGTACAAAGATTGTTAGATCAGAAATGTTTTCAACGAGCATATTATTAACCTCACGGAGAAAGTGATTCAACAAGCCAATGCATTATCGATTCTTAGGAAACAATATATGATTCATATTCAACTTACAAGCCAGAACTTATGAGGATAAATTAATGGCACAACTAGATGAACGCTTGAATGGCTCTGACACTATTACGATATCAAAGGAAACCTTTGATCAATGGTTTAATGAAAAATTCACGATGGCCATGGATGATCGAGAGGCATCCCGCACACGCTCAATGGTGGTTATCGCAACAAAAGGGACTATGGATTGGGCATATCCGCCATTCATTCTCGCCACCACCGCCGCAGCAATGGGGTGGGACGTCACTATATTCTTTAGCTTCTATGGATTGGAGTTGCTTAGAAAAAAGCTATCTATTGGCATAACGCCAATAGGGAACCCAGCTATGCCCATGAAAATGGCGAGCGGGCCAGCATGGTTTCGTGATATAAAATGGAATATTCCGAACGCTATAATGGGCAACATGCCTGGTTTCGAAGCGATGACCAGGGCGATGTTTGAAGAGACTCTAAAGAAAAAAGGTGTGGCAACCATTGCAGAGTTGCGCGCCCTGGCTATTGAGGCGGATGTCCACATTGTCGCCTGCCAAATGACCGTTGATCTTTTTGGCTATAAACGGCATGAGTTCATTGATGAAATAAATGAGTGGGGCGGTGCTGCAACGATGTTGCCGATGGCTGCTGTGGCGGATATCTGTTTATTTATATAACTCTAGAATCTGATATGGTGAAGCCGAATTATTGGTCGATCGTTTTAGCGTGCCTTGCTAGCAGAAATGAATCTTCTGCATCACGGATGCCAAGATCATCAGATTTCTTCGATCGCTCCCGTCGAAAGTTGAACGGCAGGTTACGCTGCGACCCGGTCATTCGCATCCGCAGGTCGGGCATGATTAACCACTAGGCAGAGAATTTGATCACCGTGCCACGACCGCTTGTTCAACCCTGTTCTGCACAGAACGGCATATATTGAGAATGTTTCCAGTCAATCACTTTTTGCACACTACAGGCATTTCTCCCTTCACCACTACCTCATGGTTGCTAGTCAACCTCTTTTTGCATACAGCAGAATTTTCACAGGGTAGTATCAATCGTATTGGGATGTTATCAGAAGAGTGTGGTTTATAAGAGAACGGAACGCAAGAAAAAGCTGGCCAAACGATGCTAAACGCCGCGTGTTCCCTCTGCCCATCTTTCGGGTCACAAGGACCGCTACAAGATCAAGCTGCGGGGTGTCGGGTATCGGCTGGTTTTATGAAGTCAAAGACGCTGACATTTTGATCGTGGTCGTCGCGGTAGGTCAGCGCTAGCGTAATGAGGTCTATAAAAGGGCAGACGCCCGCAGTGTCACTTAGTTGCCTGTCTATCATGCACAAGATGCCACTGGCGCGGCTCGCCGCGCAAAGCTGGCAAAGCGGGGTAGAAGGGCCGGAGGCATCCCTTCGACGCGGAGGATGGTCTTCGCCCTAGATTGGCCGGGTTCCCGTGCAGCTTGGATAGCGTGAACAACCCCAAAATGGCCTGCCTGCGCGGGAGCCTCTGCGGGCGGTCCGTCGCACCATCCGGCTACCGCATTATGGGCAAGTGACCGCATGCGGTTGGGTCGGAGAGGGAGTAGCCTGCGTCCCGGCGATGGATGTCGCTCCGAAGTTTGTTGGCCGCCCGCCGCGCTGAAATGTTGAAACCGGGAGCACCGGCAGCGGCGTAACATTGGGTCGGGAGGGCACCGGAACCCCTAGGTGCGACAGGTCTGCTTCCGCTTGGGCGAGTTGCTGGGCTAGCCGAGTCAATTCAGGATCGTGGCTTGTTTTCCATCGTTCAAAGCCCTGCGCTTCCTGACGAAACTCACCGACCAACCTCTTGAGGCGCTCCTCAAGACCCTGCTGCTTCGTGATGATTTCATTCTGCGCTTTCTGGATATCGCGCTGATCTTCTGGCGTATAGGCGCTCTGAAATTGGAATTTGGCCTCCGCACGCCGAATCCATGCAGCGATGTTGGAAGCCTTGACCGGGCCGATGCCGCGGACCTGCTGCACGTCGCGCCGCCTTGCGTCGAACGCAGTAGTGAAACCGTAGGACGCGAGTTGGGCAATATCACCAGAACTAACCTTGGGGATGCGCGCGCGCCGGATAGGAAATTGTGAGAGGTGATCGTCTAGCTGCTTCTGCCGCCTGTGTTTCTCATACTCGCTTCGGATGTTTCTGAAGGCCGATGCGAGTTGCTTGAACTCGTCAATGGCATCCAGCGCCTCCGCCTTCTTCCGCAACACTTGCTCAATGGGACTTGTACGTTGAAGCTGCTCAATATGCGATGATACGGCATTGGTGGCTTTTCGATGTTCTGCCAGCAAACCATCTGCCGGGGAGGATGAGCGGAACATAAGCCAGCCGCCGAAACCGGCGATGCCCAGAGCGATAAGAACGGGGACATCGGATGCGAACGCATAGGCTGCGCCGAACATGATGCCGACCCCGGCAATTCTGGAGAGCGGGGCGAACCTCTTTTTTGACCGAGCTTCGCTTGCCCCCCGACTTGGCTTGGGCGTGCCCGGCACCTGAGGGATGGGGATGGATATGGAGGACGGGATGGCGACGCCGTTGATCGCAGAGAGGAGCGCAGGAATGTCCAAGACAAGCCCTGCCGCCAGGTCCAGACGACCATTCGGGACGTGGACGTTGGTGAGGTCCGTATCCAGAAACAGGGGGCGGCCATATTCGTTTTCCATCCGGCACCACGGACATTCCTTGGCGTTCCGGGCATAGCGATGGAGTTTATTGCGGCTGCAAACCCGCAAGGCGGATTCCAGTTCGCCAAGAGCTTCAACCCATGCTGGCGCGGACGGGCGTTTCCCGACATGGCTGGGAGAGAAGGCCAACTCAAAATAGCTGGCGATCTTCGGGGTAAAGTCATCAAGCCGAACGGTGCCAGGAGGCGGAATCATGCCAGTGTTTCGGGAGGAATAGGCGAAGCGGTATTCCAAGATGGCCTTTTCCAGCGGCATGTCCCCATGGCCCGTAAATCGGCCAGAAAACGGATGCCGGTCCATGCAAAGTAGCTGGAATAGGCACACAGCCAGCCCGAAAGCATCGTGGTCAGTGGTACGAACGATGGTTTTCAGGGATTTCCCCTGCAATTCGGGAGGCGTGTATTCGGGAACGCCGACGACGCACAGATAGCGTTGCGCGCCGTCGCTAACCTGAAAGCTGTCGGCGTCGATCAGCGCAACGGTAGCAGTTGGGGATACGAGAATCCCACGCTGATTAATGTCGCCAACCACGCAGCCCGTGGCATGGACTTGTGCGAACACGCGGGCGATATTTAGCGCGACGCGCACAATGAAGGCATAATCTGCTTTGGGGAAATGCTTTTGCCGTGACGACGGAGTTTGAAGCTCGTGGATTTCCTTGTGCTTCTCGACAAGGCGCATTACGAATCCGACAAAGGTTCCACGCCCGTCAACGGCGATCTGGTGGGGAAAGGCGACGAGAGGCGCGTTGTCGGCAAGTCGTGTGCTGACCATTGCGCGAATTTTCTTTTCGCGTTCTGCGACGATGCCGGGCAGATAGGTCTTCACCGCAAAACCCGGCATATTGCTGATGGCGAACACCTCTCCTTCGCCGCCTTTGCCGATGCGCTTTTCAATGTGCAGTTCGTGGCTACCTACGAACAGCTTGGCGGTCTTCATTTCAGTACCGCGACAATCAAGGTCTTGTCGTCGTCCGTCCGTTCATTGAGGCGGTCGCTGGCAAGGAAGGAGGCAAGGCTTCGGCTCAACGCGCAATCCCTGCCGGTGGCGGTCGAGGTGTCCAGCGGTTTTGCCATCGGTGTGAAAAATGCGGCTGACGCTGCACCGGTAACGCTGTCGAGGACAAGGTTTTCGATACCGTCAGAAAAGACCGCGATGGCATTGAACTGGTTGGGACACCTGCCGATGCGCAAGGTTGGCTGCGGGTCATCCGTAACGAAATAGGTAGTCGATGCGTATTCGCCGTGATGCGGTTTGCTAAGGACCCTCCAAAGGGCATTGTCCCTGTCGCGGACGACGATTGCGCCGTCGCCTATGTGCGCCGTGACGACGGCCTCCGGCGACGCCATGAACAGAACCAGCGTTGTGGCGAAATCTCTCGAGGTCAGTTCACGCTTCTTCGCGGCCCGTTGTATTCGGTCACGGGCAATATCCAGCCATGTCCAGATCGTTTCGTCATCCGGCAGCTCCGCTGCGTCGCGCAACGCGCTTCGGGCTTGGCTGGCAAGAGTGCGGCATATGATGGATGCGCCCTGTCCGCCGAAGTTGGCCGATCCCGCCCCGTCGGCAACCACGGCGAAAAGCACCCGCCGACCGTCGGTACCGCTGGCAACAAAGCAATGCTTGGCGTCCTGAAGTCTGGTCCCGGTGCGAATGTGTGACAGACCGACCACGGACGCGGCCGCGTAACACCACTCCATAAAGAGTTATCCGGCGGTTGCCCAACCATCCGGCGCGATGGGGTTCTCAAGCGGAACCTGATCGCCCGGATTGGACCGGGACATTGCGCCCAGCGAGTTGGAAAGCCATTGGAAGAACTCCTTGAACTGGAGTCCCTTGAGCTTGAGGGGCTGGCGGACGGAGATTTGCGCGAGGGTTTCGAGGTTCGCGCCTTCCACGCCGATTGCATAGAACATAAAGGCTTTTGACGTTTCGCCTTCCCGTATTTGTTGGGCTGCGTTTCTCCAGTCGTCGGTCGGTGCGCCATCGGTAATGAGGAAGACCCACGGACGATAGAAGCTGACGCCGTTGGCGCGGTAGCGGTCCTTGCGCTCACGCAGCATACGCAAAGCGGTTTCGATAGCTTCGCCCATGGGCGTGTTGCCCTGTGTGGACAAATGCGGCGGAAAGAAATTGGTGGCGCTGGTAAAAACCATTTCCGTGTTGACAGGGCCGAAGGTCACGATGGCAAATTCAACACGTTTGGCGGCAAGACTATCGCTCTGGATTTCCTCTTGCAGATGGCGCAACCCCTCGTTCAACTGGTCAATGGGTGCGCCCAACATTGATGCAGAAACGTCAAGAAGTAGGATACACGGGCATCGCGCCTGCGGGTTGTCGAGAAATTCTGCATCGCCGAACGGTTGTTGCTCAAAGTTAGTCATGTACCCCCCGCAAATAGGTTTCGCCCGTGCCAAGCTTGACACACAATACAACTTCCGGGCAGAGGAAAAAACCCGTTGTCTTACACTGTCTCGGTGATTCTTGACGATTGATAGGAAGCCGGGGAGATCCGGTGCAGGTGGAGCCTAGGAGCCTAGGAGCCTATCGGATTATTCATGTAACTCTTGGATTTATTTAATATCGAGGTGGCCCCTGTGAGTTGGGCAGCCTGAAAGGGGGAATAATCTCTGGACGATAGAATTTGCAGGTCAGGCTGCCTGCCGTTAAATGCCTGCAGCATAGACGGCATCCGGGGTCCTGTCACCCAAGGCGGAATCGGGGCGTTGAGCGTTGTACCAAGTGAAATAGGCCTTGAGGCCGCACCTGAACGCCATGCCGTTGTCCGCCGGGTTCAGGTAGATGTGCTCGTACTTCACCGTCCGCTAGGCCCGTTTCACCAAGACGTTGTCCAGGGCCCTTCCTTTGCCGTCCATGCTGATCCGAATCCCATGCCCCTTGAGCTTCCCGAGAAAGGCCTCGGAGGTGAACTGGGCGCCCTGATCGGTGTTGAAGATCTCCGGCAGACCGTAACGGTGCAACGCGTCCTGCAGCGCCTCTAGGCAAAAACCCATATCCAGGCTATTGGAGACCCGCGGGACAGGACGCGGCGCAAGTACCAGTGTCACGGGCCGGCAATATGGCGCCACCGAAGGTCGGCGTAATGGCGCCATTTCAAAGTGCCTAAATCGGGGTCTCAAACAGGCCTAAGCTTGGGCCATTTTGGGGCGCTTCGCAACGTCCTTTCTGGGGGGCTCCAGTAGAGGCATCCCGTCTGATGGACCTGATAGCCCTCGCCTGGCGTCGCCACCCCTGCAGCGTCACAGCGAGGACAGGCTCTTCCCAAAATGGGCCGCGCCACCAACCACACCAAGAATCCGGACGTCTGCTTACGCTGCATACCGTCCATTCACCCAACTATATGGCCTCTAATTTTAGTGGCTGTGGCCTATGGTGGACCCATAGAAGCCCCCAGACAGTTAGGAATATGGCCATTCCAGACCCCAGACGGACCTAACAACGAGACAATGATCCGTTATTTCTGCAACTCCGCAAACACCCCCAACGCCCGCTTCAGATCCTCCCAGACCTTGCGCTTGTCGATGGGGTTACGCAACAGATAGGCGGGGTGGTAGGTGACAATCAGGGGAATGCCTTGGAAGTGCTGGGTGGTGCCACGCAGTTGGCTGAGCGGCGTATTCACCTGAAGCAAGCCCTGCGCAGCAAAGCGTCCCAGGGCAACGATCACACGCGGCTGTAAAAGCGCGATCTGGCGCTGCAGATAGGGCGTGCAGGCATGCACTTCCGGACCCAGCGGATCACGGTTGTTGGGGGGGCGGCATTTGAGGATATTGGCAATGTAGGCGTCTTTGTCGCGACTCAGGCCCATGGCCTGGAGCATGTTGTCGAGGAGTTGACCGGCACGACCCACAAAGGCTTCGCCGCGGCGGTCTTCTTCCGCGCCCGGCGCCTCGCCGACAAAGAGCCAGGACCCGTGCGGGTTGCCCGCACCGAATACGGCATGTTTGCGGGTTTGGCCCAAGGGGCAGGCCTGACAGGTACTGACCATGTTACTGAGGTCACGCCAGTCCAGGGTGGCGATGCGGGCGGTGCGATGCGCCTCCACCGCAGTGACGCTGGCCTGATCAGCAGGTACCGGCGGCGGTGTGCCGCTGACCGGAATGGGGGCGGTCCCTGAGGATGGGAGTGCCGTGCCTGGTGCTACGCTACCTGCTACCGGGGGCTGTTCTTCGACGGGGGGCGGGCGCGGCACGGACGTCTCCACAAGGGGCGTCGGAACAAACTCCGACGCTGATGGCGCAGGTACAGATCGGTTCGCTGCGGCATCAGCGGCGGTTGCCGTCGTTTTGGCCTGCGCCAGCTCCGGCGGCGGATCGCCGGGCACGGGCATGCGCAAAAGTTGCAGGAACTGGCGCTGTTTGTCGCTGAGGATGTCGGGCATGGGTCTATGCTAAAGGTCCGGCCCATCGGTGGCAATCATTCTGCCAACGAGAAGGGACCGAGGGAGGAAACACCAATACCCACAGTTCTATCCGGCTGAAAAACAAATTATTATGGAAATCTAGTATATGATGTCATATGTTAGTGAACTGCATAGGAGAATGACCATGAGAATAAGCCTGCAGAGGGTCGTCTTTGGTGTAGCCGCCACACTGCTCTCGACCGTCACTGCTGCAGATGCCTGCACCCGCGTCGTATACCACGGCAATGACGGGCTGGTGATCACCGGTCGAACCATGGACTGGAAGGAACCCATGCATTCACGTTTGTGGATTTTCCCTCGAGGCCTGTCCTATGATGGGGGAGCTGGTCCCAACTCCATCCGCTGGACCTCTAAATACGGAAGTGTCGTGGTGACATCAATGGACTCTGCCGTGAGCGACGGCATGAACCAGAAAGGACTGGTTGCCAATATGCTCTGGTTAGCCGGTAGCAAGTATCCGGATGACTGTGGTAATGAGCCACGTCTGAGCTTGGCCGCCTGGGCACAATATTTTCTGGATAATTTTGCCACGGTCAAGGAAGCAGTTGCGGCGTTTAAGTCTCATCCATTTTGCGTTGTTTCAGACCGCATGCCGGGAAGCAATCGTTATACAACGCTACATCTATCCTTATCTGACGCACAGGGTAATAGCGCTATTTTTGAATATATCAATGGCAAGGTCGTCATTCATGAAGGTCGCGATTACCAGGTTATGACTAATGACCCAGAATATTCTGAACAATTGGCTATTCAGAAATACTGGAGCCAGATTGGCGGAACCACATTCTTGCCAGGGACCAATCGTCCTGCCGATCGCTTCGCCAGAGCAGCCTTTTATATTCACGCCATTCCCAAAACTGCCCATCAATTGCAAGGTGTGGCAGAAGTCATGAGTGTTTTGAACAATATTTCCGTACCCATAGGCATTTCGACACCAGATCAGCCGCACATTTCTTCTACCCGATGGCGCGTAGTGGCGGACCAGACGGGGTTGCGCTACTATTACAATTCTGTTACTAGCATGAGTACTTTCTGGGTGGATCTGAATAAAGCAGACCTGAAAAAAGGAGCTCCTATCCTACAATTACCGATGGGAAATAGCCAGGTTTATTCAGGAGATGTGACGGCAGATTTTAAGCCGGCCCCTCACCACTTTGAGTTTGCCACAGTACCACAAGAAAAATCGGACCAATAGATATTCAAGTAGATCATTTCTGCCTTATCCAACGGCTGACCGCGTGGGTGATTCTTATGAGTGTCTTGGAAAAACCTTTTCGGCGCTGGTTAGGATAGAATAAACCCCAATCCTGACGTGCGGTTTTGAGGGGCAGGACTTGGTGTTGATGGTACACCATCAGGCATTGCCCTTTGCATGATTTTCTCGGTTATTTTGTTGGTTTTTTGGTATCACGACGCGGATGGCGTTAACCCGATGATCTGATCCAGTATGCTGCACACCTGCCTGAACAGGGATTCAGGGAGGTTCCCGTGCGGATGAGGAGCGGCCTTTCTCGCGCGCCAGTCAAAGGATTTTGGCTGATGGCAAAGGACATAGCTGGTTTTACCCGCTTTGCGCCCCGATGCCGCACCAACAGATACCGCAAACGGATTGGTGGCGTTGTATTCAGCCGTGGTCATAGGCAAGCCGATAACCAGAGAGGTTCGGTCGTTGAACGCTTTTGGCGACAACACCAGAAAGGGGTGACGGTCCCGCATTTCCCTCCCGGCATGAGGGCTGCAGTCGATCCATAGGATTTCCTGCCGGTTTGGCACCCAGCCCACTGGCGTCACCACAATTCAGCACCAACCGGCTCAGCCGCCATGACCTCGCCACCATGTAAGGCGGGATCAAAGAGGTTGAGACGATCCTCCAGCGTCAAATCGGCGATTGTGCCGACTGGCTCGACGATAACACGTCCATGCTCAACGAAAAGCCTTACCTCCTGATCCGCATGGAGTCGAGCTTCGCTGGCAATGGTAGCGGGCAGCCTAACGCCCAAGTTATTACCCCATTTCTTTATGATGAGCCGAGTTCCCATGGAAATACCCCTTTCGTTTGTTTATACAAAAGTATAAACATATTGTGCGCGCCTGGCAAGGCGGCAATCCTGAGTAGCCAAGTGTGTCTCATGCGATCCTGCCAACGCCGTGGGGAGCTTCAGACTTCTCGCCGGACACGCCGTTGCTATTAACCTGATGCCTCTTGCTTCAGACGTTAGTCATCCAAAAGCCAACGCAGAAAACCCGCATTGGCCTTGTTACGACGCGGTGCGCTACCCGCGCACCACGGCGTGTCGAAGTCGTGCAACTGCTGGCGGCTGTATAGGGAATGGGGGCCGCAACCCAGCATCCAAACTATTGCCAAGACCAAAAAAGCAGGGCAAAATCATACCATTTTTGAGGATATTACGTGCCAAAGATCAAAAACTCGCCGCATCTTTAGCCATAGCCGCCACGGTCGCCGGATGCGGCATAATCGAACATCAGCCATACCCATACAAAACCAGCACAAAAAACTCGGCATTAGGCGCTTGGGAACTGGTACAGACTAGGATGAATAGTAAGTTCATGCCACTTTACCAGATCAAAACGGTGAAACCTGACAATATCTTGTTCGTCGGCAAAAAACATGCATGCCATGTTTCTCTCTATCAGGGCAAACCCACCGTGTCGCACATGGAAGCGGAGTCTGCAGGGGGCGCGTTGACTTTGGCCATGGGTCCCATTATCCCCGGAGAGGATACCGTCACCTATCGCGGCGCCACACTCAAAATGCGCCTGGAATCAGGGCCTTCTTTCCTTCTCGGTGGAACCATTTTGCGCCGATTGCCGATTGCCAATGCTCATGATGCCATTAACTATATCGGAAGCGCCCTCAGCGTTCCACATAAAGAAGCTAGACATATTATGGATTCGTGTATCCTTGGCGCAAAAAGCTAGAACGGTTTCGGCTCCACAAGCGTCAGAGTTGCTGTTAACGGACAATAAAGCATCATCCCGGAAAAGGTGTGTCTCTGAGAGAATAGCGCATTCCTAGAACAATCACTCGTCGGCCCGCAAAAATGGATTGATCAGTTGCAAGCGGTCTTCGAGGATCTGGCCGTGGTGCATATCCTCCGTGTAAAGAACGGCGCAATCAGCCAACAGGGCCGATGCGACAATCATTGCATCCCAAACATTGTATTTGTATCGCTCCGCAATCCTGAGGCCATGAATGTGCGTATCCAGGGTAAGATGCGCGACATCGCAAATTCGATGAATGGGGGTCAGCACCTCTCTGATTTCCAGAAAAGACATGCCCATCTTGCGCTGGGCAACGGAAGCAAATTCGTTCAACACCTGGGCACTGATCACACCACCATTCACCATGATGCCTTCTGCAACATCTGCCTTGGCCGTGTCCGCCGAAAGCAGATAAAGCAGCACGTTCGTGTCGAAGAACGCCTTACCGCTCGCCATGCGCTTCCAACCGGTCGAACCTGAAATCGGCAGGGAGCCTCCCTCGATAACGCCTTAACCTGGCCAACAACTCTTCCGCTTGAGGCGTTCGTTGAATCTGAAAACGGCGTTCGCCCACGACCTCAACCTCAATGTCGTCACCCTCTTTGATACCCAGCGCCTCTACCACGGAGGTTGGTATACGGACGGCCAGACTGTTGCCCCACTTGGATACCTGCATGATATTCTCCGATAGGTTGCGGCAAGATAAACATTACGTTTCATTGTATATCATGCTGCCCCTGATTGCGCAAGGGACCCGCAATCCAGCTCACCCACCAAAAAAAGCCAACGCAGAAAACTCGCATTGGCCTTGTTACGACGCGGTGCGCTACCGCGCACCACGGCGTGTCGAAGTCGTGCAACCGCTGGCGGCCATATCCGGCAATATCCTCCATCTCATTCTTGCTGACGGCTTTGATCAAAAGGCTATTCTTTGACAAAAAATTCAGTATGATAGTGAGCACGGGCCACACAGACTGGAACGCCACCCGGCAACCCCGGGCAAAATCCATCACCCTACAGGGAGCGTGAACATGGACAGCAATGACCTCGTTGAATCAGTCAGTAAGGACGATCGCAATATCGCTGCGCTCACCCACGCCGGCGGTATCATCTTCGGGTTCATCCCGTCGCTCATCGTCTATCTCCTCAAAAAGGACAGCGGCTCCGCCTGGCTGGTGCAGCAAAGCAGAGAGGCGCTGAATTTCCAGATCACGGTATTGATTGCCTGTGTGGTAGCCAGCATTCTCAGCGCATTCCTGATAGGCCTGTTCATTTTCCCGCTGATTTTTATAGGGAATTTAATATTCTGCGTGATCGCGGCCATCAAGGCCAGCAACGGCGAGGTCTACCACTACCCGCTCACCCTGCGTTTGCTGAGTTGACGCGCAGAACCCGAGAACATCCTTTCGGCTTGCGCCACTGCAGCGCGCCCCGTACCCTACGCCTTTATTTTGCATAACAAGGATGGGGTCGGCTGAATGTCTATTCTGCGGCTGGAGGCAGGGCAAGTGGAATGGGGTGGCCGGGCGCTGCTGGACCATGCCGAGTTGAATCTGGAGGCCGGCGAGCGGGTCGGCCTGATCGGCCGCAACGGTGAAGGCAAGTCTACCCTGCTGCAAGTGCTGGCAGGTCTCTGTCCCCTCGATGCGGGAACGCTGTGGGTGGCGCCCGGTATACGCCGGGCCTACTTGGCGCAGGAGCCAGAACTGGCCGGTGAGCACGACCTGCTCACCGCCATCAAATCCGGGCATCCTGCCTGGCGGCACTTGCAGAATGCCGATGCGGACGACGCCCATGCCCATGCCCTTGCCGACCATCACGATGCCTGGCAGATCGACTACAAGGCGGAGGCCCTGCGCGACAGCCTGGGGCTGCCCGCTGAAGGGGTGGTCAGCGCTCTTTCCGGCGGCCAGCGCAAGCGGGTAGCCATCGCCGCCACCCTGGTCGCCGAGCCGGATCTGCTCTTTCTCGACGAACCCACCAACCATCTCGATCTGCCCGCGATCCTGGCGCTGGAACAATCCCTGCTGCGCCATCGCGGCACGCTGGTCTTCGTCACTCACGACCGGCGTTTTCTCGACCGGCTGGCGACCCGCATCATCGAACTGGACCGTGGGATACTACGCAGTTTTCCCGGCACTTTTGCGGCTTATCTAAGCCGCAAGGCCGAAGTCCTCGCTGCCGAGGCTGCGGCGGACAGCCGTCTGGAAGGTCAACTGGCGGAAGAGGAGGCTTGGCTGCGCCAAGGGGTCAAGGCCCGCGCCAAGCGCAACCAGGGCCGCCTGCGCCGTCTGGAGGGGCTGCGTGAGGAGCGTGCCAGCCGTCGCCAGCAGCAGGGGCAGGCCACCCTGCAAATCAGCACGGCGGATCGTTCCGGCGTACTCATTGCCGAGCTGGATCATGTGTCTTTTGCCTATGGTGGGCGTCCGGTCATTCGCGATTTTTCCACCCGCATCGAACGCGGCGACCGGGTTGGCATTATCGGCCCCAATGGGGCGGGCAAGACGACACTGCTGCGCCTGATCCTGGGCGAACTGGAGCCACAGGAGGGTACCGTCCGCCGCGGCACCAAGCAGGAGGTCGCCTACTTCGACCAGATGCGCGCCACCCTCGACCCGGAAAGCCGGGTGTTGGACGCCATTGCGGACGGGAATGATTTTATCGACATCAATGGCGAACGCCGTCACGTGCTGAGCTATCTGCAGGATTTCCTCTTCCCGCCCAGCCGGGCGCGGGGGCTGATCAAAGCGCTCTCCGGCGGCGAGCGCGCACGTTTGCTGCTGGCCCGCCTGTTTGCCCGCCCCGCCAATATTCTGGTGCTGGACGAACCCACCAACGACCTGGACCTGGAGACGCTGGAGGTGCTCGAAGAACGTTTACAGAGTTACGCCGGCACGATCTTCCTGGTGTCCCATGACCGAGACTTTCTCGATAACGTGGTCACCCAGGTGATCGCCTTCGGGGAAGACGGGCAGATCAGCCAGAATGCGGGCGGCTACGAGGACTGGCTGCGCTGGCAGATGGAGTCGCAGCGCACGGCAAAATCGGTAGAAGGTGGCGGCGGCAAGGGTTCCGGCAAGCGGGATGGCGGCAAGGGCAGAAAATCCGCCATGAGCTACAAGGAGAACCAGGAACTCGCCGCCTTGCCGGCGCAGATCGAGGCGCTGGAGAAAGAAGAGGGTGAAATCGCCGCCTTGCTGGCCCTGCCGGAAACCTACCAGAACCCGGAGCGCTTGCGCGAGGTGCAGGCCCGCGCCGATGTCGTCAGTGCGTCTTTAAAGAAAGCTTATGGGCGCTGGGAGGCGCTGGAAGAAAAGGCGGCCCGGGCTGCCGACTTTTAGGAAGAAGACTTCGGTGTGCCATGCCCCTTGTCGCGCAGCAAAAAATGCAGCGCCACGCCGTCGACAATGGCCAGGAACAGGGTCGCGATCAGGCCCGCGGCCATGCTGGCCCAGGGTCCGGGGGGCACCTGGGGGTCGGGAACGAAACCCTGCCAGTGCCAGGCCATCCCGGTTATCCCATAGGCGATGATCAGCCCCGGAATCAGCAGCAGACCATCCACGGCCAGCAGTACCAGCACCGCCAGCAGCACGAGCAGCACCATACCCGCGCCTGCGATCAGCTCGCGCAGCCAGCGCAACCAATCACGTGGTTCAGCCACGGTACACCCAAAGCACGATATCCCGGCGCGGCAGAGTGACCGGAGCCCCATTTTGGAAGTCCAGGGTAGCGTTGGGCCAGAAGGCCGTATCGGCGAAACGCGGGGTCACCAAATAGGTCCCCGGCCAGTCGGGCGCGGCCACTGCCTGATGCCCTCCGACAATAATGGTGCGCGCCCCGGCCTCGTTCACATAGATGTGCGCCACAGGGATGCGGGTAAACACCGCCGTCATCAAGATCCCCAGCAGGATCGCCACAATACCTGCCGTAAGTACTCCCGCGACCCATTTGTCCAGCCTGCTCAATTACCGCCTCCTTCCGCCCAGATTTCCGCCTGGGTGGCCGTGATATGGTTTTCTTTGGAGGCACAGGCCTTGCCTCCGCACCAGCGTGGTGCAATGTTCAGCTCTTCCAGGGCATGGCGCATGGTCACCCGGAACACGGGGGCCGACTCCACGCCACCGAAGTTCCAGTAGCGACTACTTCCGCGCAAGGTTACCGCCATGACCAGTTTCGGTGCAAAGCCCGGTGCAAATCCGACAAACGTCGCATTGGTCTTGTTCTTCAAAAACCCGTCCTTTCCGTTGGCCAAGTTGGCGGTGCCCGTCTTGCCCGCCACTGCATAACCGGGGATCGCCGCGAGGATGCCCGTGCCGTTGGCGGCGCAGACCCCTTCCAGCCAGTGCCGCAGGTGCGCAGCGATGGGAGCGGGCATGATGCGCACGCGCTGCGCGGGCTGGCCGGCGATCAGTGTCGGCGCGACGTGATAGCCCCCGTTGGCGATGGCCGCATAACCTTCCGCCAGTTGCAGGGTCGTCACCGACACGCCGTAGCCCAGCGCTATGGTGGCATGGCGCGCCTTGTCCCAGGTCTGGGGCGGAGGCAGCACACCACTGGTTCCACCGGCAAAACCCAGATCCGGCTCCTTGCCATAACCCGCCGCCCGATACATGTCGTAGATGGCCTGGGCAGGTGTCCGCAGGGCAATCTTGGCTGCGCCGATGTCGCTGGAGTATTTGAGAATATGCGCCACGTTCAGTTCATGGTGTACCACATCGTCGCGAATACAAAACCCGCCCACGGGCAGGCAGTGGGAGACGTTAAAGCGTTGGTCCGGCTGGATACTGCCAGTTTCCAGGGCGGCCGCCACCATAAATGGCTTCATTACCGAACCGGGCTCGAAGGCCTGGTGCACGGCGTTATTGACATAATCCGCGGGATCGCCGCAACTGCCGCGCGCATTGGGATTACAGGACGGCACGCTCGCCATGGCGAGAATCTGCCCGGTATGTACATTCATTACCACCGCCGAGCCTTCGGTGGCGCCGAAATGTTGTTGCGCAGCCAACAACGTCATGTAGGCCCAGTACTGAATCTGAGGGTTGATGGTCAGGCGCAGGTCGTGGCCGGGTACCGGCGCCTGCCGCGCGCCGAGGAGGTGGAGCACTTCGCCCTGTCCGTCTACCAGCACCTTCTCACGGCCCGCCTTGCCCGACAACCAGGAGTTATAGCCCATCTCCAGGCCGGCAGCGCCCTGGTGATCGAGATGTACCAGGCCCAGCAGCGGTGTGGTTACCGCCCCCAAAGGATAATAAGTACGACTGGTCTTCTGGACATAGATACCGGGCACATGGAGGGCCTCCAGTGTGCGCCCCAGTTGCGGCTGCACCTGACGCAGGATATAGGCGAAGCCCGATCCACCGGACCGGACCCGCGCCGTCAGCTCGTCGGGACTGAGGTTCAGGGCCTGCGCCACCTTGTTCCAGTCCTTACGGTGGGCATTGAAGATGCGCGGATCCGTCCAGATGGTCACGGCCGGCACATTCACCGCCAGCGCATCACCGTTGCTACCGTAGATCACGCCACGGGCAGCGGGCAAAGGCCGCGACTGCAGGTAGCGCATGCGCCCCTGGACACGCAACTCGTGGGCTTGCCGCCATTGCAGTTCCGCATCCCGCGCCAGCACCACCACCAGCCCCACAAGAATGACGGCAAGGAGCAGTATCGCCCGCCAGCGCGGCAGCATGCGTTGCAGGCTTAAGCGTTCCGACGGCATGCGCAGCTCCTCGGCGATGTCCCCCGGTCGTCCCTATGGTAAGGCAAGGGCGCGCCGGCGGGATGTAGAATGAGCACCGCCGGCTGTTCGCGGTCGTCCTCCCCACGAACGTCACACGCAGCGAAGATGCCGGTCGGGATATCCATACTCAGTGCGATATTGCCGCCTCCTTCGCAGTCTGGCGATGAATGGATTGCAGCCAGGAAACAGCCGGAGTATAGCCCGGATTCGCGCGCAACAATTGCAACAGGGTGGCTTCCGTCGCATGTTTTTCACCTGCCCGCCATTGGGTGAGGGCGATTTCCATCTGCAGATTACTGCGCGGGTAAGGAAAGAGCGGCCGCCGTAACCCGGCAGACAAAAAGGCTATACCCTCCCCGACGTGCCCCTGATCCACATAGGCCAGTTGGGCGATTTTGTTGCGCAGGCCGACACTTTCGGGATTGATCGCCAGGCCTTTACGCCAGGCCAGCAACGCCAACCGGTCCTGCTGCGCCTTGTCCAGGCCGAGCAGGGCACCCTGCTCCAGATAGAGCGTGCCGATGGAATTCCACACGCCCGACTGCTGCGGAATTCCCACCAGACTCTGGCGATATTGACGGAGCGCCGCTTTTACCAGGGAACGGCGTTGGGCAATATCCGTCTGGTTTCCGCGATCTGCGAGGCTGAGATAGGTATTGGCCAGATACACATGGGGTTGGGTCGCCAACGGTCGTACCAGCGTCAGCGCATCCGCCGCTTTGAGTAGAAACACGGCACGCTGGTTCGCGTTGCTGATCAACCGGTTGAGCCAGCCGTTTTCGCTCAGCAGGGCGAAAGTCGCGCCATCGGCGGTCAGATTCCAGGAAGCCGCCACCACCGCCAGCACCAGGAGCGCTTGCACGATGAATCCATGGTTAATGCCGATCCGTGGTAGCAAGGGCATAGTCTCGGCCTGGATACCGTAGAACCGCCAGGCACGTGCCAGAAAGAGGCCAGCCAGCAGACTCAGGGGTAGATTGTAGAAAATGAAATTCCCCAGGGCATGGCCGGTAACGGCAAAAACCCCGAGCACCAGACCCAGGGCCTGCAAGCGGCGTTCATCCGGCACCTGCAAGACCTTACCCGCACGGTAAAGCAGACGGTACAGGGCGTACATCAGGGTCGCGGCAAAGCCGAGGAGAAAGCCCAGATTGATGAGCCCTCCCTCGGCCAGATATTCCAGGTAATCATTGTGGGCGTACGTACCCGCCGACGCCAGTTCGCCGGGCAGACGGTAGGCAGGATAATTCAGAAAATAAGACCCGAGGCCGGTACCCAGCCAAGGATGGCTGAGAAACATATGCCAGGTCGCCACCCACATCAACCCGCGGGCAACCGTAGAAAGGTTATGGGTAATGAAGCCTGGCGCCAGATGTCCCAGAAGGTCATAGCCCTGGGGATAACCCAGCAGGGAAAAGCTGATCAACGCCACAGCGGTTATCACAGCCATACGCGCCCAGCCGCCCGGGCGCCTTCCGAACGCCCAGAAAACAAAAGGCATCGTACTGACCCACGCCAGCAACCCACCCCGACTGTTCGTAGAAAAAAACGCGAGAAGGATTACGGTAAGCGTGGCGAGATAAAATAACCCGACCATGTTTAGCTGAAGCGACCCAAAGCGCGTACCGCGTTTCTCATCATCGATGAGGTAAACGGCAAGAATGGGGAAAAACAGGAGATTCAGCCACGCTGCGAAACTGTTGGTATCCAGTAGCGGACCATAAGGCCGCAAGCCGGATAGGCCAACGCCCTGCCCCATCCAGTGGTAATACTGCCAGAGCGCCATGCCGCTCAGAATCCAGGCGCTCAGCAGGATCCCTCGCCAAAACCAGGGCCAGGCCCGTTCTGCGACCGGCGCCGGGATCATCACGCTGATGAGAAATGTCAGCGGCAGAGCACCCAATACCCAAAAGTAGAACCAGCTCGTGTAAGGCGATCCGCTCCAGAACAGGGTCAGGCCAAACCACAGCAGCCAGAGCAGCATGAAGATCGGCAAAAACCCCCGCGGCCAGGCCAGTCCCTCCCCCAGGCGCGGCCACCAGACCAGGGCACCCCAGACCATCAAAACCATGCTGGTGACTGCCAGCAGCGGGATCATCTGACCGTTGTAATACCAGGAAAGAAAATAGGCGATCAGGGGAAAGGCCGCATAGAGCCCGACCCGATATGAGGGTACGGCAGGATTCACTGATCATCTCCGGCATGTTGTGGGCAACAGAAATCGCCGTCAGCCCGGCGGACCGCTTCCTGTAGTGGCAGATGCCGATTGCAGCGCGCGCATCGCACCAGTCGATCTATCCGAGGTGCCCGGGGGCGGCGGTGCCGCCGGCCATACCACAGCAGCGCCACAAACGCCATTAGAATCAGCCACTTCAGCATAAATACAGGTACCCGTGTGGTGCGGACTGACAGCGCCATGCCCTCCGCGGATCCGCCACAAAAACAGACTCGACGACCGCCAAGTCCTTATGAAAAAGGCCCGACAATGCGGGCCTTTCCTCAATTGGTCGGGGCGAGAGGATTCGAACCTCCGACATCCGCCTCCCGAAGGCGGCGCTCTACCAGGCTGAGCCACGCCCCGATGACATACTTCAAAAATCACGCCGCACGGCAAATGCCGCCAAAAAAGCCAGAGCTTCCTTCTCCATACCTGCCGGAAACCCGGACAGACAAGCAATGGCCTGATCCGCCTTTTCCTTCGCGACGCGCAAAGTGTAATCAATTGACCCTGTTCTGGCAATGATTTCCCAGACCGTTCCAAAGACGGCTGGCGCATTGCCGCTCAGTGCTTCACGCAAAATGGCCTGCTCCGCCGCCGTGGCATGCTGCATGGCGTGGATATAGGGCAGGGTTGCCTTGCCTTCCGCCAGATCGTCGCCCCGGTTTTTGCCCATTTTCTCGGCGCTGGTGGAGTAATCCAAGGCATCATCCATCAACTGAAAGGCGATGCCGAGCAGCGAGCCGTATTGCGCCAAGGCCTTCTCCGCAGCGGCATCCAGTTCGTTTACCAGCGCCCCGATACGGGCGGCGGCCTCGAAGAGCTTGGCGGTCTTGGCTTCTATGACCGCGAAGTACGCCTCAGGACTCAGATCGGGATCGTTGGCATTCTCCAGTTGCGCAACCTCTCCCTGGGCAATAACGCTGGTGGCCTCCGCCATGGTGGCGAGGATACGCATATCACCGTCCTGTACCATCATCTCGAAGGATCGGGCGTAAAGAAAATCCCCGACGAGTACGGCGGCGGCGTTGCCCCAGCGTTGATTGGCAGTCGCATTGCTGCGCCGCAGTTCGGAACCATCGACTACGTCATCATGCAGCAGCGTCGCCGTATGGATAAACTCGACAACAGCCGCCAGAGAGATCGGACGCGGACCACGCTCACCACCCATGCGTGCGGCGAGCAGCAGAACAATGGGCCGCAGCCTTTTGCCGCCGGCATTGATCAGGTAAGTCCCCATGGCCGGAATGGTCGGCACCCCCGAACGCAATTGTTCCTGGATAACGCTGTTCACCGCCGCCATATCGGCCCGTACGAGGCGGTTGACTTCCTCCAGATTCATGCCCTTGCTGCTCCCTGTCTGCCTCAGCACCCGCCACACACCGGTATGGTGCGGAGCCGTTGATTGCAGGCGATTGTCGTTAGCGCGGCACAAGCTTGTCAAGCGCGGTCATCCGCCTTGTGCCGCAGCGCCGGACAACCCGACCGGAATCTCCAGTTGGCGTGATCTGGCCAATCGTCTCAATACTTCCGGGTCGCCATTCCATTGTGCAAGGGTATCCCACAGGAGGTGCGGGCCGAGGTCTTCACCTGCCCGCAACATGCGTTCACGCAAGGTTTTGCCACCACTGCCCACCGCCAGGAAGAGCAGAATCAGGGTATTGATATAATCCTCGATACGGCGTTGCTGGTAGGTTATGCGCAGAAGTTCGGCATACAACGGCAGTCGCCGCGGTTCATGGGCGATAGCCCGCCACAGGATCGCCATGCCGTAGGCCGGATCGTGGTTGCGGGACACCAGGGCCAGCGCCATCTCCGCGGTCATGACGGCATCCGGAGTTCGCACTTGCGGAAGAGGGATGGCCATGCCCACTTTCTCGGCAAGCACGAGGAGTTCAAGATTGCCGGGATCCTGACTCAGACCGGTATTTACCCGTTCCCGCCACCAGGACTCGTCCATGGGGGCAGCCCCCGGCTTTTCTCCCAGACTTTCGAGCAGGTCGGCATAGCTGTCGATATCGGCCATGGCAAGATAGGCATCCAGGAGCATGTTGATGGGTTTGGTCACATGCGGGTTGATATCCACATACCAGCGCAACACGGTCGCGGCCTGCGCATAGTGGCCATACTCCAGGTAAATGGTCGCTTCATTGAGGAGGTCGTCAATGCTGAGCGCTTGCTGCTCGGCGCCACCGGTAGTGGTTACGGGTGGGACAACAGCATTTACGCCGGACACTTCGGGTCGAATCTGCAGCACGTCTGTGGCGGGTGCCGAACGCGCTGCTGAGGAGACTGGCGCGCTGCTTTTGTTCTGTAAACGGCGGCGCCGTGCCCTCAGACGAATGAAAACCTCCACCAGTAGCAGCAGGACGACAACGATTTCCAACAGTAACATTACACCTTGCATAGACACCCCAAGCGCGACCAAGCATACCCTTTATAACCACATACAAGGGGGTTTTAGTCGAAAGCCCGGGATTCGCCAGAACCGACGCCTTACGTATCCTCCGCCATGCCCAACTCTTTCAGCTTGCGGGTGAGCGTATTGCGCCCCCACCCGAGTTTGTGCGCGGCGCTCTGCTTATGGCCACGGGTATGTTGCAGGGCCGCTTCCAGCAGACAGCGTTCGAACAGCGGCTGAATCTTGTCCAGCAAGGCTTCTTCACCGCCAGCGAGACGCTGCCGCACCACCGCCCCCAGCAGCAGGCGCCAATCCTGGGTGTTCGGATCCGGCATCATGGCGGACATCGGCGATGCGGCCATTTCCGGCGGCAAATCCGTCACCTGGACCTCGCGGGTGGGTGCCATCACCGTAATCCAGCGACAGACGTTTTCCAATTGGCGCACATTGCCGGGCCAATGCCAGTTCATGAAGGCGGACTCCGCCTCCGGGCTCAATATTCGCCGCTCGACATCCAGTTGCTCCGCGCTACGACGGAGAAAATGGCGGGCCAGACGCGGAATGTCCTCACGCCGCTCGCGTATGGGCGGAAGATGGATATGGATGACGTTGAGACGGTGGTAGAGATCTTCCCGGAAGCTGCCATCGCGCACCTTGGCTTCGAGGTTCTGGTGGGTCGCGGCGAGGACGCGGACGTCCGCACGCTGGGGCGCGTGGCCACCGACCCGATAGAAAGTGCCGTCGGAAAGCACCCGCAGCAGGCGCGTTTGCAGGGCGGCCGGCATATCGCCGATTTCATCCAGAAAGAGGGTTCCCCCGGAGGCCTGCTCGAAGCGCCCCTGCCGAGTCTGCACCGCCCCGGTAAAAGCGCCCTTTTCATGGCCGAAAAGTTCCGATTCCAGCAACTCGGCGGGAATGGCCGCCGTGTTGATGGCAATGAAAGGTCCGCGCGCACGGGGGCTGTGCCGGTGCAGTGCACTGGCCACCAGTTCCTTGCCGGATCCCGATTCGCCGGTAATCAGCACATTGATCTGTGAGCGCGACAGACGCCCGATGGCACGAAACACCTCTTGCATGGCCGGAGCCTCACCGATCATTTCCGCCGGATCGCTCTCCTCCACACCCGCCGCGCCCGGTCCAGCCCGGCTGCCGAGGGCGCGCTGCACCAGCGTAACCGCCTCGTCCATGTCAAACGGCTTGGGCAGATACTCAAAGGCCCCACTTTGAAAAGCGGCGACGGCATTGTCGAGATCAGAGTGCGCCGTCATCACGATCACCGGCAGTTTTGGCCAGCGCGACTGAACTTCGCGCAGAAACGCCAATCCGTCCAGGCCGGGCATACGCAGATCGGTGACAACGGCCCCTGGCTGCTCACGCCCCAAGGCCCGCAGCGCGCTGTCGGCGTCTGCAAAGCTGCGCACCAGGATATCGGCCTGAGTCAACGCCTTCTCCAAAACCCAGCGAATGGAAGGGTCGTCATCGATAATCCAGACTTGTGTCATGCGGATGCCTCCCGGTGCGGTGACAGGGGCAGAGAAACGGAAAATACCGTTTCTCCCGGTTGTGAATGGCAGTGGACCACGCCGCCATGCCCGCGCACCAGTCCCTGTACGATGGCGAGCCCCATTCCCATACCCTCGGCACGACTGGTGACCAGGGGCAAAAAGATCCGTGGCAGCAGATCCGGGGAGATTCCCGGGCCGTTGTCGACTACATCCACACGCAGCGCCAGGCGGAACTTGTGGTGCAGCAGGGTAACGTAGCGTTCGACCCGGGTACGGATCAGAATTGCACCGTGGCGGTCCAGCGCCTGTTGGGCATTGCGCATCAGATTCAGAAAAACTTGCACCAGTTGCTCCTGGTCCGCCATAAGGTCGGGAATGGAGGGGTCGTAGTCGAAACGCACGGCAATACCGGTGGGCAATTCCGCATTCAGCAGACGACGCACGTGCTCCAGCACCTGATGGATATTCACCTCGGCAAAAACCGGGCGGCTACGGGGTCCCTGGAGGCGATCCACCAGATGATGCAGACGATCCACCTCATGGAGAATGACGCGGGTGTAATCTTTCAGTTCCGGGCGTTGCAACTCGCGATCCAGGAGTTGCGCAGCCCCGCGCAAACCGCCGAGGGGATTTTTGATTTCGTGGGCGAGGCCGCGCAGCATCTCCTGCGCTGCCCCGTAAATGCGGTCCTGCATTTCCTCCTCGGCGTGCCGCGCCGGCAGTTCCATGGGCCGCATTTCAATAATGAGGCCGTCGGTTGGTGCCGGTGTCACCACCAAATCCACCACGGCGCCGCCGCCCTCACTCAGCGCCAGGGGCAGGGCTCTACGCAGCGTTGCCGTGTTCGCCGCGATGGTATCCACGAAAAGTGTGGCAAATCGCTCTTCGCCAACGACGCTGCACAGCGCCGGCAAATATTGCCCCAATGCCTGGTGCTGGCTGATGCGCAGCAGATTCTCGGCGGCGGGATTCATATATCGGATATGGTAATCCGCTCCCAGAACCAGTACCGCTGATTCCAGGGCGTCCAGCACCATATTCTCCGCGGGCAGGGTGGTTATGTTTTTGCGGCGCGCCATGCAAGCTCCGATCTTATGATTCACCAAACAGGCTCCGTGCTCAGTAAAGCAAAAAGCGCACCAGACCGTCAGGAACACAGCCCCCTGCACCCGGCATACCATGGACATGCTTCCGCATCCCCGACGCAAACACCAGGCATGCCCTTATCGTGCGGCAGCCGGTTGCAGACGCATATGATGCACCATAATAGTGCATTATGGACGAGGCGCCTAGCGCCATTGCCGGCCGACCTCTTGGTCGGGCTTCCCAAGGACGGTATTTTCGGCGACTATCATCCATCCATGTCGTCGGGCTCACAGGAATACTCCATGACCTATTGCCTCACCACCCACGTCACCGGGGGTCTGGTTTTCTGCTCAGACTCGCGGACCAACGCGGGCACCGACAATGTCAGCATCTACTCGAAAATGCATCACTTCTGCTGGCCCGGGGATCGTTTTCTCTGCCTGCTTTCAGCGGGCAATCTGGCGACCACCCAGGGCGTGGTCAAGCGGATGCAGCAAGATATCGACCAGGACGCCGAAATCCATCTGCTCAATCTGGGCAGCATGGCGGAGGCGGCGGATTATGTCGGCCTCATCAATGCCGAGGTGCAGCGCAACCAAGCCAACCGCGATACCGCCAACACCAATTTCGAGGCGACCTTCATACTCGGTGGGCAGATCGGGGCAGAGATGCCAGCCACCTATATGATCTATCCACAAGGCAACTATATCCATGAATCGTCGGACCATCCCTTTCTGCAAATCGGCGAAATCAAGTACGGCAAACCGATCCTGGACCGCGTAGTCAGGCCCGACCTCTCGCTGGAGGCTGCGGCACGCTGTGCGCTGGTCTCCATGAATTCCACCATGCGCAGCAATGTCACCGTAGGTCCTCCGGTGGAACTGCTCATTTACCGCGCCAACAGCCTGCAGGTAGGGCGCTACCTGGCCTTTTCCGAAGAAGATCCTTTTTACCGCAGCATCGGTGAACGCTGGAGCCAGGGGTTGCTACGGGCGTTGGATGACCTGCCGCGCTTTGCCTGGGAAAGTGCGGCCACGAATCTCACGGAAGAGACAGAAAACGGCGGCCGTTGACGGACGAAATCAACCCTGCACTACGGCTGAGCCAAGCGCACCGTATTGGTGCATATCTCTTCTTTACTGCGACGCGGCCCCGCCGGAAATCCGGCCATTCAGGTGCAATCGACATCCAGGGACCACGAACTGCAGGAAATGCGATGACTGGTGACCGGAGAAGGAGGCGATCGCCCAGCCGGCATCTGGCATAATCTTTGCTGATATCACTCCAGCGACCACAGCACAGCCCGATCCGGCATCGGAACGAGGACGTCGTCTCACCGCCTTATTCAAAAGCGTGAGCGTGCATCACGCGAAGAGGAGAACCGGTTTATGGATTGGCTGAGCAAGCATTATCAACAGCAGAAGGGTTACGATGAGCTGGTAGGCGAAGGTGCGGTACCACGTCTGCCCGCAGCCCCCCTGTTTGACTACCTCAGCACCCTGGACAGCAGTGAACTGCGTGCCCGCCGACAGGCCGCAGATGCCGCCATCCTCGCCATGGGCATCACCTTCACGGTGTACAGCGAGGCGGGCGACATCGACCGCGCCTGGCCCTTTGATATCATTCCCCGCATCCTCTCCCGGCGAGAGTGGATGCGCATCGAAGAAGGGCTCAAGCAGCGTTTACAAGCCCTCAACCTCTTTATCGACGACATCTATAACGCACAGCGTATCGTTGTGGACGGTGTTTTCCCGGCCGAGGTCCTGGCCAGTTCCCGCAATTTCCGGGAGGCCTGCCGCGGCGTGCATCCACCTTTCGGAGTCTGGGCACACATCTGTGGGAGCGATCTGGTCCGCGATGCGGACGGCACGGTCTATGTTCTGGAGGACAACCTGCGGGTTCCCTCCGGCGTCTCCTACATGCTGGAAAATCGACAGATCATGAAGCGGCTCTTTCCTGAACTATTCAAGTCCTCGACTATCCTGCCCGTGGACGACTACCCCAACCGGCTCTACGACACCCTGGCCGCACTGTCGCCACGCGAGGGTGAGCGGCCCGTGGTCGCCGTGCTTACCCCGGGCATCTACAACTCGGCCTACTTCGAGCACAGTTATCTGGCGCAGCAAATGGGGGCTTATCTGGCGGAGGGCGCGGATTTCTTCGTCAGCAGGGACGATATCGTCTATCTCCGGACCATCTCCGGCCCACAGCGGGTGGATGTGATCTACCGCCGCATCGACGACGAATATATGGACCCCGAGGTCTTCTTCACCGATTCCGCTCTGGGTATTCCCGGATTGCTGCGCGCCTGGCGACGCGGCACGGTCGCCATTGCCAACGCACCCGGTGCCGGCGTCGCCGATGACAAGGTGGTATACGCCTTCGTGCCCGACATCATCCGCTACTATCTGGGCGCCGAACCCATCCTGCCCAACGTGCCGACCTACTTGTGCATGCGCGAGGCAGACCGCGATTATGTACTGAGTCACCTGCACGAACTGGTGGTCAAGCCGGCCAACGAGTCAGGCGGTTACGGCATGCTCATCGGACCGCGCGCCACATCCGAAGAGCGTGGGCGCTTCGCGGAACTGATCGCCGCCAACCCGCGTAATTATATCGCCCAGCCCACCTTGAATCTTTCCACCGCGCCAACCCTGGTGGAAGACCATCTGGAAGCCCGCCATCTCGACCTGCGTCCCTTTATCCTGCAGGCGGACAAGCTGTATGTGACCACCGGTGGCCTGACCCGGGTGGCCATGCAACCGGGGTCGCTGGTGGTGAACAGCTCCCAGGGCGGCGGCAGCAAAGACACCTGGATTGTCGATGAGGAGGCCCCATGCTTTCGCGCGTAGCTGAAAACCTGTACTGGATGGCCCGCTATCTGGAGCGGACCGAAGACATGGCCAGACTGATCAACGCCACCACACTGCTGCTGCTCGACCTGCCCCAGGGCGCCGAGTTCGGCTGGGACATTCTCTTGCAGGTGACGGGCGACGCCAAACTCTACATGGAGCACTACGGCACGCCGGAGGAAGGCCGCATCATGCGGTTTCTCATTGCCGACGAGCGCAACCCCAACTCGGTGATGGCCGCCATCCATCAGGCCCGGGAGAATTGCCGCACCTTCCGCGACCTGCTTCCCGCGGAGTTCTGGGAGCGCCTGAACACCCTCTTCCTCTTCGTCCGCGAACATGCCGGCACCAGTTCAGACAGCCGTCATGCACGTTATGCCTTTCTCAACGAGGTCATTTCCCGACGCCACGCCCTGGTGGGGCTGCTCATCAGCAGCATGAGCCAGGACAACGTGTACCAGTTCATCAAGCTGGGCCGCAACATGGAACGCGCCGACATGACCACCCGCATCGTCGACGTGACCAGCGCCGTGATCCTGCCCCAGGACCAGGGGCTACAGAAAACGACCACCAGCAGCCTCTGGCTGGGCGTGTTGCGTGCGCTCAGCGCCTTTGAGATGTACCGCCGTCATGTCTCGGTACAGGTGCGCAGCAATCAGGTGGTAGACTATCTGCTCAAGGATAACAAGTTTCCGCGCAGCATGAAGTACTGCCTGGGGGAGATGGAGGTGGCGCTCGCCTATCTGCCCAATGCAGGCATCCCCGCCGAGGCCGTGCGCCGCGCGCGGCGGCGCCTGGATGCCCTGAAACTGGCGAATTTGCGCCCGGACCTGCTCCACGAATATCTGGATCAGGCACAAAAAGATCTCGCCATGGTGCACCGCACGATTCATGGCACCTATTTTGCCCGGGATGATACCGGTTTCGACGGAGTGCCGAGCGGGCTGCTCCTGAATGCCGCGCAGGCCTGACCGCAGACGCGGCACCCACCCACTTCGGAGGAAATCATCATGGGCATCCATGTCGTACTGCGACACCAGACCGTGTATGACTTTGACCGGCTGGTGGATATCCACCCCCATGTGCTGCGCCTGCGCCCTGCGCCCCATTGTCGCACCCCGATCCTGGCCTACTCGCTCCATGTCGAACCGGCCAGGCATTTTCTCAACTGGCAACAGGACCCATTCGGCAACTACCAGGCGCGCCTGGTCTTTCCCGAGCGCGCGCGCTCGCTGAAGGTGGAGGTAGAGGTCATCGCCGATTTGACCGTGATCGACCCTTTTGATTTCTTTATAGAGCCCGAGGCCGAACACTGGCCTTTCCCCTATGATCCCATCCTCCGCAAGGAACTCGCACCCTACCTGGAACAGGAAGAGGCCGGCCCGTTGCTACGGCGTTTTCTGCTCGATATCCACCGCCAGCGCCAGCGTACCGTGGATTTTCTCGTGGCCATCAATCAACGCCTCCAGGGACAGATCGGCTATACCCTGCGAATGGAGGCCGGGGTGCAGACACCGGAGGAGACCCTGAAAAAGGCCAGTGGCTCCTGCCGCGACAGCGCCTGGCTGATGGTGCAGGTACTCCGCCACATGGGGCTCGCGGCTCGCTTCGTGTCCGGCTATCTGGTGCAACTGGTGGCCGATCAGGCGCCCCTGGACGGACCCGCAGGCCCCGCCAGCGATTTCACTGATCTCCATGCCTGGGCAGAAGTTTATGTCCCCGGCGCCGGCTGGATCGGTCTCGACCCGACCTCCGGACTGTTTGCCGGGGAGGGCCACATCCCGCTGGCCTGTACCCCGCATTATAAAAGCGCGGCCCCCATTACCGGCGCCACCGGTGCCTGCGAGGCCGGGTTTCACTTCACCAACACCGTGACCCGCCTGCTGGAAACGCCCCGCGTCACCAAGCCGTACACCGACGGGCAATGGGAACAGATCATGGGCCTGGGCGATGCGCTGGATAAGCGTTTACAGGCCGCCGACATGCGCCTCACCATGGGCGGCGAACCAACCTTCGTCGCCGCTGAAGGAGTGGATGCCGCCGAATGGAATCAGGACGCCCTCGGCATGCATAAGCGGGAACGCGCCGAAACGCTGGTGCGTCGCCTCGGCCAGCGCTTCGCGCCCGGTGCATTGCTGCACACGGGCGAAGGCAAATGGTATCCCGGCGAACCGCTGCCGCGTTGGGCGCTTGGTCTGTACTGGCGCAAGGATGGTATCCCCCTGTGGCGCGAGCCCCGGCTGCTCGCCGAGCCGCTGCACGACTACGGCTGGCAGGCCGATGACATCCACAGTTTCGCCTGTACCCTGACCCGCCATCTGCAGCTCGACAGCAACCGCCTGCTGCCCGCTTACGAGGACGCCTGGCATATCCTGCATCAGGAAGGCCGCACCCCGGTTAATATCGATCTCAGCACCCATCGCCTCGACGACCCGCTGGAACGCCAGGCGCTGATCGGCAAATTGCAGGCGGGACTCGATCAGCCGGTGGGCTGGGTACTGCCCCTCGCCTGGGAATGGAAACAGCAGCGCTGGTACTCGGCGCCGTGGAGTTTCCGGAGCGGGCGGCTGGTTCTGCTGCCTGGCGACTCCCCGCTGGGCATGCGTCTGCCCCTTGACAGCCTGCCCTGGGTGGTCGAAGCCCACAAAAAGTGGCAGCCGGAGACTGACCCCTTCGCGCCCATGCCACCATTGCCGGATATCCACGGCGAGATCACCGCGCGCAACAGCCACGTCCCTGAAGCGCAGCCATCGTCCAAGACGGACCGGCGACTCTGGGAGGAGATCCCCCATACCGCAGTCACCCTGGAAATCCGCAAGGGTTGCCTGTACTG
The DNA here is from genome assembly GCF_000021485.1 of Acidithiobacillus ferrooxidans ATCC 23270. Classification (NCBI taxonomy): domain Bacteria; kingdom Pseudomonadati; phylum Pseudomonadota; class Acidithiobacillia; order Acidithiobacillales; family Acidithiobacillaceae; genus Acidithiobacillus; species Acidithiobacillus ferrooxidans. The sequence goes on from NC_011761.1 coordinate 2,585,404, forward strand.
CTTCTTTCCGCCCTTGCAGGTGATGGAACACTATCTGTACCTGCTCGGCGCGGTCGAACATAGCGCCACCGAACTCAATATGCCGGTGGTCATCGAGGGTTATGCGCCGCCCAGCGATCCACGGGTGGAGAAGCTGCTCGTCACCCCCGACCCTGGGGTCATCGAGGTCAATATCCATCCTTCCACGCACTGGCAGGAGATGGTGAAAAAGACCACGGCCCTCTATGACGACGCCCACGCCTGCCGACTGACCGCCGAAAAATTCATGCTGGATGGGCGCCATACCGGCACCGGCGGCGGCAATCACCTGACACTCGGCGGCGCCACCCCCGGCGACAGTCCCTTTTTGCGCCGCCCCGATCTGCTGCAGAGCCTCGTCACCTACTGGCAGCATCACCCGGCCCTGTCCTATTTTTTCAGCGGCATGTTTATCGGCCCCACCAGTCAGTCGCCGCGGGTGGATGAGGCGCGCCATGAGGCCCTTTACGAGCTGGAGATCGCTTTTGCTCAGGTGCCGCCCGGCATCGTGCCGCAGCCATGGCTGGTGGACCGTCTCTTCCGCAATCTGCTGGTGGACATCACCGGCAACACCCACCGCGCCGAAATCTGCATCGACAAGCTCTATTCGCCGGTCGGGGCCGCCGGCAGGCAGGGGCTGGTGGAACTGCGAGCCTTCGAGATGCCGCCCCACGCACGCATGAGCCTCGCGCAGCAACTGCTGGTGCGCAGCCTCTTGCTGCGTTTCTGGGAAACCCCCTATCGTCATGAACTGGTGCGCTGGGGCACCGCCCTCCACGATCGCTTCATGTTACCCCATTATATCTGGGAAGACCTGCGCGAGATTTGCGCGGACCTGCAGGAACACGATATTCCCTTCCATCTCGACTGGCTGGCGCCCTTCTCCGAGTTTCGCTTTCCACGATACGGTCACATCCGGATCGGCGAGATCGACATTGAACTGCGCGCCGCCATCGAACCCTGGCACGTTCTCGGCGAAGAGATGACGGATAGCGGCACGGCGCGCTATGTGGACTCATCGGTCGAACGGCTGCAGGTGCGGGTAACGGGCATGACTCCGGGACGCCATGTACTCGCCTGCAACGGACGACGGGTGCCACTGCAGGCCACTCGTGCGCACGATGCGCAGGTAGCCGGGGTACGTTACCGCGCCTGGCAACCGCCATCCGCGCTGCACCCCACCATTCCGGTGCATACGCCGCTGACTTTTGACCTGATCGACACCTGGAACGGGCGTAGCGTGGGCGGTTGCAGCTACCACGTCATGCATCCCGGCGGGCGCAATCCCGAAGCCTTCCCGGTCAATGCCTGGGAAGCAGAGGCGCGGCGCCAGAGCCGCTTCACCACGACCGGCCACAGTCAGGGCCCGCATCCGGAGCCAATCCTGCAGGGTCCGGGCGCGAGCCTTTTCGTGCCAACCGGCAGCGGTGAGCACGCCTGGCTGCCCCCCCATGCGGAAGATCAACCTGACTATCCCCATACCCTGGACCTACGCATGGCGCGGCCCATGGCCTCAGGCTGAAAGACCGCGTCGAACATGGCACGCTTCCTGCTACATAAATACCGATCATGGTCATGTGATCACTCCTCCTCAAGTGGCTTCCAGGGCGGTTATTCCGCCCTTTTTTTCGTCCTCAAGGCAACGTTCTTGAAAAGGACATGCATAACAATATGTTAAAAACACTCGCCATTCCCGAACCAAGCATCTACCAGGGAGAAAGCACCCGTGCTGCACTGGCGCACCCCCAGGATCTGCACCATACTTGTGCAATGGCGCACCACTCCAGCGCACCCTGTTCGGGGTGATTGCACACGATCATCTCCATGGTGGAACGGCAGGCAACTGGAGCAGCAAATTTCAGACTGGCACGGGAAATGCTAGTTTCATGGTGTACACGGGGTCTTCCCCATGAGCGAACCGCGATGACCGATGCAGGTCTAACCAATCGCAGACGCGGCAATGCCGCAAGGAGTGGCAAATGGCGTTATTCGACCGTTACCAGGAGCGTTTCCTGCAGCAGCAGGAAGTCACCCTTTCCATCGATGCCTATCTCGACCTTTGTGCCCGGGAGCCCATGGCTTACGCCACCGCCGCGGAGCGGATGCTGGCGGCCATCGGCGAGCCACAGGTGGTGGACACCCAGGCTGATCCCCGGCTGTCGCGCATTTTCATGAACCGTAAACTGCTCACCTATCCCGCCTTCAAGGACTTCTATGGCATTGAAGACGTGGTGGAAAACCTCGTCGCGTATTTTCGTCACGCAGCGCAGGGACTGGAAGAGCGCAAACAGATTCTCTATCTGCTCGGTCCGGTGGGCGCCGCCAAATCGTCCCTGGCGGAACGCCTGAAAAACCTGATGGAGCACTATCCCATCTACTGCCTCGCCGCCCATGGCAAAGTATCGCCGCTCTTCGAGTCGCCGCTGGGGCTCTTCGATCGAGATGAAGATGGTCCGGTACTGGAGGATCGCTTCGGCATTCCCTCCCGCGCCCTCAATGGCGTAATGTCGCCCTGGGCGGCCAAGCGGCTGCGCGAGTTCGGCGGTGACATCCGTAAATTCACCGTGCACCGCCTGATGCCGTCCCAGTTGCACCAGATCGGCATCACCAAGGTGGAACCGGGCGACGAGAACAATCAGGATATCTCCAGCCTCGTCGGCAAAGTGGATATCCGCAAGCTGGAAGATTTCTCCCAGGACGATCCCGATGCCTATTCCTATGCGGGCGGCCTCAACGTCGCCACCCAGGGCGTGCTGGAGTTCGTCGAGATGTTCAAGGCGCCCATCAAGATGCTCCATCCCCTGCTGACGGCCACCCAGGAGGGCACCTATAACGGTACCGAAGGTTTCGGCGCCATGCCCTTCCAGGGCATCATCCTGGCCCACAGCAATGAATCGGAATGGTCCGCCTTCCGCAATAACAAGCGCAACGAGGCTTTCCTCGACCGCGTCTATATCGTCAAGGTGCCCTATTGCCTGCGCGTCACCGAGGAGACGCAGATCTACCACAAGCTCCTCGAAAGCAGCGCCCTCAACACCGCCCCCTGCGCTCCCGATACCATGGACATGCTGGCCCGTTTCTCCGTCCTCAGTCGTCTCAAGGAGCCCGGCAACAGCAGTCTGTGGTCCAAGATGGAGGTCTACGATGGCAAGTCCCTCAAAGATAAGGACCCCAAGGCCAAAAGCCTGCAGGAATATCGTGATGCGTCGGGCGTGGACGAGGGCATGGACGGCATTTCCACGCGCTTCGCTTACAAAATCCTGTCACGCACCTTCAACTTTGACAGCGACGAGATAGCGGCCAACCCGGTACACCTCCTGCATGTGCTGGAAACACAGGTCCGTGCCGAACAGTTTCCGGCAGAACTGGAGTCCCGCTATCTCGCCTTCCTCAAGACCGAATTGGCTCCCCGTTATGCCGAGTTCCTCGGCCTGGAAATTCAGAAGGCCTATCTGGAGAGCTATGGCGATTACGGCCAGAATCTCTTTGACCGCTACATCCAGTACGCCGATTTCTGGCTGCAGGACACGGAATTCCGTGACCCCGATACCGGGCAGCTCATGGACCGCAGCCTGCTCAACGAAGAACTGGAAAAAATCGAGAAACCGGCGGGCATCGCCAACCCCAAGGATTTCCGCAACGAAGTAGTGAACTTCGTGCTGCGGGTCAAGGCATCCAACGACGGCGTCAGCCCGGCCTGGACCAGTTATGAGAAGCTGCGCGCGGTCATCGAGAAGAAGATGTTTGCCAATACCGAGGATCTGCTACCGGTGATTTCCTTCGGCAAGAAGAGCTCCTCGGATGACGAACGCAAACATCAGGACTTTGTCGCACGCATGACTTCCAAGGGCTACACCGAAAAGCAGGTACGCCTGCTGGTGGACTGGTATATGCGTTATCGCAAGCATCATTAGAGGCCCCGTGCCATCGCAAAGAGGGCCAACGGCCCGCGCTTCGACCTCTCCCGATATCCTGCCCGCACCCGCGGGCTTTTTTTGACCGGGAGGACCGGCTCCACCGTCGCGCGGTGGATAGAGCGCACCATTTTGGTGCGTTCGGCATTCCCGGTCTCCTGTCACGATCCATAAGCCCTTATTTTCCTTTAGCCTGCCTGGCTTGCACACTTATTGCTTGACGCTATCTGAGCAACCACGGGGCGAACGGCCCCATAACGGTCAAAAAAGGAGCGACAAGATGCAGAAGGGAGCGAAACACCAATTTTTACCGGTGGCGTCGGGAATCGGCGCATGGATATGGTTGGCCAGCCCGCTGGCCCAGGCCGATACCACCACACCCTTTAACAGCGGCGATACGGCATGGATGCTGAGCTCCACGGCTCTGGTGCTGCTCATGACCGTCCCCGGCCTGGCCCTCTTTTATGCGGGCATGGTGCGCAAGAAAAATGTCCTGGCCACGGCGGCGCAGAGTTTCGCCATCACGGCCCTGGTTTCCGTACTGTGGATGTTCATAGGCTACTCACTGACCTTTACCTCAGGCAATGCGTTCATGGGCGGGCTGAGTCGACTTTTCCTCAACGGCATGGGCCTGGATTCCGCCAATGGTCTGGCCCCCACCATTCCGGAATCGGTTTACATGACCTTTCAGATGACCTTCGCCATCATCACGCCGGCCCTGATCGTCGGCGCCTTTGCCGAACGGATGAAGTTCTCCGCCCTGCTCTGGTTCACCGGGCTCTGGTCGTTGCTGGTCTATGCGCCCATCGCGCACATGGTCTGGGGTCCAGGCGGCTGGCTGGCGGCGGATGGCGTCCTCGATTACGCGGGCGGCACAGTGGTGCATATCAACGCCGGTATCGCCGGGCTGGTCGCGGCGCTCGTCATGGGCAAGAGGATCGGTTACCGGCATGACGCCATGCACCCCAATAATCTGATGTATACCCTGATCGGCGCATCTCTGCTCTGGGTGGGCTGGTTCGGCTTCAACGCCGGTTCGGCAGTGGCAGCCAGCGACCGGGCGGGGATGGCCATGTCCACTACCCAGATTGCGACCGCCGTGGCGACCCTCTCCTGGATGTTTGCGGAATGGCTGGCGCGCGGCAAGCCGACGGTGCTGGGCATGACTTCTGGCGCCGTAGCCGGTCTGGTCGCCATTACCCCCGCCTCGGGTTTTGTCGGCCCCATGGGTGCATTGTGGATCGGCCTTGCGGCGGGCGTCATCTGTTTCTGGGCTGCGGTCTACCTGAAGAACCGGTTGGGTTACGACGATTCTCTGGATGCCTTCGGCGTCCATGCCATCGGCGGCATCATCGGCGCGTTGCTAACCGGCGTTTTCGCGGTGAAAGCCATCGGTGGTACAGCGGGCATGCTGGAAGGGAATACCGGACAACTGCTCATTCAGGCGACGGGTGTTGGTGTCACGATTGTCTATGATGCCGTCGTCAGCTTCATCATCCTCAAGGTCATCGACTGGACCCTGGGCCTGCGCGTCATAGGTGAGCAGGAACGGGAGGGGCTGGACATCACCCAGCACGGTGAGCAGGTCTACGAATAAACCGCGTTCCCGGTGGACCATCCATGGGGGAGGTCCACCGTAACCATTCGCCCCATTTTAGGTCATAATGAGGGTGAGGCGTCGCCACCAGGGAGTCTGCCATGAGCATGATCATCGACCGGCGCAGTTCCGGAACCCGATCCACGGCCAATCAGGACCGCCTGCAAAGACGTGTCCGCGCCCGACTCAAGGTCGCCGTCGAAAAAATGGCCCGCTCCGGCTCCATTGAGGATCTGGCCAATACCGACCAACCCGTTTCCATCCCCACCCGCGATCTCCATGAACCCAGCTTTCGCCGCGACCTCAGCGATACCTCCTGGGAGCGGGTGCTACCCGGTAACAAGGAATATCAGCGTGGCGACGAAATCAACAAGCCCGAGGGAGGCGGTTCCGGCAAGGGTCGGGCGGGGGCTCCGGACGGTCTGGGAGAAGACGAAGTCGCCATCGTCCTCTCCGCCGACGAGTTTCTGGACCTGCTCTTCGACGGACTGGCGTTACCCAATCTGCGTAAAATGGCGCAGGGGGATATCCAGGCCGATCAATGGCGGCGGGCGGGTTTCATCAAGGACGGCAGCCCCTCCCGCATGCACGTCGGCCGCACCATGCGTGCCGCCCGTGCCCGCCGGCTGGCCTTGCGTGCCGGAAAACGCCGGGAATTGCAGGATCTGCTGGATGCTCGCAACGTCCTGCAGGAGGAGATTCAAGGCCGTCTGGCACAGAAGCAGGATGTCTCCGTAGAGCAGGAGCGTCTCAGTGAACTGAATCATCAGATCGACGCGTTGGAGCGCAAAATCAAAGCGATTCCATTCATCGACGAGGCCGACCTGCGCTTCGCCCATATCGACCAGCAACCCCACCCCATTACCAACGCGGTGATGTTCTGCGTCATGGACGTTTCGGGCAGTATGGGTGAAAAGGAAAAGGACCTGGCCAAGCGCTTCTTTCTGCTGCTGTATCTGTTCCTGCACCGGCACTATCAGGCCGTGCAGATGGTGTTCATCAAGCACCACAGCACCGCCTCGGAGTGCAGCGAACAGGCCTTTTTCGGCGCCCGCGAGGGAGGTGGGACGCTGGTCTCTCCGGCCATCATCCTGAGTGAAGAAATCATGCGACAACGCTTCCCCCCGGATCGATGGAATGTCTACCTGGCACAGGTGTCCGACGGTGACAATTATTTTGCCGACAACGCCGTGGTGGAAGAGCACCTTCTGAACCTGCTGCCGCGCCTGCGCAACCTCTTCTATCTGGAGGTCAACCGGGACAGCGAGAGTGATCTTCTGCGACTCTACGATGCCATTGCCCAGGACTTCCCGGAGCTGGTCACCGCCCGCGCCAGCGAGCGCGAGGATATCTACCCGATGTTCCGGACACTCTTTGCCACTGAGGAGACGCCAAGCCATGTCTAGGTTCCTCTTTACCGACAACGACTGGACCTTCGCGCGGATCGATGCGGTCACCGAAGAAATTGCGGCCATCGCCGCAGATGAACTTCAGCTCGACACCTATCCCAACCAGTTGGAGATCATCAGCGCCGAGCAGATGCTCGATGCCTATGCCTCCATCGGGCTTCCGGTTTATTACGCCCACTGGTCTTTCGGCAAGCAACGTGCCATCGAGTCCGGGCAGTACCGTCGCGGCGAAATGGGTCTGGCGTATGAACTGGTGATCAACAGCAATCCCTGCATCAGCTACCTCATGGAAGAAAACACCATGACCATGCAGACTCTGGTGATCGCCCATGCGGCTTATGGGCATAACGCCTTTTTCAAGAACAACGTCTTTTTCCGGCAATGGACGGATGCGGAGGGCATTCTGGATTATCTGGCGTTCGCCCAGCGCTACATCGCCCGCTGCGAGGAACGCTATGGGATCGAGGCGGTAACCGACATATTGGATGCAGCCCATGCCATCAGCCGCAATGGCGTGGATCGCGCCCGCCGCCCGCGCCAGCTCTCGGCCCGCGAGGAAGAGCAACGCCGCGAAGAACGTGAACGCTACCTGCAGCAGCAGCTCTTGGAAATATGGCGCACCCTGCCTCCGCATGACACCAGCCAGCCCGTTGATTCCAACGTATTCCCGCCAGCCCCCCAGGAAAACCTGCTCTATTTCATCGAAAAAAACGCCCCACACCTGGAGGGCTGGAAGCGGGAAATACTGCGTATCGTGCGCAAGATCGCCCAGTATCTCTATCCCCAGGGACAGACCAAGATCATGAACGAGGGCTTCGCGTGCTTCGTGCATTACCATATCCTGCACAGCCTGCATGCCCGGGGGCTGATTACCGACGGCACCCTGCTGGAGTTTTACGCCAGCCACACCGCCGTCACCTTCCAGCCGGACTTCGATGATCCGCGCTACAGCGGAATCAACCCCTATGCCCTGGGTTTTGCCGTGTTCCAGGACATCAAGCGGATTTGTCTCGCGCCCACGGACGAAGACCGCCGCTGGTTTTCCTTTGCCGGAGACCCCGACTGGCGCAAGCAGATTCACTTCGCCATGCGCGAATTCCGTGACGAAAGCTTCGTCCTGCAATACCTCTCGCCCAAGGTCATGCGCAACCTGCACCTCTTTGCCCTGAGCAACGACCCAGACGCTACGACATACCGGGTCAGCGCCATCCATGATGACTCGGGCTACCAGTATCTGCGCCAGGCTTTTGCCCGACAAATCGCGGAAAGCGCCCGCCCGCCGGACATTCAGATCGTGTCCGTGGATCGCTGGGGGGACCGTCATCTGCGTCTACGGCAGATGGATTCTCAGCCCCTCGATCAGGATGAAGCCCAAAAGACCCTCCATTTGATTCACACCCTCTGGGGGTATGATGTTCATCTGGACATGGAAGAGCTTTCCCTGAGCGAATCCGGCGCACCCTGAAGATCCGACTCCGACAACCCCAAAGGTTGCACCATAATAGTGCGTGGCGCATTGAACTGGTGCACCAAATGCGGTCACTTCCATGCCATTTTCCAAAAAACGTTAAGTTATAGCCTGTTATAAGTTGGCACCAAGTTTGCTAGAAGCTCCCTGTAATTTCACACAAATGGGAGCAGCAAACATGAAGAGTTCCAAAAGGAGTTATGGTCATAAAATCATTCCGCTGACTGTACTCGCCCTATCGCCGCTGGCGATCGGGACTGGTCATGCATCACCTCTGGCATTGCCCAGCCCCCTGACCTTCCAGGCCGGCCCTTTGGGCACGCTGAACGTGCAGGGCGTGGCCAGCGGCTACGCCGTCTGGCAGGACAACAAGTTCGCAGGATCAGGCAATCCCGGCAACAAATCTGCGTCCGCCGACATCAGCAACGGTCAGGTGATCATCCAGAAGAACTCCGGTCTGGTGCAGTTCTATCTGCAGGCAGGGGCCTATAACGTCATGAGCCTCGGGTCCAATTTTGTCTCCACCGGCACCTTCACCCAGAACACCTTCGGTGCCCTGCCCGTCGGTTATCTCGAAATTGCCCCCACCGATAACTTCAATGTCCAGATCGGCAAACTCCCGACCCTGATCGGCGCGGAATACACCTTCAGCTACCAGAACTGGAACATTGAGCGCGGCCTGCTCTGGGGCCAGGAGAATGCCGTCAACAAGGGCATCCAGGCCAATTACACCATGGGGCCGGTCACCGCCTCGGTATCCTGGAATGACGGCTTCTACTCGAATCGCTTCAACTGGATGACCGGCATGTTGACCTGGGCGATCAACAAACAGAACAGCGTGTTCTTCCAAGGTGGCGGGAATCTGGGACAGACCGATTATGCCTACTCCTCCATCGCCACTACACCGCTGCAGAATAACGAAAGCATCTTCGACGTGGGTTACACCTACACGGGCGCAAACCTCGTCGTTACGCCCTACGTGCAGTATACCAGCGTACCGGCCAGCGCCATTCAGGCGCTGGGTGCCGGCACCAGAAAGACCAGCACCCTCGGGGCCGCCATTCTTGCCGATTACAGCCTGACGGACAAAATATCCATCGCCGGGCGGGTGGAATACATCAGCAACTCCGGCAACCCCAACGATGGCGCCGCCAACCTCACCGGCTTCGGCCCCGGTTCCCATGCCTGGTCGCTGACCGTGACACCGACTTACCAGGACGGCGGCTTTTTCGCTCGGGCTGAGCTTTCTTATGTTACCGCGTCCATGCAGAGCGGCACTGGTTTCTCGGGTAGCAACAGCCTCGCCCAGAACCAACTCCGGGGCATGGTCGAAACCGGCTTCATGTTCTAACCCCCGGGGTCGTTGCCCCCGCGATGTTCCAACCCTGCGCAAGAGGTGTCGTCATGAAATTGATTACTGCCATAGTTAAGCCCTTCAAGCTCGATGATGTCCGTGAGGCATTGTCGGCAGTCGGGATCCAGGGCCTCACGGTCACCGAAGTCAAAGGCTTCGGTCGCCAGAAAGGTCATACCGAACTCTACCGCGGCGCGGAATACGTGGTGGATTTTCTCCCCAAGGTCAAAATCGAGGCGGTAATCAGCGATGACGCCGTCGACCAGGCCGTTGAAGCCATCGAAAAAGGTGCCCGCACCGGCAAGATTGGTGACGGTAAAATCTTCGTCTCCGAAGTGCTGGAGACCATCCGTATTCGCACCGGAGAATCCGGTAATGATGCACTGTAATCACCTATAACCGTTTTACAACCGCTCCGAATCCTTATAGGGAGGAATTTCTTCATGTCAGTAGCTTGGCTTAATACCGGCGACAATGCGTGGCAGCTTACCGCAGCGACTGTCGTTGGCTTGCAGAGTGTTCCCGGGCTCGTCGTCCTGTACGCGGGCATCGTCAAGAAGAAGTGGGCCGTCAACTCCGCTTTTATGGCCTTTTACGCCTTTGCCGCAGTACTGATCGCATGGGTCCTCTGGGCTTATAACATGGGCTTCGGCAATCAATGGTTCCCTTTCGTCGGTACGCCGCATCCCATCATCAGTATGCAGGATGAGCTCAAACAGGCCCTGATTCCGGCCTCCAACACCAGCGCCGCCTTTCCCATGTCCACCATGGTATATTTCCAGTTTGTCTTTGCCGCCATTACTCTGGTGATTATGGCCGGCGCCGTATTGGGACGGATGAGCTTCAGGGCATGGATGATTTTCGTTCCCTTATGGCTCACCTTCTCCTATACCGTTGGTGCCTTCAGTTTGTGGGGTGGCGGTTTCCTCTCCAGCCTCGGCGTCATTGATTACTCCGGTGGTTATGTCATTCATCTCTCCGCAGGTGTCGCGGGCTTTGTGGCGGCCGCGGTGATTGGACCACGCCTCGCGCGTGACCGCGAAAACTTCCAGCCCAACAACGTACTGCTGATGTTGGTCGGTGCCGGTATCCTCTGGCTCGGCTGGAACGGTTTCAACGGTGGTGATCCCTACGCCGCCAGCCGCGATGCGGGTGCGGCGGTACTGAACACCAATATCGCCACGGCGGTCAGTGTCATTGTCTGGACCATCATGGACATCTTCTACTTCAAGAAGCCATCTGTCATTGGTGCCGTGCAGGGCATGATCACCGGGCTGGTGGCTATCACCCCGGCGGCGGGCGTGGTCGATGGCTGGGGTGCGATTGCCATCGGCATCAGCTCCGGCGTCATCCCCTGGCTCAGCATGAACCTGCTTGGCAAAACCGCACTGTTCCGCAAGGTGGATGATACCCTGGGGGTCTTCCATACCCATGCCGTGGCGGGTCTCCTCGGTGGTGTGATGACCGGTTTACTGGCAACCAAGGCGGGTTGTGCAGCCTTCAGCCTGAGCACTCCGGGCGGCGCCATCGAGGGCAACTGGCATCAGGTCTGGCTACAACTCGTCGGTGCGGCATTCATCATCGTGCTGAACATCGTAGTGACGTACATTCTGCTCAAGCTCATCAGCCTGGTCGTGCCTCTGCGCATGTCGGAAGAAGAACTGCTGATCGGCGACGATGCGGTGCATGGCGAGGAAGCCTACGCCTTCTTCGGTGACGGCGAACGCCGGCCGGTGACTGGTGACTGAACGCAACCACCCAACACCCCTACGGTCATACAACACGGCGGGCAACCGCCGTGTTGTATGTCATCATGGCATACCGGCATCACTGAAGGGCCTGCATCATGACCAAGATTCTTGTTTTACAGCATCATCCGGAAGAAGGGCTGGGAAGCCTGCACAATATTCTTGCGGCAGAGGGGCATCAAACGGACGTACACCGCCTCGATCTGGGCGTGCCGGCTCCCGATGACCTGGCCGACTATGGCGCCTTGATCATCATGGGTGGACCCATGAGCGTCCACGATACGGACCGGTACCCGTGGCTGCTCACCGAGCAACGAATCATTCGTCGGGCAGTGGTCGAAGAACTCCCCGTCCTGGGACACTGCCTCGGCGGGCAACTGATTGCCCAAGCGATGGGCGGCGAGGTGACCCCTAATCCGGATGGCCCGGAGATCGGCTGGTGGCCCGTCACCAAGACCCCCGAAGCAATGGGCAGCACCTGGTTCACGGAGCTTCCCGACACGTTTACGCTCTTTCACTGGCACGGCGAAACCTTTTCCCTGCCATCCGGTGCAGTGCCCCTGCTTTCCAGCGACCTCTGCGCCCAGCAGGCCTTTGCCATCGGCAAGCACTGCCTGGCGCTTCAAGGCCACCCGGAAGTCACCCCCACCACGGTGCAAGCCTGGACCGAAAGCATGGCGGATGACTTGCAACAAGCCGGTGCGGGCGTACAGAGCCGCCAGACCATTCACGACCATCTGGAGCGCCGATGTGAAGCATTGCTGGCCAGCGCTGCGGCCATCTACCGCCCGTGGTTGGAGCAGTTGCGCTGACCGTTCAGGGCCGCGCAATGGCCTGCCCTACATACTGGCCCATCCAGTGCTCGATCTCTTCCACCTCACGGAGGTGCCCATACAGACCGATACGTGCCGAGAATTTTGTCACCGCAGCACCCTTGGTTTGCAGGGTGATCAGGATGGCATTACCCTCTGGATCGTAGCCATGCACTTCTACGGTATCGGGACTGATCTGTTTGGATCCGGTAAACCGCATCCCCGCCTGGGGCAGTGCCTTCTCCGCCGCTGCCGTGACGACGCTGAGAGATGCCGGGTAAAAAGTATAGTACGGTACGGGGTTGACTTGCGGAGCCCAGCTGGCGGTGCAGCCACTCAACCCAAGAGCCAGCACCAAAGAAGCTACTGCAAGGCGTAAGGATAAGGTCATAGCATTCTCCATAGCGAAATTATGAGGCTGGTCCGGGGTGAACCTGGCTTTCCCATTATACGGCAAAAGACCGCGCAGGGGATTCCTTCGGGAAGGGACTCACCATGACGGCGCCCCGCCCCCGGAGCAGGCATCGCGACCGGCTGGGCCGTGGGGGTGTACCCCATTCACCACACTGGCATACCTGTGGGATTTTGCTTCATAATGAGACGTAACTGGCTCAAAACGATATGAGGAGATGATGACCATGAACACTGCACGCTGGTTAATGATTGCTGCACTGCCCCTGACGCTTGCGGGCTGCGCGAATAATCCCTACGCCACCAACGGCACTACGGCCAACACGGCGGGCGGTTCCCTGCTCGGCGCCGTCGCGGGCGCGGTCATCGGGAATCAAACCGGCTCGCCGCTGGCTGGTGCCGCCATCGGTGCCGGGCTGGGCGGACTCGCCGGTTACGGCCTCTCACACAGCCAGCAGCAGCCGGCGCCACAACCCGGCTATTATGCCGCGCCACAAGGTAACGTACCTTGCCCCTCCGGCTATGTGTGTACGCCAACGGCCCCGCAATACCAGCAGCCACCCGCCTGCCCGCCAGGATATACCTGCTCCCCGCAATAAGCGGAACCCAGAGAGGGTAGTCCGTCCCTCCGGCACCCCGCTGCAACCCATGCAGGGGAGACTGGAGGGACGGTGCGCTCCGGCGTGCCGGAGTCGCGCCGGCAATCTCCACGATAAAACCGATATGGCCCATAGCGGTAGAAGTCCCGGCAGTACAGACTCGTTGGCTGGCATTTCTAGCCTACAGCTTGAGGATAAACATCCAACCCCTAGCCTTGCTTGAACTTTTCAAATACTATGGCCTAAAATGCAGGGGTATTTCCAGACGGAGACCGCGCATCGGCAAACGTCCAGAACGGTTCCGACCAGGGGGAGACATGCGCGTACGGTTTCATCTGCGGCTTTTGAGGCTGGGGGCTTTTGGCCTTGGTGCCGCGGCATTAGCGGGTTGTGCGAGCATGCCTGATCATGTTGCGGGCCAGCCGCGCAATAGCTACGGTTCGGCCATGGCGGGCTCGGGATATTCCACCGGACAGGACTGCTTTGCCACCACGCCTGACCTGAATGCCGCCTACAACCAGCCTTACGAAATCAACGGTCGCTGGTACCATCCGCTGCGCGGTGACGCGGATTTCTCTGAAAATGGCATCGCCTCCTGGTACGACCGGCAGTCGTCCAGCGACGTGACCGCCATGGGTACCGCCTTCCACGCCCGGCAAATGACTGCCGCGAGCCGGACATTGCCACTACCTTCATGCGTGCGCGTCACCAACCTGAAGAACGGGCGCAGCATCGTCGTCCTGGTGAATGATCGCGGCCCCTTCGTGAGCGGCCGTATCATGGATATGTCCTATGGTGCCGCCAGCCGGTTGGGCATGCTCAGCCGAGGCACGACACCGGTACATATTCAGGTGATTCCCAGCAGTCCGGCACCTGGCGCACCGTTGCCCAGGGTACTGCCCGTGGTCCAACGCACCGTGCCCGGAACGGTACCCGCACCGGTCCCGCAAGCACCGGCGGCGATACCGATACCCGCCTATACCGCTCCCTCCACTGCCCATGCCAATGCCAGGCTGACGGCGGTTGTGGACGATACGTTTGCCAGCGGTCCGGTTCGCGCCATGCCTGCCGCCGCCCGCACGGTCCCGCCCGCTCACCTTCCACCACATAGGGAGACCACCGCCCATACTTTGGGACAGTGGCGGCAGGCACCGCGATCTGAGCAAATCTATCTGGAAACAGCAAGCCCCATGCATCTGCAGACCGCGGTTCGTGAGCGCAGCAAACTGCAGGATTTCGGCATAAGCACCGCGCAGATGGTGCCGGTACCCTCCACGACCGCGGGCGGGCTGTATAAGATCAAGATCGGTCCCATGGCCCCCACCGCCGCCCCGGAGGACTACGCGGCCAGCCTGCGACGCCTGCGCCTCGGGACCTTTGTGGTCAGCGAGCAGGAGGGTTAAAGGCGTCGGCGCCCAGCCTGCGCAGGGGTGGTTCCCTCCGTTCGCCGAGAATGGCCCAGACAATCAGAGCAATCCAGGCGATGCCCGACCAGCCGAGTACGATGTTCAATATCAGCACCCATAGAAAATGCTCGTGGTGGCGTGCGGCGGCGATGATGCTGGGGATAAAATAGATCAACAGACCGAGTATGGCAGCCAGCAACCATACCACCATGTGCAAAAACAGCGCCGCAACGCCCAGTGCAATCAAGGCAAATATGGCAATGCTTATGGCGATCAACGCGCTCAAATCTCAGCTCCTTCCGCCTTCGCGGTAAACAATTTATGGATAATGACATCTCCTGCCAGATTCTCACCGCTCAGGGCCAGCGCCAGCAGTTCCCCGCCCAACACTTCCGGAGAGATGATGAGGTCGACCCCGATCTGTCGCAGACGTTCCAGATGCTTGGCGTTCTGAACCGCCGCCACGGTTTTCCCGGAAACACCCAACTCTCTCGCCGCGAGAATGATAAAGGCATTTTCACTGTCATTCGCCCGCAATGCGAGCACTCCCAGGGCATACTGGGCTCCCGCCCTACGCAATACATCCAGGTCCGTTGCATCACCGATCATGAGATCTTCCGTGGCCATCCAGAGTCGCTCCGGGTGCACGGGCACCAGCACCAGTGCCGACAAATGCCTGGCGCGCAGCGCGCGGTAGGTATTCTGGGCCAGTGCGTTATCCCCGATGATCAGATAGTGACTACGGTGACTGCGCCGCTTCTCTCCCATGAGCAGACGCTGCATCCTGCCGTTTACCAGCGGTACCACAACCGCGGAAATAGAGGTTGCGAAAACGGTGATGCCCAGGATGATGATGGAGATGACAAAAATCCGGGCGTCTTCGCTTTTCGGCACGATATCTCCATACCCGACGGTGGACATGGTAACCACGGAGAAATACAGGGCATTCACCAGATTCATGATGGGCGGCGAAAAGCCCGCGCCCAGCACGTAACTGCCCAGCACCGCGTAACTCATCAGCAGCAAAATGGATATCGCCGCAAACAGGGTTCCCGCAGCCACGCTCGTATGCGCAAAATGGCGCCGGAACACCAGCAGAGCCATCAGAATCGCCGCATTGTAGGCAACGACGCCACTCCACACAAAACCGTAGTGGTGCAGCAACATGGCCAGCATCGCGGCCGCCAGCATCAGAGTAATGGCCCAGGAGAAGCGGGAGCGGAACAACAACCCGATGGCCATCAGCAACAGGACGATACCGACAATCGCCTCGGGTACCGTGCCCAGTGCCGACAAGAGCGGGGCCTGGGTCAGGCTGGCGGAGGGGGCAAGGCCTGCAAGCTCCGGAAAGATCCGGGTCAGGCGCGGCAATGCATTCAGGATCGCCAGCCCCCCCAACAGCCCAACGGCCAGCGCCATCGGAATCTGTGGAAACCAGACATCCAGATTCAATACCACACGCGCCTTGGCCACGAAGCGAAAAAACCGCTGTCGCAGTGACCATCTCATCACATCGGGGATTCTGATCATGGACAGACCCTTACTTTCGGAGGCCGGACACTTCTCAGCCCAAACATCGTCCGTACGGAACTGTAGCATTTGCGGATCGCTGCAGCGACCTATGGCTGGCGCAGCGCCCTGTGCATGCCGGCGCGACGAACCGTCAGCTTTTGATTTCCAGGGGTGTGGACACGCCCGACAGCACGGAGATCACAGCCAGGATTCTCCTTCGTGTAACAGGCGGGTGAACCATCCCGCCGGCTGCACGTCGCTCCGTGCAACCACCGGCACACTCTGCAGGATACGGCCGTGCCAACGGACAGACAGGGTACCGATGGGTGCACCGGCGCGAATCGGCGCCTTGAGACCGGCGGCGGGAATAAACCGCGTGTTCAGCCTGACACCCTGTTGCTGTTTGGGTTCAGACACCACGACGGCGCGGGTGGTCACCCCCTCCACCACTTCCGGACTCCAGTCCACATGACGGATTTGCGCGACCACCTGTCCGGCCTTATACAACGGAAGATTCTGCCAGCCGTTCCAGCCGTAATCCAGCAGCGCGCTCGCATCACTGCCCGCCGCACTGCGTGAAGGCGCCCCCAGCACGACGGCCACCAGGGTGCGTCCGCCGCGGGTCGCGCTGACATCCAGATTCCAACTGTTCTTTGCCGCCAGGCCGACACCCAGACCATTGATGTTTTCCTGACCGGCAAGCGGGTTGTAGTTGTACTGGGTGATATGGTTGTAAGTGTAAGAGACCTTCCCCGCCACCTGTAACACGTGCGGATACGCCTGGATCAAGCGTTTCGAGAGTCGCGCGATGTCCAGCGCTGTACTCGTCTGGCCCGGCTGGGGCAAGCCATCGGGGTTGGTAAAGTGGGTGTGTTGCAGCCCCATCGCCGCCGCATCATGATTCATCAGATCGACGAAACCACCGACGCTGCCGGCCACCGTTTGAGCGATGGCGACAGCCGCATCATTCCCCCCGTCAATCAACAGGCCATGCTCCAGTTGGGTCATGGTCACCGGCAGGTGGGGTTGAATAAACATGCGCGAACCCTGCGCATGCCAGGCCTCGTTGGAGACATGAACCGGCCGCTGCGGCGGCACCAGTCCCTGCTTTTCCGCCTGATACATGACGTAGGCCGTCATCAACTTGACCAGCCCGGAAGGGTTGAGGGGTTTTTCGGCGTTCTCCGCCACCAGTACCTGACCGCTGTTCACATCCAGGAGGACCGCGCCCTGTATGCCCGTCAGTTGTGGCGCCGGCATGGGTGGTGGCGGGGGCAGGGTTGGCAATGGGGGTAAATCCGGGGTCGCCGCGTTGGCACCCCCCCACACAAGCAGCGCCACGAGGGCCAGAATGTTTGGCGATTTCATTGTTTTTGGCGGTTCTTCAATCCGGCGGATAATACTGGGTTGGAAACCCCCTGACAGGGAAAAGTTCCCGGTCGGCATCGTAAATTTCCAGCAGCGGCACACCCGCCGGGATCAGCCACCCCGGCGCTGCAGATAGCGCTGCAGCAATGTGGCAGTCGAGGCATCGTGGGGATGGCGGGCCGTACTCTGCAGTTCCGCCACGATCCGCTGCGCCAACGCCTTGCCCAACTCCACGCCCCACTGATCAAACGAGTCGATACCCCAGATAACCCCCTGGGTAAAGACGCTGTGCTCGTAAAGTGCGACGAGCGCCCCCAGAGTATGGGGGTCGAGACGATCCCCCAGAAGGACGCTGCTGGGCCGGTTGCCGGGGAAAACGCGGAATGGCACCAACGCCTCGGCCACCCCTTCGGCACGCAATTCCTCCGCCGCCTTGCCAAAGGCCAGCGCCTCGGCCTGGGCGATGAGGTTAGCCATCAGCAACTCGTGCTGTTCGGCCAACGGACTGAGTGGCTGACAAAAGCCGATGAAATCACAGGGAATCAGCCGCGTACCCTGATGAATCAATTGATAGAAGGAATGCTGCCCGTCGGTGCCGGGCTCACCCCAGATAATGGCGCCCGTATCGACCGCAACCGGTTGACCATCCTCATCCACGCCCTTGCCGTTGCTTTCCATCTGCAGTTGCTGAAGATAAGCGGGGAAACGCGCCAGATCATGGGCATAGGGCAATATGGCCAGGGTCTGGGCACCCCAGAAATTGTTATACCAGAGCGCCAGCAAACCCATGAGCACCGGCAGGTTCTGCTCCAGGGGCGCCGTCTGAAAGTGGTTATCCATGGCATGGAAACCCGCCAGCATGGCGGTGAAATGCTCAACCCCCACCCCCAGCATGGTGGACAGGCCGATGGCCGAATCCATGGAATAACGCCCGCCGACCCAATCCCAGAAACCGAACATGTGTCCGGTATCCATCCCGAAGGCCTCGACAGCTTCGACATTGGTGGATACGGCGACGAAGTGCCGGGCCACGGCCGCCTCGCCCAAGGCCGAGGTAACCCAATGGCGGGCCTGTTGGGCGTTGGTCATGGTCTCCAGGGTGGTGAAGGTTTTGGAAGAGACGATGAACAAGGTTTCGGCAGGGTCCAGATGCGCCGTAACGTCGGTAAAAGTCGCGCCATCCACATTGGCGATGAAACCCAGCTCCATGCCGGGGTGACGATACGGGCGCAGAGCCTTCCAGGCCATTTCCGGCCCCAGGTAGGAGCCGCCAATCCCAATATTGATGATCTTGCGAATGGGCTGACCGGTCGCCCCTCGCCAGGTGCCATCGTGGATGGATCGGGTGAAGGCGGCCATGTGGTCCAGTACCTTATGGACTTCTGGCACCACATCCACCCCCGCCGTGCGCATGACATGGCCTTTGGGTGCGCGCAGAGCCACATGAAAAGCCGCCCGCCCCTCCGTGCGATTGATCCGTTCACCCGCGAACATCGCCGCACGGCGTTCTTCCAGGTGCCGCGCCCGCGCCAGGGTGATCAGCAGACGCAAGGTCTCCGGGTTGATGAGGTGTTTGGAATAATCGAGATAAAGGCCGCAGGCCTCGGCGGAAAAATTCCGGGCGCGCTGCGGGTCGTCCTGAAAGAGCTGACGCAGGGTCACGCCCTCCCAACTTTGCCGATGCTGCTGTAAATCCCGCCAGACGGATGAGGTATTCAAGGGTGCGGACACGAAAAAACTCCTTGCGCAAAACGGGACGGACGCGGAATGGTACTGACCCAAGAGTAGGCAAGGCGCGTCTCCACTGCAAGGGCAACGGTTTTGCACCGAAAAAATTCGCAGCATCATAGCGTTCAGGCAATGGCTTCGTGCCGTATACCGCCTTCGCCTGCGGGTCTGCGCCGATATTTCCCGTCCCGTCCAATTTCACCAGCTTATATTAATATTCATTTTTTATGATTTAATGTGTGAGAAAATTTGGCTACTTGGCAGATCAGCCCGTTTTTGCGCGTTTTTTGAAAAACCGGCTGAGCAGCTTATACTGCGGGTCTTTGTTGATCCGGAACCTCTATTCGCCTTGATTGTTGCCTCACTACCCGCCGTTTCGCGCGATAGCCCGTCCTGGTTTTCCGAGTCGCCGCCTGACGCCCGTGTAACTCCTCGGGGAGCTGCCCATGTTCTCCCGGAGTAGTGCCGTCGGACGAGTCTTCGGACTCAAGGCATCCGCGGTTTTTTTGCTGGCGCTGCTGTTTTTCGGCTGGGACGTGGGCAATACCAGTCTGTGGAACATCGATGAGCCCATCTATGCGCAATCCCTGAAAGAACAGATCGCCCAGCACAATCTGGTGGTACCGACCTTCAACGCACGGCTGATGCCTGACAAGCCGGCGCTGAACTACTGGCTGATGTGGACCGGCGTCAAAATGCTGGGAATGAACTCCTGGGGTTTACGAATGGGTTCCGCCGTTGCCGGCGCCCTGCTGGTTCTGTATCTGATCATCGGATTGCGGCGTCTGTATGGTGAAAACATCGCACTGATCAGCGGGCTGATGACCGCCACGGCACTGCACAGCACCGTGATTTTCCGCAGCGCCACCCCTGATCCGCTGCTGATCCTGACGGTGACGATCGCCCTGCTGAGCTACCTGCGCGGTTATCTGTTCCCGGACATACGCAGCCGCGAAATCCTCATCGCCTATGCCGCCATGGCCCTCGCCACGCTGGACAAAGGCCCCATTGGATTTCTCTTGCCCGGCCTGATCATCGTCCTGTTTTTGCTGCTGCGCCGGGAACTGTCCTTTCTCTGGCGGGAAGGCCGACTGACCTGGGGAGTACCGATCTTTCTGATCATCGCCCTGCCCTGGTATCTTGCCGTCGGCGTCGAAACCCACTGGGCCTGGGATCGCGCTTTCGTCTTCAAGCAGAACATCGGCCGCTTCAGTGACAGCATGCAGGGGCACCGTGGGCCTTGGGTCTATTATCTCATCAGCACCTTCCTCGGGATGCTGCCCTGGTCGATTTTTTTACCCCAGGTTTTCCGTGATGTATGGCTTTCCCGGCGGCAATTTTTGCGCAGCCATCCGAAGACATTGTTCCTGCTGGTCTGGGCGGCAGCGTGGATCGGCTTTTTCACCCTCTCCGCTACCAAACTCCCCAATTACGTCTGGGAAGCCTATCCGCCGCTCTTCATTCTGCTGGCCGCCTATTTCGAGAAAATCCGGGCGGGTACCACTCGTCCTGCGCGCCGGGGTTTGATCCTGTCGGCCGGAGTGCTGTTCCTGATCGGACTGGCCATGAGCCTTTTTGCGGGCTTGGTCCTACCGCTACGCGAGCCGCACCTGCCGGACATGGTGGAGATCGGCCTGCCTTATCTGCTGGCTGCGGCCGGCGCCGGCGCCCTGCTCTGGCACCGGCGCTGGGTGCCGGCATGGGCGACTTTGGGCGTCGGCGGCATGGCGCTGACTGCCTTGCTGGTCTTTGTCATCACCCCGTCCTTGAATGGGGTGAAGCCCTCCCGGGAGATGGGGCAACGTATTGCCGCCCTGCAAGGCCCGCAACCTTATCGGCTGGCGTCCTGGCAATGGTTTCAGCCGAGCTTTCTGTTTTATGCCGGGCGCGGCAACATGCCCATCCGTCATTTGCAGACCCTGACGGAATTACCGGCGGTGCTCGGTCCGGAGCCGCTCTATCTCGTCTGCCCGGAACACGCCGTCGCCGCAGTTCGCGCCGCCGTGCCCGCGGCATACCGGCAGCAGACCGTCCTGCTGCGCTACGAGATCTATAACCACGAAAATATCGCCCTGTTGCGGATCAGCCCGCGCACGAAAGGCCTTGACCATGCCATTGCGCCTTACTACCATGAATAAAACGTGTGGCGATGGAGTCCGCCCAATAACCGCCTTTATAGGCTGATGACTGCTACTGATCCCGATCGCAAGGTCGGGCGGTGGGGAGTTGGAAATCATATGAAGGGGTAGAGATGTTCGCCACTTTCGGCTTCATTGCGCTGTTCGCCGTGCTCGGCGCCTGGGCGCGTTATGGACAGACCCTGTTGGTGCAGGCGGCATTCGGCCGCGGTTTTCCCTGGGCCACCCTGAGCATCAATGTCCTGGGCTGTTTTCTCATGGGTTTTCTGTTTTTCGAGACCTTGGAACGTATTTCCGTGAGCCCGGAATTGCGCACGGGCATGCTCACCGGCGGCCTGGGTGCCTACACCACCTTTTCGACATTTTCCCTCGAAACCCTGGTGCTTTTTGAAAATGGCGAGGCCGTAAAAGGCTTGCTCTATATGTTTACATCACTGTTTCTCTGCGTCGGTGCCGCTTTTGCCGGGGCCTGGATTTCCCACAGTACCTGAGAGGTGCATCATGACGACCGTCTCTGTAGTACGCGTTTACATCAAGGAAGGCGACAAGCATGGCGGACACAATCTCATGGAGGAAATCTTCCGCATGCTCCACGACCAGTACAAGGTCCAAGGCGTTACCGCCTTTCGCGGTATCGCGGGCTTTGGCAGCAAGGGGGTGGTACATGCCGACGATGTTCTGCGCCTCAATGTGCATTTGCCGCTGGTACTGGAGTTTTTTGACGAGCCGGAGACTGTGGATGCGGTGATGCCGCACCTGCGGGAGTTGGTGCCACCGGGCCACATCCTGCGCTGGGAAGCCGATTGCGGTTGCGAATGAACCATCATCACTGCCCACTCTGTCATGCGGAAATATCCCTCGGCGCGATGGCCTGTCCGGCTTGCGGGTGGGATATCAGAGCGTTGGATGCCGATGACGGGCACGGACATGGACGATGACCAAAAACTCTGGGCACGGGCGCAAAACTATGTGCTGAGCCGTCAGTCGGCGGATAGCGGCTTTTGTTTCTACCGGGTCTGGGGCGTGGAAGAGTCCACCGCACCGGACACCTTTTATGCCGTCGCCATGCTTCGCCTCTGGGGCATGGCCATCCCCCACCGCGCCGAGTTGATCCGCTGGCTGCAATCCCTGCAGGACGATCAGGGGCGGTATTCCAGCCTGACCAATGCCAGTTTTGGCGTGCGCGCCCTGAGTCTGTTGGCCGACACCCCTCTCCGCGATCCGCGCCCTCATTTACTGAATTGGGCGACCCAGGCCACAGGCCATAAAAATGCAGCCAGCAGCGAGACGCTGCGGGACTGGCAGCGCTGCGTCCAACTGCAGCGCATGCTCGCCCCGGATGAGCCCCTGCCCGAAATCATGCGTAGCGGCGCCGAAGCGATTCTGCACGGCATGGAGGCCGCCGCCGGAGGCTTCGGCAGTCACCCCAACCTGGTCGACAGCGGCATCGCCTGGGCCTTGCAGCGGCTTCTGGGTCAGCCCCTTCGCCCGCAGGATCGAATCTTCCTGCATGCCTGCGAAGATGCCACCCTCGGCCTGCGTCTCAGCCCCGATGGCGCCAGCACCCGTCTGGAGGCCATCTTCTGGGGGATACTACAGATGGCGCATCTCCACATCGCGCCGCGGTATCCAGAGGCCGTCATGGCCTATGTGCGCGCATGCCAGCCGGTGAATGGCGGTTTCGGACGCCGCGCTGGCGCCATTGCCACCCTGGAGGGCACTTTTCATGCAGTAATGATCGCAGCGGGCTTATCCCGTAACCCGCTGTTACAGACATTGACGGGAATTTGAACGAGCGGGGATGTTCTACACTGAATTGGGGGGCAGACATTCGCACTGATGAGCAGGCATTTCTGCCGTTCGGCTTGGCTTGAAAGGACAGGAGTCTCAACGTGAAGGATCTACGCACCAACTTTTTGGACCACGTCAAAAAGGGTCTCAACGGAAAACCGCTGTTTCTGCGCATCATCTTCTGGGATGGCCATGAATACGCCTTCAACCAGGACATCCGCGTCACCATGCACATCAGCTCCGCCAAACTCATCTCGCGCATGCTCATGGGCAGTGCCCTGGATGTGCTTGGCGAAGGGTACGTAGAGGGCACCATCGGCATCGATGGTCGCTATCAGGATATTCTCGCGGTGGCGGAAGGGCTGAGTGACGCATTCCCCGCCAAAAAACCCAGGAGCGGCATTTTCCGCAAATATCACGCCGCCCACAGCAAATCCCGGGATGCCGACGCGATTCACTACCACTACGATGTTTCCAACGACTTCTACAAGCTCTGGCTGGACCGCAACATGGTCTACTCCTGCGGCTACTTCAAAACCGGCGCGGAAGATATCGACACCGCCCAAGAGCAGAAGCTGGACCATATCTGCCGCAAACTCCATCTGCAGCCGGGTGAAAAGCTTCTGGATATCGGCTGCGGCTGGGGTGGTCTGCTGAGCTGGGCCGCAACACATTACGGGATTCAGGGCGTGGGGGTCACCCTCAGCGAGCAGCAGTTTGCCTACGCCAAGGAACGTATGGAACGCGAGGGTCTGGCGGATCGGGTGGAAATCCGCCTGCAGGATTACCGCGACATTCCAGAACGGGATTATTTCGATAAGGTCTCTTCGGTAGGGATGTTCGAGCATGTCGGCCGCGCCAAGCTCGGAGAATATTTTGGCGTCATCAACCGGGTGCTCAGGGAAGGTGGCTGGGTGATGAATCACGGCATCACCGCCAGCCAGCAGGATGACGAAGACGGGCACCATTCCGGCAGCGATTTCATGGACAAGTACGTCTTCCCAGACGGCGAAATCCCGCATCTGTGGCGCCTGGTGCTGGAAATGGCGGGGCAGGATCTGGAAGTCCTGGACGTGGAAAATCTCCGCCCCCACTACGCCCAGACGCTCATCCACTGGGTACAACGTCTGGAAGCACACAAGGACAAAGCCATCGCCATGGTGGGGGACAAGCGCTATCGCATCTGGACCATCTACATGGCGGGCTGCGCCTATGCCTTCTGGCGCAACTGGTCGGCCCTGCACCAGGTGCTGGCCGTCAAACAGGGCGGTGCCGAGCTGACGCCGCGGCCCTGGGAGCGGCATTACCAGTATCAGGAGGACAGTTTCCGCCTGGCCGCGCCAGATTGGGGGGATTTGTAAAAATGACAGACTTGCAAAAATCAGCACGGCAAGTTATCTAACCAACAATCTTTATGGGCGCGGAGTCATCCGCCTGGGACACGGGAATACCGTATGGGCAGAAATCGACTGGAAGCCTTTAGCGATGGTGTGATCGCTATCATCATCACCATCATGGTCCTCGAAATGAAAGTGCCCCATGGTGAGCACCTGCATGCCCTCCTGCCGGTGCTCCCGGTGTTCCTCAGTTATGTGATGAGTTTTATCTACGTCGGCATATACTGGAATAACCATCACAACATGCTGCAGGCCAGCGGAAAGGTGAACGGCGCCATTCTCTGGGCCAATCTGCACCTGCTCTTCTGGCTCTCTTTGTTCCCGTTTGTGACGAGCTGGATGGGTGAAAACCATTTCGCCGTCGCTCCTACCGAACTGTACGGCGTCGTACTTTTTATGGCTGCCGTCGCCTATCTTATCCTCCAGTCCTGCATTATCGCCGCCGGGGCGCCGACATTGCGCCGCGCCATCGGTCGAGACTGGAAGGGGAAGGCCTCGCCCGCCCTCTACTTCATAGGTATTGTTTCCGCCCAATGGTCCCCCACGGCGGCCAAACTCGTCTATCTGGGCCTGGCCTTGTTGTGGTTGATTCCGGATCGCCGGATAGAAAATCTCCTCATCGACAGCCCTGAGCGATGATACATGTGGCAAATGAGGAGGCGGGAATGAGCCTGTACAGACGTTTACCGGATTGCTTTCATGCAGATGCCCGCAAACGGTCAAAGGATCTGTACCGAATCACACCGGTCGGCTCGGCGCCCGCCCCCGCATGAATCATCCGGAAATCGAACCGGGCTTTATCGTCCTCCACGGCGACCGTCTGGAGTGGCTCAGCGATGCCGTTCTGGAGTGGCTGCGCGCGCACCCGCTTCGGCCACTGGAAGAGGAAATCTTCCTCGTCCAGAGCAACGGCATCGCCGAGTGGCTGCAATGGACCCTGGCAGCCCATGAGGGCATCTGTGCCGCGGTGCGCGTCGCCCTGCCGGGGCGTTTTCTCTGGGAAAGCTATGCACGGGTGCTGGGCACCGGCATCGTCTCGGCCCGCTCGCCGCTGGACAAGGCACCGCTCACCTGGCGACTGATGCGGCTCTTGCCGGAACTGCTGGCCCATGCCGATTTCGCCCCCTTGCGGCATTTTATCGGCCAGTCACAGCGGCCGGACGGCGCATTGGAGCGGCGCTGGCAAATGGCCGCGCAGATCGCCGATCTGTTCGACCAGTATCAGGTCTATCGTGGCGACTGGCTGGCGGACTGGACCACGGACCAGTCCCTGCTGCGGCGGGGCGATGGCGAGCGGGTGACTCTGCCCGCCGACCAGCGCTGGCAACCCCGGCTCTGGCAGGCGTTACGGCAGGATCTGCACAGCCGCGGGCTGGACCAGGCTCCGGGCCGGGCGCAGGTGCATGAGCAATTTCTCGCCGCCCTGAATGCCGGGCGCCCCCCCGTAACGCCCTTGCCCCGCCGCGTCGTCATCTTCGGAGCAGCCACCCTGCCGGAACAGAGTCTGACCGCGCTGGCGGCGCTGGGCCGGCAGATGCAGGTGATCCTTGCGGTGCCCAACCCCTGCCGCTACCACTGGGCCGACATCGTCTCGGGGCGCGAATTGCTCAGACGCGAACGACGTCGCCAACCCCCGCGCAACGGCCACGATCTCTCCGCCACCGCCACAGAGGACCTGCATCAGTTCGGCAATCCCCTGCTCGCCGCCTGGGGCCGTCAGGGCCGGGATTTTCTCGATCTGCTGGACCAGTTCGATGAAACGGCGGCATTGCAGCGGCAGATGGACATCCCGCGCATCGATCTCTTCAGCGAAGATCAGGGCGACACCCTCCTGCGCCAGTTGCAGGTACAAATCCGCGATCTGGAAGGTATCAGGCCGGAAACCTGCACCGCACTGGACGACAACGATCACTCCGTGGTCTTTCACATCGCCCACAGCGCCCTGCGCGAGGTGCAGATCCTCCACGATCAACTGCTGGACCGCTTTGCCACTGGCAAACTGCAGCCCCGCGACGTGATCGTCATGGTCCCGGAGATCGGCGGCTTTGCGCCCCTCATCCGCGCCACTTTCGATCAGTATGACCGGGAGGACAGGCGTTACATTCCCTACCACATCGTCGATCTGCAGGCCCGCGACGAACAGCCCCTGCTCCTGGCCCTGGACTGGCTGCTGCGGCTGCCCGAGCAGCGCTGCCGACAGAGCGAAATCCGTGATCTCCTCAACTGCCCCGCCCTGCGCCGGCGCTTTGGTCTGGAACTGGAGGACCTGCCCATCGTGCAACACTGGCTGGCCGGAGCCGGCTGGCGCTGGGGGCTCTCGGCAGAGCACCGGGCCGCGCTGGGCATGCCCCATTGCGGTTCCCAGAACAGCGGCGACTTTGCCCTGCAACGCCTCTGCCTCGGCTATGCCAGCGGCGACGACAGCCATTTCTCCGGGATCGAGGCCTACGGCGAGGTGGGTGGGTTGGACGCCGCGCTCCTCGGCCCCCTCGGTCAATTGCTGGAGAAGCTGGCGCACTGGCAGCACGTTCTGGGCGAATCCCTGGTGCCGGAGCACTGGGGTGAAGCGGCCCGCAATCTGCTCACGGACTTTTTCAGCGCCAGCGATGACGACGATGAAGCCCTCCTGCAAAATCTGGAAGAGGCCCTGCGCCAATGGCAGACGGATTGCGCGGCGGCAGATTTTAACGAAGCGCTCCCCCTCGCGGTATTTCGCGGCGCCTGGCTGGAGATGCTGGATGCGCCGGATCTGGGGCGCAGCTTTCTTGGCGGCGGAGTCACCTTCTGCACCCTCCTGCCCATGCGCGCGGTGCCCTACCCGCTGGTCTGCCTGCTCGGTATGAACGAGGGCGATTACCCGCGGCGCAGCCCCCGTCCGGACTTCGATCTCATGGCGCTACCCGGCATGGCCCGCCCCGGCGACCGCTCCCGCCGCGATGACGACCGTTATCTGATGCTGGAGGCCCTCCTGGCCGCCCGTCGGGAACTCTACGTCAGTTGGGCGGGAAGGGATCAGCGCAATAACCATGAACGGGCGCCCTCCCTGCTGGTGGCGCAGTTGCGGGAGGCCATTCGCGACGGCTGGCCGCCGGCCCTGGAAAAGCGCACTTTCGAGCATCCCCTGCAACCCTTCAGCCCCGACTATCTGGCCGGCAAACCCGGCCTGCGCACCTGGGCTCGCGAGTGGTATCCCTCTCCGCACAGCGCCCCGGAAAACGCCGCGCTACCCGACCCCGCCGAGATCACCCCCCGCAGCATCCGCGAGCTGCTGGAGTTTTTTCGCCTGCCCGCTCGTGCCTTTTACCGGCAACGCCTGCGCACGGACTTCAACGAAGAAGATCCGGCTGAGGAGGACGACGAACCCTTCACGCTGGACAGCCTTGAGACCTATCATCTGCTTGAAGACCTGCTCCGCGCCGCGGAAAAAAACGGCCCTGACCGGATTGCCGAAAGGGTGCGGGCACAACGGCGCAGTGGTCGCTATCCCCTCGCGGGCATGGCGTCGAGGACCGCGACCGCACTGCTCGACGACGTCACTCCCGTCCTGACCGTCTGGCGGGAGATCGGCACGGAATGGACCGCAGCGCCGCAACGACGGGTCGTTCACCGTGCCCGCGGCCGGATATTGCTGGAGGACTGGCTGCCCGCCTTGTACCAAAACAACGCAGGAGACCTCGCCTTCGTCCAGCTCCGCGCCAGTCGCCTGCTGAATAAAGACAGCAAAAAACCCGAAGGGGATAAACTCGCAGCCCTCTGGCTCCAGCAGTTGCTCGCCAACGCCGTCGGCCTGCGCTGCGGTGGCATCGTGGTGGGCCGGGATGTGCTTGTCCGCGCCGCGCCACCGCCACCGGGCGCCATTGCCGCACTGGACGATCTGCTGGATCTCTGGCAGGAAGGTCTCTGCGAGCCCCTGCCGGTCACCCTCAAAACCGCCCTCGTCAGCCTGCAGGGCAAAAACCCGGCACCCATTTACGACGGCAATGACCGCCTGCCCGGAGAAGCCCGGAAAGATCTCAGCCTGTTCCGCGATTATCCCGACTTCGCCACCCTCAGCAGCGCCCGAACCGGGCCGCAACGACGCGGCTTTGCAGAATACGCCGCAGCCCTCTACCGCCCCTTCGCCGGCTGGCTGGAAACTTTGGAGTGGCAGGCGCATCCATGACCACCATCCTCGACCCCCTGCACCTGCCCCTGCACGGCAGCCGCCTCATCGAGGCCAGCGCCGGCACCGGCAAAACCTGGACCATCGCCGCCCTCTATCTGCGCATGATCCTTGGACACGGCAGCGAAGGTGAACATTTTCCCCGCCCCCTCCTGCCCGAAGATATTCTGGTGATGACCTTCACCCGCGCCGCCACCCAGGAACTCAAGGAGCGTATCCGCGATCGCCTGCAAACGGCTGCCCGATATTTCCGCGGCACCGAACACCCAGCGCAGCCGGATCCCTTTCTCGAAGCGCTGCTGGCCGACCATCCCGACCCCGAGGTCCGCGCCCGCGCCGCACACCAGCTTACCTTGGCGGCCGATGCCATGGATGACAGCGCCATTTTTACCATCGACGCCTGGTGCCAGCGCACCCTGCGCGAGCACGCCTTCGCCACTGGCAGCGATTTCCGCGAAACCCTGCTCCTGGATGAGACCGACCTGCGCGACGATGCCGTACGCGACTTCTGGCGGCAGGAAATCTACCCGCTGGGCGAACCCGCCCTCGATGAGGTCCTCCAGCTCTTTTCCGGCCCCGATAAGATCCGGCAGGAGACAGCAGCCCTGTGCAAACTCGATCCGCCCCTGCCCGCCCCCGCATCGAGGCTGGCGGACTGGCTGCCCGATGCCCTCGCCGCGCCCCGACGGCGACTCGCCACCCTCAAGGCGCAATGGGCGGCGGAGCATGATGCCTTTGCGGAGTGGCTGTCAGGGCTCGTAAACGGTCCCAAGGCAGACAATCCATTGAATGGTAATACCCTAAGCGCAGCTATTGTCAGTCGGGCCCTCGCCGCATTGCGTGATTGGGCCGACCGTTCCGATCCATTGATTCCCGACGAACTGGATAAATGCCAGCGCCTTTCTGCCAGCAAACTGCCCGAGTATTGCAAAAACAAACCGCCTCCCGTCCTCCACCCCGCTGCCGAGACACTGGATACCCTGTTCAGGGAGTTGGAGACCATCGCTCAACAGTTCACCCGACTGCACGGTGAAATTCGCACCCACGCCGCCGCCTGGATCAACGCCCGGCTGAGTCGGCTCAAGGCCCAGAGCGGACAGGTCAGCTTTGCCGACTATCAGCGGCGCCTCGCCAGGGTACTGCACGACAAAACCCAGGGACCGGCACTCGCCGCCCGCCTGCGGCAGAAATATCCCGCCGCCCTCATCGACGAGTTTCAGGATACCTCCGCCCTGCAATATCAGATCTTCGACGACATCTACCACGCCGCCGACAACAACCCCGACACTTTGCTTCTGCTCATCGGTGACCCCAAACAGTCCATCTACGCCTTTCGCGGCGCGGACATCGACAGTTATCTGCAGGCACGTCGCCTGACCGAGGGCCGCCATTACGCCCTCGGCACCAATTATCGCTCCAGCCACGCGCTGGTCAGCGCCCTCAACGCCATCTACACCGCCGCCGAACACGACGACCCGCAAGGCGCTTTTGCCTATGCCGCCCCCGGTGCCGACAACCCGCTCCCTTACCAGCCGGTGCAGGCCCATGGCCACCAGAAAGTCTGGCGGATCCATGGCAAAGCCGCCCCCGCCCTGACGTTCTGGGGTGCCGGCGAGAAGCTGAACAAAGGCGACTATCTGGAACGCTGCGCAGCACAGGCCGCAGAATGTATTGTCGGACTGCTCGACAATCCGGAAGCAGGATTCGCGCAGGAGGGAGAAATCACCCGACGGCTGGAGGCCAAGGACATCGCCATTCTCGTCCGCGATCGTCATGAAGCCGCCAGCATCCGTCAGGCCCTCCACCACCGCCAGTTACGCAGCGTCTTTCTCTCGGAGCAGGATTCCGTCTATGCCAGTGAGGAAGCCCGCGAACTGCTTCTCTGGCTGGAGGCGGTGGCCGAACCCGAAGATGCCCGCCGTCTGCGCGTCGCCCTCGCCCTGCCGCTGCTGGGACAACCCCTCAGCGCCCTGGATGCCTTTCATCAGAACGAAACGGCCTGGGAGGCGCAACTGGAGCAGTTTCAGGATCTGTCCCGGCAATGGCGGCGGCAGGGCGTGCTGGCCATGCTCCACCACAGCATCCATCAGTTCGGCATTGCCGCCCGCCTGCTGACGCAGCCCGAGGGCGAACGTCGCCTCACCAACCTGCTCCATCTCGGCGAACTCTTGCAGCAGGCGAGCGCCACCATCGACGGCCCCGAGGCCCTCGTTCGCCACCTGCATCAGGCCATCGCCGCCGGAAGTGATCAGAGCGATGCCCACATCCTGCGTCTGGAGAGCGATGCCGGACTGCTGCGCGTGGTCACCATCCACGCCGCCAAAGGTCTGCAATATCCCCTGGTTTTTTTGCCCTTCATCGCCACCTGCAAGGCCGCCAGGGCCAACCCCTTTACGGTCATCCACAGCGCGGAAGGACAGCCCGCCATCCACTGGGAAAGTGGCGACACGACGGCGGCGGAAAGGGCACGGTTGCAGGAAGATCTCCGCCTCCTCTACGTCGCCCTCACCCGTGCCGAGCACGCCCTCTGGCTGGGCCTCGCCGCACCGAAGACGGCGGGAACACCGATCTTTGCCGGCAGTGCCATCGCCCATCTGCTGGGTAGCGAACGCACCGCCCGCGATCTCGCCACCTTGCTCGAAGACTGCGCCCGCCTCTCTCCGGAGATTGTCGTCGAGACGCTACCGGACAGCATCCCCACGACGCTGTTCGTGCGGCCCCGCAACAACGCCCACAACCCGCCCCCAGAGTACACCGCCAGCTTCGAGAAGCACTGGGGCGTTGCCAGCTTCTCCCATCTGGTGCGCGAACTCCCTGCCGATCCGGCGGCGCCACCGACGCCCCGGCGCGCCCAGGCCGGCGCCCCCTGGCATCGCTACCCGCAAGGCATGAACGCCGGCACCTTTCTCCACGACCAACTGCAACGCCTCGCCCAGAATGGCTTTGCCCAAATCGGTCAGGACCAATTTGTCGAACAACTGCACAAGGCCTGTACCCAGGCCGGCCTGGGCGACTGGGTCGGGGAGACCGCCGAATGGCTGCAAGCCATCGTCCATAGCCCCCTTGCCCCCCTCACGGCGGCGCTCTGCGATCTCAGCGACACCCTGAGCGAAATGGCCTTCTGGTTTCCCAGCGACGCCTTGCGCAGCGACGACCTGGACAGGCTCTGCCAACAGCATATTTTCCCCGGTGCCGATCGCCCCAGGCTCCCCCAGCGGGTCATTCACGGCATGATGCGCGGCTTCATGGACCTCGTCTTCGAGCAAGGAGGGCGTTACTACGTCCTCGATTACAAATCCAACGTCCTCGGCAGCGAGGATGCCGATTACCACGCCAAAGCGCTGCGCGACGCCACCCTCGGTCATCGCTACGAACTGCAATCCAGCCTCTACCAACTGGCCCTGCACCGCCTGCTGCGCCAGCGCATGGGCAGCCGCTACCGGCCCGAGACCCATCTCGGCGGCACCCTCTTCTTCTTCCTGCGCGGGCTGCAAGGACCGGAGCGAGGCGTGCTCCATCTTCCCGCCGACCTCGCCCTGCTCGATGCCCTCGACGGCCTCTTCGGCTGGCCGCAGCGGGCAACCCAGCCATGAACCAGCCCATGACCAGCCTCATGATCGACCAACTCCGCGCCTGGACCAGCGCCGGCTGGCTACGGCCCCTCGACCTTGCCTTCGCGCAGTTCCTCATCCGCCTGGACCCGCAGGCCCCGGCCCTCCTGCCCCTGGCGGGCGCTCTCCTCGCCCGGCTGGAGGGAGAAGGCCACACCTGCATCGCGCTGGAAGACTTCCTCGGCGCACCCGAACGCTTCCTGGACTGGCCTGCGCCGGGGCACGCCATGCTGGCAACCGCACTCGGTGACTGGCCCCATGCCGCCCAATGGACAGAAACCCTCGCCCGGAGCCGCTGCGTACAGGTCACCGAGCGCAACGCCCCCGTCCCGGCAAACGGCGCAGAAACGCCCCTGGTCCTCAGTGCCGCCCGCCTCTATTTGCGCCGCTACTGGCGTGACCAGCAATTCATCGCCGAGGCCCTGCGCCAGCGCGCCCAACAGCGCGTCGCCGATGCCGCCAACCCCGAGGCATTAAGACCCTGGCTGGAGCAACTTTTCCCGGCGTCTGACGAACCCGGCGACGCACTCCCCTGGCAAAAAATCGCCTGCGCCCTCGCCCTGCGCAGCCACTTCAGCATCATCACCGGCGGCCCCGGTACCGGCAAAACCTACACCGCAGCTCGCTTCATGGCCTTGCTCATGGCGACCAGCAGCACACCCCTGCGCATCGTGCTTGCCGCCCCCACCGGCAAGGCCGCCGTGCGCATCGACGAATCCCTGCAGAGCGCGGTCGGCACTCTTCCGCAATTGAGCCAAATACCCGATATGACTGCCGCCTTCGCCCGCCTGCGTCCGGCGCGCACCCTGCACAGCCTGCTCGGCGCCCGCCCCGACAGTCGTCGCTTTCGCCACGATGCTGCCAACCCCCTCGAACTGGACGTACTCGTGGTGGACGAAGCCTCCATGATTCATCAGGAGATGATGGCCGCCCTGCTCCGCGCCCTGCCGCCTGCGGCCCGCCTCATCCTCCTCGGCGATCAGGACCAGCTTGCCTCCGTCGAAGCGGGCGCGGTGCTGGCCGAACTCAGTCTCGGCAGCGGTAAATATGATGCCGAGACCTGCCACTATATGCAGGCCAGTTGCGGTGCCGCGCCGCGGCCCGGCGACAACGGCCCCAGCCCCCTTGCCGCAAACATCATCCGCCTGCAACGCAGCCATCGCTTCAATGCAGAAATCGGCGCGCTGGCGGATGCCGTGCATGGCGGCCACCCCGAAACCGCCGTCCGCATCCTGCAAACGGCGCACACTGGCACT
Source organism: Acidithiobacillus ferrooxidans ATCC 23270 (assembly GCF_000021485.1). Classification (NCBI taxonomy): domain Bacteria; kingdom Pseudomonadati; phylum Pseudomonadota; class Acidithiobacillia; order Acidithiobacillales; family Acidithiobacillaceae; genus Acidithiobacillus; species Acidithiobacillus ferrooxidans. The sequence goes on from NC_011761.1 coordinate 2,619,103, forward strand.
CTCGCCTGGCAACCCGCCCCTGCCATCCACCGGATACTGGAACTGGCCCGCCCGGAAAGCGCCTATGGTCGGGTCTGGCAAGCCGCGGGCCAGCCGCCACCCAAAGACCGGCAACAACATAGCGCATGGGTTAAAACCATCCTCAACGACTACGCTGGCTTCCGCATCCTCTGTGCCCTGCGCCAAGGCCCCTGGGGCGTTACCGGCATCAACCGCGCCATCGAAGACTACCTGCAGCGCCAGGGCATCCTGCAGAGCCGCGGCCTTTGGTATGCCGGCCGCCCCACCCTCGTCACCCGCAATGACCCCAACCTCGGTCTCAGCAATGGCGACATCGGCATCGCCCTGCCCGACCCGGATAAACGCCTGCGCGTCTACTTCCCCAATAGCGAAGAGGCCCCCCGCGCCATCCTCCCCAGCCGCCTCAACCACACCGAAAGCGCCTGGGCCATGACCGTCCACAAGGCACAGGGTTCCGAGTTCGCCCACACCGTCCTCATCCTTCCTCCGGAAGACAGCCCCGTCCTCAGCCGCGAACTGCTCTACACGGCCATCACCCGCGCCCGCAAATGCTTCACCCTCATCGCCCCCCGGGAGCGACTGGAAAACGCCATTCAGCGCCAGACGCGGAGGATGAGCGGATTACACGCGGCGTTATATGATCCCAGGCGCTGAATGTCACCGACATCACTTTGAGTAGGCTTGAGCGAATCTCGACAGGTCAGATTTCGACACATCGTTATTGTCATAACAAAGTCATGCAATCTTCATACTAGTGTCACATAAGCCAGTTACGCTAAGGGGAGCCGTCATATCAACCCCCATAAGGAGATCTGCATGAGTCAACCCATGGGCACGCACGTACCCCAAACGGGCGTCATCGAATCCCTCAACAATGCCCTGGTGAGTTTCTTCCACTTTTTCGCCGCAAGTATGAGATTTTTACTATGTTATTGCTTTTACTAAACAGTATTGCTGTGCATACAGTACATGTGCTACGTGCGGCGATGCTGGCGCAGACGCGCGCGCCCCTGCCGATCCGGACCGAATCACCGCAAGGCCCACGAATCCTTTTGCTGGTGAATGCACGGACCAACGGTAAAACGATCGTCTCCGTCGAAATGGCCCTGGAACGCACCGGCGGCAGGGTAATGCGGGTCACCGAGCGTGCCGAAGCCGAGCAGTTGGTGCGCCGCTGGGATCCTGAAGTAATGGTCCTGCTCGGGTGGTCTACCACGACGGGCGACTGGCTGCGGCATCTGCAATTCGCATCGCGTCAGGGCGAATTGCCCTTCCTGGTGGTCGGCAATAGTGCGGGAGAAGACCGCGAGGAAACAAACGCCGTAGCGGCTCTGGAAGTAGGTGCACAGGCATATATCCCTGCTGGTATGGGGCTGGGAATCTTAACCGCCCAGGTATGCGGTCTCCTCAAAAAGCTGCGCACACAAGCACCTGCCCCCCGATTGGTTCAAGAGGAAAACCTCTGCATCGATCTGGTATCACTGCGTGTCTGGATATTGGGACAGGAAATTCATCTACCGCGACGGCTTTTCTATCTGCTGTACTATTTCGCCACCCATCCGGACGAGGTCGTTTCCAACGAGCAGATCGCCGATATCCTGTGGGGGGGCAAGGGCACCTATCTCGCTCCCAATACCCTCGTGGTCAAGATTTATCGTTTACGCAAAATTCTGGAAAGTGCCGGCGCCAAAGGCTGGCTGGAAACAGTGCACAGTTTCGGATACCGCTTTTCACCACCAAAGAATGGGTGAAACGTCACAATAACGTCATAACAATGTCACAATAACGCCACCTCAGTGACACACGGATGCAATATTCGGCCGTTAGCATGGGGCCATTCCAAGAGGCAAAAGGCGTATATCCGTGAAACATCAATATCGTTATCATCCTTTATTTAGTGCATTGATTGCTGCTGGTTTGTGTGGGATGTCCGGCATGGCGCTCGCTACCGGTGTAACCGCTCCCACCACCTCGTCCAGTATTAGTGTCGGAGAAGTATCCTCTACCACCGGCGCTTTAAACACGCTGGCTCATCTCCCCACCAAAAAACAGGTGTTCAATTCCACCCAGTCGGTAAAAGTCATCAATAGGCGTCAGATGGCTACCGCAGGACCTGCGGGTGGGGCGGCACAAGCGCTCGCCGTGGCACCGGGCATCAATGTCGTCACCGATGGCCCCAGTGGCGCGCCGCGCTCATCGATCAGCATCAACGGCATGAAGACCGGCTGGGGCAACATCGCAGGCAATGCGAATGATGGCACGGTCATGGTCACTTTTGACGGCGTACCCATGGTCGATCCGGCTTACGGCGTCTGGCAGGGCTCAGAGCTGCCCCAGATGTCCATGATCAAGGGCATTACCGCAACCTACGGCCCGGGCTATCCACTGAATCGCTGGTACAACAATATTGGCGGCTCCGTTAATTTTTCGCCGCTGCAACCGACCAGGAAGGCCGGGGCATCCATAGGCATGTACTATGGGAGTTTTGATTCCAAAGGTATCCACTTCAATGTTCGCACCGGCGAACACGATGGCTGGTCAGGGATCATTGCGGGTGGGGTAGGCAGCAGCGGAAACTATTTGAACGGGTATGGGTTCAACAATCCCGGCAATAATTATGCCTATTATGGAAAAGTCCGGAAAAGCTTTCGTGGCGGCCACATAAGTTTTGGTGGCTACGTTGCACGTTCTGTGGCCTACAGACCATTGCCAATCCCGGTAACCGCCAATCCCAATGTCACGATCTACGGGGTCGACCCGAATACCGGAGCCGTGAATCCCGGGCCCATCTACAGTCAACAAACTACGGGGTTTTATACCACCCTCCCGTATTCCGTTTACTGGAAGGAAGCTTTTGTAAAGACCTACCTCATTTATTCTCGCTTCGAACAACATCTTACACCCAGCATGGTGATCCATAACCTGTTATGGTATCGCTATGGCGACCGCGTGCATCTGCACTACAACAATACCGGCAATGCTGCCAACGTGCTGAATCAGTATTATAACGCCTCCGACCATACCTACGGGGACAAGCTTTATCTGACCGTAAACGCACCATACAACAATATTTCGCTCGGCGGGTATTTCCTGAACTCGAAATACAACTCCCTGTTGTATTTCTATAATCAGAACCAGATTGCGACTTATGATTCGCTCAGCCCCAATGCCGGAAATAACGTAATCATCAATGGTTCTCCGGTATACAACAGCCCATCCTTGCCGAGCGCATTCCATAGTTCGTATCTCTACATGACCGACCTTGCGGCCTTTGTCCAAGACGTCATCCACCCTATCCATGGTCTGCGCATTACCCCCGGTATCCGCGTGGTTCAGTTTCAAACCAACTTTGTGAACAACTCTGCTGCCCAATTCCCCACGAGTGTGGCTAACCTGATCGGTCACAACGGCGATTATCAACCGAACTCATCGACGAATTTCACCGAGTTCGAGCCGTCCATCGGCGTCAACTATAAGGTGACGCCCAATGTTGCACTATATGGAAACTACGCCACCGGCTACAAGGCACCGGCCGGCGCTACCGGGACGTATGCTCATGAATTGACATCCACGTTACAGCCGCAAAAGTCGACACAGTACCAGATTGGGGTAAAGGCGTATGTCAAAAGTTATGGACTGCTGCATCACGCAGTCTTCAATGCCAATTACTACCATCTGAATGATACCAATGAAATCATTCCCATCCCGGTTGTCAACCATCTTTACTCGCGCTTCGCATCTGGTTCGTCGGTATTCAGCGGTGTCAATCTGTCGATGGACGACAATCCGCTCTACAATCTATACCTGTTCTCCAACGTGAGTTTCGAGAAGGCCACTTACTCAAACTACACCACAGGTCATGGCGTATCCTACGCTGGCCTGCCTATTTCTAATGTGCCGGCGCAAACCGCCAACATCGGCGCCTACTATCAGATTTATAATTCGGGCATCCTTTATGAGCCAAGAGTCTGGTGGCAGTATACCGGTGTCCAGAACATCTACAACAACAACACCGGAGCCCCCACAAGTCAGAAGTTGCCCAGTTTTGGGATATTCAATGCCTCGCTGCGGGTCAAGGTATCCAAAAGATATCTGTTTGCCGGGATGCATGATGCCTCGGTTAATGTAACGGTCCTTAATCTTCTGAACAAGCAATACAACAATTACGAGTATATTTCGGGTGGCGGCTATTATGGCGTGGCCGGCCAGATACTTGGGGAACCAGGTATGCCACGCGCAGTTTATCTTAGTGTAAACGCCTCATTCTAGCGTCACTAAGTAACGCGGTTCGCCGGGGCGAGTCATTCCTTCGCCCCGGTTTTTAAATGTTTTATTGTCATACAATGGTCATTGTAACGTAATAATTGTGTCACAATTCTCCTGTATCATTTTTCCTGTTGCTTTGGCAACATTCAATGAAGTCATATAGCTTTATACGATCATATTCTTATACAGGAGCTAGAAATGAATAAGCGGAATCGTATGAACCCGTTATTGTTCGCAATGTGCACCGCAGGGTTTTGCACCTGGAATACCATAACAGCAGCTTATGGTGCCAATTCAGGCAGCCAATCCACCAGTGTCGGCGAGGTAAACGCTTCGGCCAGCGCACTTTCTGAATCTGCCAAGGCGCTGGCCAGCACTGACGGCAAGCTGACCAGGAAGAAAATCTTCAAATCCACCCAATCCCAGGCGGTTGTCGGGAAGCGTGAAATTCAGGGTGTAGGTCCCGCCGCAGGGGCGGCCCAGGCACTCTCTCTGGCACCCGGCATCGCCGTTCGTGGTTATGGCGGCATCTCCTCGACCGCGCGCTATGAAATCGCGGTGCGCGGCGTAAAGGTAGGCTGGTCATCCGTGAATGGCGACGTCGAACGCAATGGCTTGACGGTGCTGTTTGACGGAATCCCCATGAACAACCTGATTTCACATAACGGCGGCTGGGATTCCAACGAAATCCCCATTCTCCAGATGATCCATGGCATCAACGTGACCTACGGCCCCGGAAATCCCGCCGGCCGGTGGTTCGACAGCGTCGGTGGCACCATCAACTTTGTGCCGCTGCAGCCATCCGTAAAACCGAGCGCCGAGATAGGTACCACCTTTGGCAGTAACGGCACCCTCGGCTACAACTTCGATCTCAAAACGGGAATGTACGATGGCTGGTCCGCGATCCTGGCCGGAGGTTATACGAAAAACAATACGTTCCGCACAGGTACGTTCAATGCGCCGTCCCAGTCTCTCGCCTATTTTGGCAAGGCGGTGAAGACCTTCCGGAGTGGCACCTTCAGCCTTGGCGGCTATGTCGACAGTTCGCGCGAGTTCAGGCCCAATTTCATACCGGTTACCCCGATACAGGGCATCACCACCCAGGGCCTGAACGCCAATGCGCCTTTGTATAGCCAACAGACCAGCGGGTTTTACGCATCACTGCCTGAGTCCATCTGGTTTAAGCAATTGAAAGTGCAAGGCTACATGCTGTACTCCAAGCTGAACCTCCGCCTCAGCAGGGACGTCACGCTGCACGAAATGGCCTGGTATCGCCATGGCCACCGGGTGCATTACCGCATCACCAACTTTGTACCAGGAAGCAGCGTAAATTCCGAGTATTACAACCCGAGCTCGGATACTTATGGGGACAAGCTGTATTTCGACTGGCGCCTGCCTATGAACCTCGTGAAGGCCGGAGGGTCATGGATTCATCAGCAATACACCACACCTTATGCGGGATACAATACGCTTCTGGGCACCAGTCCCTCCTTCCCCATTCAGTACAATAGTGACGTTCTGTATAACAACTATCTGACAGGCTTCGTTCAGGACACGTTCACTCCGTTCTCCGGCTTCAAGATTACTCCGGGCATTGCTGCGGTCCAGTACCAGACCCAGATGTACAATAATGGGGCCCAGGCATTCCCCAACCTTCCGGCGGGCGCGCAGAATCAGACGCTCATTAATAGCGCTTCGGATACCATATCCCGCTTGGAACCTTCCATCGGGGTCCGCTTTGCACCGGTCAAATGGGGTTCGGTATATGCGCACTATGGCCGTTCTTATCAGAATCCTACGGATAACAACTACGGGGCCTACAATGGTAACGGCGGCACCATAGATCTGTAAACGTTCAGCCAACCCACCCTTGCGGGTTAGCGCCGATCAGGGTAATGCGGTTTTTTTCCAGTTCCACGGCAAAAGTTCGTGGAGCCGCTTGTTGGGCCAGGTCGGGAGCTTTTCCAGCACATCGCAGAGGTAAGCGAAGGGCTCGACGCCGTTGAGTTTGCACGTTTCGATAATGCTGTAGAAGGACGCGGCACGTTCACCACCCGCATCATTTCCAACAAATAAAAAATTCTTGCGACCAATGGCCACGCCCCGCAGCGCCCGCTCCACCGGATTATTATCGATGCTGAGTTGTCCTTCTTCGAGGTAGAGCGTCAGTGCTTTCCAACGGTTGAGGGCATAGGCCATCGCTTTGGCAATACCACTTTTCGGCGCCACCTGCATCTGGGTTTCCGTGAGCCAGGCATGGAAGGCTTCCAGCAGGGGACCGGCACGCTGCTGCCGGGCGGCGACTTTCTGATCTGGTAGAGATTCCTTGATCTCCGCTTCGATGGCGTAGAGTTTGACGATCCAGGCCAGGGCTTTCTGGGCTACCGGACTGGGACCGCGCTGTTCCACGTCATAGAAGTGGCGGCGTACATGCGCCCAGCATCCGGCTTCGATGATCTGTTCCTTGCGGTAGAGGGCATCATACCCCCCATAGTCATCGGTCTGGAGGATGCCTTGCCAGTCGCCCAGGAAGTGTTGCGCGTGGATCCCCTTACGGTCCGGGGCATAATCAAAGACCACGACGGGATGCGGGGCATCCGCCTGGCTGCGATACACCCAGAGATAGCTTTGTCCGTCTTGCCGCTGCCGGGGTTGAGGACGGGCAAGGGCGTCTCGTCGGCGTGCAGAATCTTTCCTTCCAGTAAGGCCATTTTGCAAGCTTCGGCGAGCAGACTGATCCAGTATTCGCCCTGACCCAGCCAGCTGCAGAGGGTGGCGCGAGAGATCGGTACGCCCGCTCGCTGGTACTGGGTTCCCTGCCGGTACAAAGGCAGGTGATCCACGTGTTTCGCCGTCATCACATGGGCCACCAGGCGCGCCGTGGGCAAGCCCTTGTCAATCACCTGTGCCGGTAATGCCGGACTTTCGATGGTACCACAGGGGCGGCAGGCCAGTTTGGGGCGGATATGGCGAATCACCTGGAAGCGTCCGGGGATATAATCCAGTTTTTCGCTGATCTCTTCCCCGACAGTTTCGAGTGGACCCCCACATTGCGCGCAAGTGCAAGTCTTGGGATCGTGACGTACTTCTACCCGGGGCAGATGGGCGGGGATCGCCATGCGGCCGGGGTGCCGGCGTACGGGACGGGCGGGGACCGTTACGGTCTGCGCGTCGGCGGCTGCTCCCTCTGCACGGCCAGCGGTCACGGCCGCACTGTCTTCCAGAACGGTTTCGAGGAGGCTTTCCATCGCCGCGATTTCGGTATCCAGCGATTCTTCCCAAAGACTGATCTGGTCGGGAGAGAGCTTTTCCGAACGGCGTCCGAATCGCCAGCGCTGCAGTTTGGCGATGGTGCTTTCCAGGCGGGCGATGGTTTCATCGCGCAGGGCAATGGCCGCTTGCTGTTGGGCGATGATCCGGGTGCGTTCCGCTTCCTGTTCCTCCTGCTGTTGCAGCAGGCTCAGCACCAGATCGCGCAGGGCGTCCGGGCTGGTGGGAAGAGGCGTTTGCGGCGCTGAAATCATCAGAAAATAGTATCGGAACTGGGCTATTTATACAAGCAATTCCCGCTAGTTACAGCAGTTTTGGTGTGCATTTTTCCAAGGTCGGTAACGGCGTCCACGGGCGCCCCTCTACCAGCATCGCCCACTGCGCAGCGGAGAGTTCCAGGGCACCGGCATCGGCGCGGGGCCAATGGAGTCGTCCCTGATCCAGACGGCGATACACCAGCCAGAAACCCAGTCCATCCCACAGTAACAATTTCAGACGATCCCCCCGGCGGTTGCGAAAGACAAAAGCATGACCGCAAAAAGGATCGGCAGCCAATACCCCCTGCACCTTAGCCGCCAGGCCATCAAAGCCCAAGCGCATATCCACGGGCGCTGCCGCGAGCCAGATCCGGCTGCTCGAATTTAGCCACATGGTCTTTCCAGAATCTGCACCAAGGTCTGGAGCCAGCTGGTATCTACCGCCGCCGCAAGCTTCAGGCTACGACCGGATAACAGGTGAATTTCTACCGGTGAAACAGGCGTCCTGACCGGCGCAGCCAGAGTTACCGGCAAAAACCCTTCGGGCACGGCGGACAGCAACGGCGTTTGTGCAGAATCGGCAAAGCGCTTGCGCCAGTAATGCAGCGTGGCTACGGCGATCCCCGCCTGCGCACAATAATTCTTGACCGACTGTCCGCTCGCCTGAAATCCCTCTACCTGCTGCCGCCAATAAGCTACTTTCTCTTCTTTCTTCATCACCATCCCTCCGCGCTGAATGCAGATCAGGATCGGTCAGGTCAGAAAATTTGGGAAGGTGGGTTGCTTGGACGGTTACATAGATCTAAACAGCCTGAAACCGGTAAAAAGTACGGATTACGAAGTCGGCGCCAAGTTTTTAGTACACAACTGGATGTTGTTGCATAACTTTACATTCAACGTCAACTACTACCACGACAGTCTCGCCAACGAAACCATCGCGACCTTCCTGTCAAACATCTCCCAAACCAAGTTCGCCGCGGCCGATGCGGTGGTGAACGGCGTCAATATCGCGATGGCCGACAACCCCTCCTGGAACTGGCATCTGTTCGCCAATCTGGCGCTCAATCATTCGTACTACACCTCGTATACGCCGCAGGGTGGAGGTACGACCTTGTATGGCGCCAACGTATCTTATAGCCCGTACCTCACCATGAGCGCGGGTATTGACTATCGCTACTATTATCATGGATTCCTTTTCTCGCCCCAGTTTGTGGATCAATACACAAGCTCGGAGTATCTATTCAACAACGGGACCGGCGCGCCATCGCACCAGAAGCAGCCGGGATACAATGTCTCCAACCTCAGCCTTGGGATAAAAACGACCCGATTGAATCCATACATCCCGACACTGAAAGATGTGAAGCTCTCCGTGGGAATATACAATCTCTTTGATGCGCGCTATAACCCCATTGAGTACATCACCAGTGGTGGATACTTCGGTGGCAACAGTGCCGGCGCCATTCTGGCTGATCCGGGGGCCCCACGGCAGTATTTTATGACGGTATCGGCGAAGTTCTAAGACGTTTTCGCGCTGCGTAGGGTCACGCAGCGCGCTTTCCGTGGCAATCGTAACACCTATACTATAGATGGATTTTTGGCGACAACACAAAATACGACCAGCAATTGCAACATACCGCGCATACTGTTAATATTTATTTCGCACCAAATTAATTTTATTATGCTACCGGTTTTATCATACTACGGAGTTTCACATGCCTGAAGAGATTCAAGAGTGGCCAAGAAGTACCCGATGGATACACGCGGGATTTGCGTTGGCGGTAACGCTTCTGCTGTTCAGCGAACTTGACATGAAGGCCATATGGAAAAAGGTCGGAGAACTTCCATTCCGGCATTTACTGTTTCACATGCATATGTGGATTGGCATGTTTGCGGCGGTTATTGTTATCGCATTCTGGGTACAGGTTTTCTCTAATAAAAACCTTCGCTCGCACCTGTTCCCCTACAGCGGAACATACCTGGACAACGTCTGCACCGATATCAGGGGGCTGGCAAACGGAAAACTGCCGCCGAGCGGGATGCGCGGTGGGGTGCCGGGCATGGTACATGGTTTTGGCTTGACTGCCGTGACCGGCATGGCCCTCCTGGGGTTTATCATGTTTTTCCTGATTCCAAATTATGGAGTGGCTGCGCCCATAGGCTTCTATCAGCTTCCCAAGAAGATGCACGACTTTCTTTCTTCATTTGTCTGGTTGTACTGGTGGGGTCATATTGGCATGGCTACACTTCACGCAAGCAAATCTCCGGCCATTTTGCGCGTATTCAGGCCGTAGTAGCGCAACCCTGGCCGGTTTGGCGCCCCGGAAGGCAGATCCTGAAATACTTCAGGAGTATGGCTTCCGGGGTTACCGGTTAGCATTGGTTCTCGGGATTTACTCCGGTATTTTTAGCGGCCCGCGTGACATCCCCGGAAATTCCTAGTGATCGGCACGGTGATAATCCCGATGCCGGTATTCCTGCCGCCGATTTTCCCTGTGCCACTCGTGATTCCGGTATCTGCGCTCATCCCGATACCTGTAGTGGTCCTCCCGTGGGCCATAGTAAGCCGGATACTTCGTATAGTAATGATCAGCATAATCCCTGTGGTCAGCAAATCCATCCTGGGCAACGGAAAACGTCAGCCCGAGGATGACCAACGGCATCATGGCCAGTTTTTTTCTCATATGATTCCACCTATACCAAAAATATACGTCAACAATATTTGACAGCCATCATTGATGCATTGACACCAGACCGTTGCAATCAGTGATCTTCACCGTGATGCCATCCTTCTCCCCTTCCTCCATAATAGCCCCCCCCATAATAGCCTCGCCCATAATAGCCTCCATACGGGGGAGCAATTATGCATCCGGAAAGCATGGAAGCGCCAACAAAAACAAAAAGTGCCATATAAACCAGTCGCCTTGCCTGCCTCAGCTTGTTCATGATTTTCTCTCCAAAAAGGTTTGCGACACCAATCCGTAATACTTCCTGCTAATAAAGCATTCCGTGACATGCATGACCCATACGCCAATCATGACACAATTAACCGGTTAATCAGATAGAAAGTCAAGCTATCAAATGGCCTTACTTTTGTGCCCAGTGCAACCGTCGATTGTTTGTCCAGCGCACGGTTTGCAGCCACAGAACGCAGAGCACTACCAGCCCGCCAGCGATCAGAAGTGGCGGCATGCCGATGGCGGCGAAACCCATCACACCGCGCATAAAAGGAATCGCCAGGACCGCCACGAGCACCGCACCCACTCCCGCGAACATGGGCGCCAGCAACGAATTGTTGCCACTCAGATTACGCAGAGCCGGACGCGTGAGGTCGCGGTTGGCGAGGATCAACAGAAACAGCGCAAACACCAAGGCACTGAATATGCTGATACGAACGTCTTTTTCAGCCCAGCCCAGGTGCTGCAACCATGCCGATCCCGCCAGAAGAATGGCCGCAATCCCCAGGCCTTGAGTCATGGCAAAGCCGATATTACCCGCGGCAAACGGATTGGCATGGAGAGAACGCGGCGGCCGATGCATGATGTCGGCGGCTGCGGGTTCGGCCTCGAATACGATGGAACAGGCGGGATCGATGAGCAGTTCCAGCAGCACGATATGCACCGGCAGCAGTAATACCGGCCAGCGCAGAAGCGCCGGAAGCAGCGCCAGCGCGACGATGGGCATATGCACCGCAAACACGAAGCGTGTCGCTTTGGTGATGTTGTCGTAGATGCGCCGTCCACTGCGGATGGCACCGACGATGCTGGCAAAGCTATCGTCCAGCAGCACCAGCGCCGCAGCCTCCCGCGCCACATCGGTGCCATGTTCGCCCATGGCGATGCCGACATCGGCGGCTTTCAGCGCCGGGGCATCGTTGACGCCGTCACCGGTCATGGCGACCACCTCGCCGGCCTGTTGCAGCGCCCGCACCAGACGCAGCTTCTGTTCAGGCAACAGGCGGGCGCACAGATCGACCTGTTTCAAGCGCAGACGTAGCGCCTCGTCATCCAGTGCGGCAATTTCGGGGCCGGTGATGACCTCGGCACGCTCGGACAACCCCACCTGCCGGGCGATCGCGCGCGCTGTGGCAGGATGATCGCCCGTGAGCATCAACACCCGTATACCGGCGGCGCGGCACTCGGCAACGGCGGCGGGAACGTCGGAGCGTGGCGGATCGAAAAAGCCTACCAGGCCAAGAAATCTGAAATCGAAATCGTGCTGGGTTTTGGGCCAGGGAGTATCGGGGTTGCCAGCCTCCCACAGGCCCCTGGCCACGCCCAGCACGCGCAGGCCTCGTGCGGCCATGGCTTCTACCCGCTGCTGGATCGCCAACCGGTCCGCCGCGGACAGGTGGCACAGATCGGCCACGGCTTCAGGCGCGCCTTTGGTCGCCAGCAGATGCGCATCGGGTCGCGCGCCGGAAAACACCCGTGTCATCGCCAGAATGTCAGGGGATAATTCATACTGAAACTCGGGCTGACGGTCGTCATGGACGTGTTCGGTCCCGGCCAGACGCCCATGGCCGAATACCTGGATGGCCTTTTCCATCGGGTCGAAGGGGTCGATGGGAGTGGCCAGCATCGCAAACTCGACCAGGGTATGGAAGGTCTCGGGGAGATCGGGTTGGGCAACCACGAATACGGCGTCATCCACCGCAAGTTCGGCCACCTGCATGCGGTTCTGCGTCAGCGTGCCGGTCTTGTCCACCGCCAGCACGGTGATCGCACCCAACGCTTCGACCGCCGGCACGCGTCTGGTGAGCACCCTGGCTTTGGCGATACGCCAGGCGCCCAGCGCCAGGAACACGGTGAGAATGACCGGAATCTCCTCGGGCAGGATGGCCATCGCCAGGGCGATACCGGACAGCAGGCTTTCCAGCAGCGCGCGGCCATCCCACAACCAACCCACCAGAACCAGCGATACCGCCAGCAACAGCGCGATCGCCGTCAGATTACGGATGAGGGTGCGCGAGGATTGTTGCAGGCCAGAGGTCGTCTCTTGCGTTGTGGCCAGAGCCTGACCGATGCGGCCGACGGCGGTAGCGATCCCCGTAGCCTGCACCACCGCGAGGCCCACCCCCTTGGTGACCACGGTGCTGGCGAACAGCGCAGCGCCGTCATCACCGCCTGACGCGGCCAGCGCGCCGAGCTCCGGATTGGGGAGCTTGTCCACCGGCACCGCCTCACCAGTGAGCAGCGACTCGTCCACCGTGAGCTGGCCCTGCACCAGTTGCGCATCGGCGGCGATGCGATCCCCCTCATGCAGGACCAGGAGATCGCCCCGCACCACCTCCCGCCCGGCGATCCGCAACTCCCGACCGTCGCGGATCACCAGCGCCCGCGGCGCGGAGAGATCGCGCAAGGACTCCAGCGCACGCTGGGTCTTGCGCTCCTGGGCCAGGGTAATGCCGATGACCACGAATACGAAGGCCAGCAGAAACAGCGCTTCGGCATGGTCGCCCAGCAGCAGATAGATGCCGCCGGCCACCAGCAACATCACGAACATCGGCTCGGCCAGGACACCGAGCACGATGGCCAGCAGCGTTTTTGGCGTGCTTCCGGGCAAAAGGTTCGGGCCATCTTCGGCGAGGCGCCGGGCCGCGGTTGCGCCGGCAAGTCCCGCAAATGGACGGACGTCCCCTTGCGCCGCAGGGCGTGTATCCATATTCAATGCCCCCCCTGGTCGGGCTGCATATCCGGGTCATGAGCACCATGCCCGGCCACCGGGAGCAGCACACTATCCGGCAACATACCCCGCTCTCCGCCAGCAACAACCCCGTCGACGACCGAAATCAGGAAGTCGCCGGGTGTGGTTATGTCGTCCTTTGAAAGCGCAGCGCCGCCGAATTCAAACAGTAGCGCCGCCCCGTCGGGGCCGGACCATCGGAAAACACATGCCCCAGGTGGCTGTCGCAACGCGCGCAGCGGATTTCCGTGCGGACCATGCCATGACTGGTATCGCGGATCTCGTGGATATGATCGGGTGCAAAAGGCTCCCGAAAACTCGGCCAGCCCGTCCCCGAATCAAACTTGGCCGCCGAACGAAACAACGGCAACCCACACAGAGCGCAAACGAAAGTCCCGTCGCCCTGTTCGTGCAGCAGCCCACCGCAGAAGGGCGGCTCCGTGCCATGCTCAAAAAGGACATGACGCGCCTCGGCAGACAAGCCTTGCGCCATTTCCGCGCGCTTCCCGGCATCGATGGGGGTCAGATCAAAGCCTGCGGATGAACGGGTCATCGTCATCACCTCCGTTGATTCTCACGCAACCATTGCGGAAAGCGCGTGCGCAGTTTTTCCACTTTCGGCAGCGCCACCGCACATATATAGGGCTGATCCGGATGCTGGCGGGCATAATCCTGGTGATAGTCTTCCGCCGGATAAAAATGGGTCAGGGGCGTGATTTCGGTGGCGATGGGTCCGGCAAAAACCTTCGCCTGATCAAGTTGCGCCACATAGTCCCGCGCCAGCGCCATCTGGGCGTCATTCACGGTGAATATCGCGGACCGGTATTGGGTCCCCACATCATTCCCCTGCCGGTCGCGCTGGGTCGGATCGTGGGCCACCGCAAAAAAGACCTGTAACAGCCGGCCAAACGACAGCAACGCCGGATCGTAGTGAATCTCCACTGCCTCGGCGTGGCCGGTCGTCCCCGTGCATACCGCCCGGTAATTGGCCGTTTGCGCCGCGCCGCCCGTATAACCGGACACGATCCGCGTCACTCCCGCGAGGCCCAGATACACCGCCTCCACACACCAGAAGCACCCTGCCGCCAATACCGCCACACCCGGCGCATCGGCAGCGGCATCCTCCCGGTCGGGGGCGGGAATCGTCAACGCCATGACCTGTACTCCATGATGAACGGACTCTGTCCAAAGCATAGTCGCAAAGCTCCGCCAGACCAACCATCGGCGGGCAATGTGCCAGACTCCGGCACATTTGCTAGTATCCACGCTTCAATGAAATTCGTCCTGCAAAATTCTGGGGGGGGGCATGGAAACGGAAGATCGGAGCGGCGGTAAAAAGGCGCGCGTAGGATTCGGAAAGTCCGCAGGGGCGGCTTTGGGCGCATTGTTCTTCGGTCCGCTGCTGCTCGCCGGGTGCGCCACCACCCCGGATCTCCAATCCGCGGAGCATCTGGTGCAAGACAACTTCCACGGCAAGGCCCGTGTGGTGAAGGTCTTTCCGGGCCCCACCCAAAAACTCACCGGCATCATCGCCGAAAACAGCCAGCATCAGCAGGGGATACTCTGGATGTTGTCCAATCGCTACCTCCTGCTCGGCCCGGTGGTGAACGATAAGGGCCAGGATATCACCCGGGCGGCCACGGAGAAGTATCTGCCCCAACCCCGAAAGGTCCCCGCCGGACAGATCGCCCCGGCAGCCATGAAGGCACCGGGCTTCACCATCGGTCACGCGGGGCCACTCATGGTGGTGTTTGCCGACCCCAACTGCATCTACTGCCACCTGCTCTGGGAGGCATTGCAAAAACCCGTCGCCGACGGTCAACTTCGAGTAAAGCTGATCCCCGTCGGTTTCCTGAAAGATTCCAGCGCCGCCAAGGCAGCCACGATTCTCGCCGCCCCCGACCCGGCGGCGGCATGGGCGGAGAACGAGAAGGGGTTTGATAAAAGCACCGAGGAGGGTGGCACCCGACCCCTGGCGCAGATTCCCGCCGAAGACATGAAGGCGGTCCATGCCAACACCGCCCTGCTTCAGTCCAGCGGTGAAGAAGCGACGCCGACCCTGCTTTTCTGCCGGAAGAAGTCGCCTGACATCCACGCGACCAAAGGGGAAACCGGCCTGAGGATGGTGCTGGTCCATGGCATCGCCGTGCGCGGACTGCCCGCGCTCATTCACTCGCTCGGTGGTGATGTCAGCGCGGAAGGCTGCACCCCCTGACCTCCGCCAGTCCTGCCGGACGACTTCCCCCGCGGGCAGCCCTTGGTTATATTCCGCTAATGCATAGTTCCACACACGATGATCTGGTCATCCTCGGCGGCACCTTCGACCCCATCCATTACGGGCACCTGCGCGCCGTGGAGGAGGTGCGCCAGGCCCTCGCCATCGCGCAGGCGATGCTGATTCCGGCGGGGCACCCGCCCCACCGCAAAAGCCCCTGGGCCGACGCCCGCCACCGTCTGGCCATGACCCGCATCGCCGTCGCGCACCATCCGCAATTCACGGTCAGTTCCTGGGAAGTAGAGCGGGAGGGGCCGTCCTACACCGTGGATACCCTCACCGCCCTGCGTCAGCAACGCCCGGATGCGGTACTCGCCATGGTCATCGGCATGGATGCCTTTCTGCGCTTCGACACCTGGCACCACTGGCAGCACATTCTGGACCTCACCCACCTCGTCGTTACCGGGCGCCCGGGCTGGCCTGCCGCCGAATTACCGGAAGCCCTGCGCCAGGCCCTCTATCAGCGCCGTTGCGAAGATGTCGACGCCCTGCGCCAGACGCCCGCCGGCTGTATCCTGTTTCATACGGTCACCGCCCTGGAAATCTCCGCCAGCAATATCCGCAGCCTGCTCGCCGGTCATCAGAGCCCGCGCTTTCTGTTACCGGACGAGGTATTGGATTATATTGATGCCGAAGGGCTCTATCAGAGCCCATAGCCCGACACAAAGGATCATCACACTTGGCGACAGCAGAAACCCTTCGCGACCTGGCCATCTCCGTTCTGGATGAACACAAGGCGCTCGACATCAAGAGCATCGACGTCCGCAAACAGACCGACATCACCGACTATCTCATCATCGCCTCCGGCACCTCCGACCGCCACTTGCGGGCGCTGGCCGACGCGGTGATGGCGCGTATGCGCGAGGAAGGCGTAAAACCCATAGGCAAGGAAGGCCTCACCGTCGGCGACTGGGTGCTGGTCGACCTCGGCGATGTGGTCGTCCATGTGATGCGTCCGGAAGTGCGCGATTTTTACCAACTGGAGCGGCTCTGGGGAGAACTTCCCCAGATACGTAGCCAAAGCGAGGGGCGCTGATCTGCGATGCGCCTCTGGGTGCTGGCCATCGGCAGCAAAATGCCGGCTTGGGTAGAGGCGGGCGTCGCCGAATACAGTGCGCGGATGCCGCCGCAACTGCGCGTCGAGTGGCGGGGATTGCCGCTGGCACGGCGCGGGCGCAGCGGCGACCCGGTCCGCTGGCGGCGCGAGGAAGGTGAACGGATACTGGCAGCCACCCCGGCCGGAGCCGAGCGGATCGCACTGGAAGTGAACGGCAGGAATCTGGACAGTGAGGCACTGGCGCAGCGCATCGACACATGGTTCCACAGCGGGCGCGATGTCGCTCTGTGGGTCGGCGGCCCCGACGGCCTCGACCCGGCCCTGCAACCAGACTGGCGCTGGTCCTTGTCGCCCCTGACCCTCGCCCACCCGGTGGTGCGTGTCGTGTTGGCCGAACAATTATACCGGGCCTGGAGCATTCAGGCCGGATTACCTTATCATCGTGGCGGAGAGGAGTGACGCTGACGTGAACATGCTATGGAACCGAAGTCTCCATCCCCGCCTGGGGATGGCCCTGGCCCTGAGTCTGGGCCTCAGCGCCTGCGCGCAGATGGTGCAGGTCAGCCCACAACAGAGCGTCTCCGACGCCGTTGCCGTGCAGGCGGGACGGGAACGCATCCTCGCCCTCTCCCCTGCGGTCAACGCGCGGCAGCTCGCGCCGGTACAGCGGGCGCTGAACGCCGCCAGGGACGCCGTGGCACGTAACGACTACGCATATGCCGACCGGCAGACCCTCCTGGCCAGAGTACTGCTCGACAACATCCAGACGCGCCTCAATGCCGCCCCAAGCAACAGTCGGCAAATGGCGCTGCAAAGTCAGATCACCAATTTGCAGAGCCAGATCGCCACGACCCGCCAGCAGATCGCCACCACCAAAGCGCAGATCGCCCAGGAGGCACCATGATGCGCGTCCGTCACCTCATCGCCGCGGTCCTGCTCGTTGCGCTGCCCGGTATGGCGGTAGCCGATCCCGCCACCACGCAGGCGCTGCAGCAGGCCATCCAGCGCCTGCGCGACGCACAGCGCGGCGCGCCGCCCATACCCGCTGCCACCTTGTCCGGCCTGCACAGCAGCCTGCAGATGATGACCCGCGACCAGGTCGACCCCGCGCTCTTCCAGGTCGATCAGGCCATTTTTAATGCGCGCCTCGCCGGGCTTCGTGAAATACGCGAGCAGGCTGCAAAACAAGACCGCCTCAGCAGTCTGCAACGCCAGGTACAGTCGTTGACCCAACAGCAGCAGTCGCTGCAGGCCGAGTATGGCAAACTGCGCGCACAACTGGCGAACAAAACCATGAGCGGCGCCCGGACCCAGCACCTGCAAGCCGAAATCCAGCAACAGAAGCAGATGTTGCAGTCGGAGGAACAGCGCCTGGCGGGCATGGCCAACCAGCAAGGCGCATCTGCCAGCGCCCTCGCGGCGCAGTCCGGCTCCGTCAAGGCCTTGACGGTATACGCCCAGGTCCGGGCCGCCAGCGACGGGGTGCATGTCACCATGCCGGTAAACAGCCTGTTCGGCAGCGACAACCAGCTTTCCGCCAGCGGCAAACAGCGCTTGCAGGCCATTTCCCGCATCCTCAAGCAGACGACAGCCAGTGAAATACTGGTGCGGGTGGCGCCACAGCCCCTGGGTGCCAATGTGGCCACCCAACGTGCCGAAACCATCCTCCGCGCCCTGCGTCGCGATGGCATTCCCGATCAGGTGCTCGCACTGGCTACCGGCGTCGGCCTCAGCGCGGGGACCGCCGAACTGCTGTTGGCGAATGCCAGCCCGACACAGTGACCCGCCTGATTCTCGCCTCGGCCTCGCCGCGCCGACTGGCCTTGCTCCAGCAGTTGGGCTACGCGCCGGAGGTCATGGCCACCGACGTGGATGAATCCCCGCGGCCCGGAGAGAGTCCGGATGCCCTCGCGCTGCGTCTTGCCCACAGCAAAGGCCTTGCTGCCGCGACGGCAAGGCCCGAAGCCGTCATCCTGGCGGCGGACACGGTCGTGGCGCTGGGTGATCGCACCTTCGGCAAGCCCTGCGACTACGAGGAAGCCGTGCAGATGTACACGGTGCTCGGTGGCCTCTGGCATCAGGTGCATACCGCTGTCGCCATTCTCCATCGAGGCCGTGTAGACCAGCGCCTGTGCAGCAGCGCCGTCCGCCTGCGCCCCCTCAGCAGCGCGGAGATGCGCGCCTACTGGGACACAGGGGAGCCGGTTGACAAGGCGGGAGCCTATGCGGTTCAGGGCATCGGCGCAGTCTTTGTCAGCGGCCTGCAAGGGTCCTACAGCGGCGTCATGGGGCTGCCCCTTTTTGAAACGGCAGAGATGCTCGCCGCTTGCGGCCTCTCCCCGCCTTGCCTCTCAGGACATCCATGAGCGAAGAACTGCTGATCAACGTCACCCCCCAGGAAATCCGTGTCGCGCTGGTGGACAACGGCGTCCTTCAGGAACTCCAGGTCGAACGTAGCGGCCACCGCGGTCTGGTGGGCAACATCTATAAAGGCGTCGTCCGCCGCGTCCTGCCCGGCATGCAGGCTGCGTTCGTCGATGTGGGTCTGGAACGCACAGCCTTCCTCCACGCTGCGGATATTCAGGATGACAGCGAGGAGATCCAGGGCGAAACCGATATCGAGCCTCGTGCCGGGCACCACGAGGTCCGCAACGTCTGCGCCCTGCTCCGCGAAGGACAGGAAGTGCTGGTGCAGGTCATCAAGGACCCCGTCGGCAGCAAAGGCGCGCGACTCTCCACCCGCATCACCCTGCCGGGACGTTATCTGGTCTACATGCCCTTCGTGCCACGCATCGGCGTCTCCACCCGTATCGAATCACCGGAAGAACGGATGCGGCTCAAGGAGCAGCTCAAATCTGTGATCCCCCCCGAAGAGGGCGGTGGCTACATCATCCGCACCCTCGCGGAAGGCGTGACAGAAACCGACTTCTCCGGAGATATCGATTTTCTCCGGCGCCTGTGGGACTCCATCCGCGCCCGGCTGGAGCGCAGCCCGGCGCCCGGCCAGATTCACAGCGACCTCAATCTGGCCTTACGCATGATGCGCGATGTCATGTCCGACAATATCCAGCGGGTGCGCATCGATTCACGGGAAACGGTCGATGCCGCTCTGACCTTCTGTCAGGGCGTCATCCCGGAAGTGGCCGATCGCATCGAACACTACAGCGGCGAACGTCCGCTCTTCGATCTCTACAACGTTGAGGACGAGATCGAGCGCGCCCTGCAAAGCCGGGTCACCCTCAAGTCCGGCGCCTACCTCATCATCGACCAGACGGAGGCCCTGACCACGGTGGACGTCAATACCGGCGGCTTCGTGGGGCGGCGCAATCAGGAAGAGACCATCTTCAAGACCAATCTGGAGGCCGCCGCCGCCATCGCCCGGCAGATGCGTCTGCGCAACATCGGCGGCATGATCATCATCGACTTCATCGACATGGAGGACGAAGAACATAAACGTCGGGTCCAGCGCGCCCTGGAAAAAAGCATCCAGAGTGACCGCACTCGCTGCAATATCACCCAGATATCCTCGCTCGGCCTGGTGGAGATGACCCGTAAACGCACCCGCGAAAGTCTCCGCCAGACCCTCTGCGAGCCCTGCCCCTATTGCCACGGCCGCGGCTTCATGAAAACCGCCGAAACCATCTGCTACGAAATCCTCCGCGAGATCGTCCGCGAAACCCGCGCCTACCCCGCCGAACGCTTTGTGGTTCTGGCTTCACCGCAGGTCATGGAGAAGCTGTTGGACGAAGAAAGCACCAGTCTGGCGGCGCTGGAGGAATTTATCGGCCGCCCCATCAAGGTGCAGGCGGAGGCGACCTATACCCAGGAGCAGTACGACATCATCCTGATGTAACCGGTCCGGCATCCGCGTTCTTCTTCTACTCCTCCTCCGCTTCACCACCGGCTTCCTTGAAGGCGGCGGGATCGAGGTGGTAGCGGTGCAGGAGGCGATAAAACTCGGTGCGGTTGCGCTGTGCGAGTTGTGCGGCCTGACTCACGTTGCCGCGGGTCATGCGCATGATCTGGATCAGATAATTCATCTCGAAACGGCCCTTGGCATCGGCCAGAGGCATGACCTCCCCTTCCCGGTCACGCAAGGCATGACGGATGAGGGGCGCCCCGATTCGCGGGGTAGTGGACAGCACCACCGCCTGTTCGATGACGTTGGCGAGCTGCCGGACATTGCCCGGCCAGGGCGCCGATACGAGCAGTTCCATGGCTTCCGGCGCGATCCCGCGAACGTCCTTGCGATTCTTGGCCGCCGCATCTCGCAGGAAAAACTCGGCCAGCAGCGGGATATCCTCCGGGCGCTCCGCCAGGGCGGGAAGTTCCAGGGTCACCACGCAAAGGCGATAGTAGAGATCATCCCGGAAACGCCGGGCAGCCATCTCCTGCTCCAAATCCCGGTGACTGGCGGAGATGATCCGCACGTCGACGGCGATGCTCTCGGTGGCGCCGACCGGACGAATCATCCGTTCCTGCAGGGCGCGCAGCAGTTTGACCTGTAACGGGAGAGGCATATCGCCAATTTCGTCCAGAAAAAGCGTGCCGCCCTCCGCCGCCTGGAACAGGCCCTGATGACTGCTGGCCGCTCCGGTGAAGGCGCCCTTTTTGTGCCCGAAGAGTTCCGACTCCAGCAGTTGCTCGGGAAAGGCCGCGCAGTTGACGGCAATAAAGGCGTGGCCATGGCGCGGACTCGCCTGATGGATGGCCTGGGCCAGCAGTTCCTTACCGGTACCACTGGCGCCATGAATGAAGACGCTGGCATCGGATGCCGCCACCAGACGCGCCTGATCCAGCACCGTCTGCATTTTGGGGCTGCGGGTCAGGATCCGGTCCCAACTGGAGTCCCGGCCCTTCTTGCCCGAAGAAGGGGGAACCGCCGCCGTCAGGTTGAAGGCACGCTCCACCTGCGCCATCAGATCCTTGCCATCAAAAGGCTTGGTGAGGAAGGCAAAGACACCCTGGTCAGCGGCCAGCAGGGCATCGGGGATGGAACCGTGGGCGGTAAGGATGATGACGGGCAACGTCGGGTAGTCGCGGCGAATGGCGTCCAGCAGCGCCATACCGTCCATCTCATCCATCTTGAGATCGGTGATGACCAGGGACGGGTGCTCCATCGCCAGTACCGACAACGCTTCGCTGCCGCTGGCCGCGGTGCTGACCACATAGCCGGCCGCCTTCATGCGCAGGGACAACAGACGCAGGAGATCGGCGTCATCATCCACGAGTAAGATTCTGCCTTTTTCCATTTCGGTTCAGTGCCCCTGAGGTAAACGTGCGTTTTTTTCGATCTGCACCAGCTCGTTCAGCTTCTTGCGCAACTCCGCCTCGCGCTGCTGGGACTGCGAGAGACGGCTTTGGAGTTCGTTGACCCGCGCCTGCAGCTTCTGGTAGCCGGGATCACCCGCCCTGGCATCGGCCAGTTGGCTGGTCAGACTCGCCACCTCTGCCTTTTCGGAAACACAACCCGCAGTCACCGGAGCGGCCTTTTCCAGCGCTGCAATCTGATCCCGCAAGGCCATCAGGGTGCTGGTCTGTACCACCTGTTCACCGGGCTTGAGAGTCACTGTATTGGGCGGGAGCGGCAACGGTGTGGTCGCGCAACCCGCCAGGGTCAGCACGATGAACACCACGGGGAGCGACATGGTCGGTGAGGGGCAGGCGCAACTGGAACCAGGCCCCCGGCGTTTCTTTATCCAGCAATTCAAGACTTCCCCCATAACTCAGTACATATTCTCTGGCAATGGCCAGGCCCAACCCGCTGCCCTCGATCTTTCCCGCATCGGAGGCTTCGCCCCGGTAGAGAATATCAAAAATCTTTTCACGCTCTTGGGGCGCCACACCGGACCCCTCATCCTGAACATCGAGAACCGCCTGTTCGTCCTGTACCTGCAAATGTACCTGTATGGTAGCGTTTTGCGGCGAGAATTTCACGGCATTTGAGAGCAGATTATCGCAAATGGTCCGCAGGCGATCTTCATGGCCACGCACCCGCACCTCCGCCAGATCCGTGACCAGGTGCAGGGATTTGCTACGCAGGCTCGGCTTATAGCTCAACAACAAGTCCTCCACGACCACCGTCAGGGAGATTTCCTGCACCATGCCCGCCCCCACCGGCCCCTCGGCCAGGCTGAAACGCAGCAGGTCTTCGATCAGGCGCTGCAAACGCAAGCTGTTATCGCGGACGATGTGCACGATCTCCTGCTGCTCGGCGCCCAGTTCATGCCCCAGATCCTCCTGGAGCAACTCCGCGCCTTCGCGAATGGCCGTCAGCGGCGTCTTCAGCTCATGGGAAAGCTGCCGCAGGAAATGCAGCTTGGCGGCTTCCAACGCGTTGAGCCGGTTACGCAGCCACTCCAGACGGTCACCCAGGCTGGCAATATCCCGGGGACCCTGCACGGCTATGGGCGTTTCCAGATCGCCATCACCCAGGCCGGAAACCGCCTGATCGAGACGCCGGATGGGACGGGTGATCAACACGATAAACAGGATGGCGACGGCAATGGAGAGTGGCAGCACCAGCAATACTTCCGCAATGGTCAGACGCTTGATGGCCAGCGCCCGGGTACCCAGTTTGGCCACTTCGGTGCTGATCCCCTCATTCACGTCACTTTGGAGACGTTGTGCCTCACCGGTGGCAAGGCTGAAGTCGCTTTCCAGCGCACTGCGGTTGCCCCCCAGGGATACCAGCGGCAATAGTTGCCGCGCGTGAGTCAGATGCGCTGCCAGCCGCTCGAGATGCCGACGATCCACGGGAGAAGGCCCTGCGGCGGCAAACTGGGTGCTGGCTTTCTTGTACTCCGCAAAACTCTGATCATAGAGCACCAGCAGCGCCTGATCCTGCAGGACCGTATACTGCAGACCATAGCGTTCCATGGATCGCACCGCGTTATTCATCCGGTTGGCCGCATCACTCATGGCCACTGCGCGCAAGATGCTCACCTGTCCCTGTTCGGCAAAGTGCGCGATGGAAAAGGTTACGCTGACGATAACCAGCACCAGCGGCACAATGGCCAGACCAAAACCGATGACGATGAGTTTGGAGATGGAACTCGGGCGTAATGCCATGGACCTGCAAGCTCCGGCGAAGATCATGAAGAGCCTCAGCGTAGAATCGTGGGCAGGAAAGTGCAAGGACTTCGAGACATCCGGGCCCGCCCGCCGCGTCAGGGGAGCAGCCGATCCAGCAAAAAGCCCGGGGATTAACCCCCCGGGCTTGAACATCAGAACTCAACAAGTCACGCCGCAGAGGCGCAACCCGATCAATCCTCAGGCCGCAGGCTTCTTCGCCACCGCCTTCTTCTCCATCACCTTGTGCGCAGGAGCCTTCTTTACGACCTTCTTGTGCGTCGCCTTCTTTTCCACCACCTTATGCTCAGGGGCTTTATGCGCCATGGTCTTTTCCGGGGCCTTCGCGGCAGCGGCAGGGACTTCGGTGGCAAAAGCTGCAGTGGCCGTCAGGAAGGACAGGGCAGCCGTCAGGGCAATAATCTTTTTCATGGGTAATCTCTCCTCAAAAGGTGGTTCCAGTTCCCGCATTCAGCGGTGCCGTCTTTCGACGGCAATCAGGCATAAGCATAAGTCATGCCATATAGCTATGTGCATGTTTTTCAGCCAAAACAGGGGGAAGCGGAGTATCGCGAAGGCAATATTACGTCACCTCCCGGCGACAGAACATGACGGTTTTATGACGATTTTCTAATAATCAGATGCTCCGGCGTGCCTTGGCCCTGTCGTCCGAGAACGACGTCAGAGCCGAAATGAATTGCGGCGCGCTGCGGAGGCGCCCTTCAGGAGTCCTGCGGTGCCGGCGGCACGTAGCCTTCCGGCGATTGGGCACCATCGCCAAAGAAATAGGCTTCCATCTGTTTTTCCAGAAATGTTCGCGACTTGGGATCGATGGGAGAAAGACGGTATTCGTTGATGAGCATGGTTTGGTGTTTCAGCCAGCCCTGCCAGGCCTCCTTGGAGACTTCCTGATAAATTCGCGCGCCAAGGGCGCCAGGATAAGGCGGACGATCAAGACCTTCGGCCTCATGGCCAAGTTTTACGCACTGTACCATTCGTGACATGACGGCAATTCCTCGATGATTCCGGGGTGGATGACATGGTGCCCCCTATATTACCTGAACTTGTCGCTCAGGAATAAGCCGCACGGCATGGCCGCAGCAGCAGCGCATATAAAAGCTGGCAAACCGCGAGTAAACGCCGCTCCTCGCGCGCAACATGGCAATAAATCTACTCTATAAAACAACCCAACGCACCAGGGCGAAAAAGCCGGTTCGTTCAGCGAACCAACCGCCAGCCAGAAAGGATGTCACCCACGGTACAAAACTTGTAACTACTTGCTAATATAGTGGGAATGCCGGATGGAGCGTGAATCGGCCCACACAAGGCTCCCTGAAGTCTCGGCGTGCGTTTTACTACATCATAAACTTGCATCATTAACTTGCATTATGGCCGTGGTATGTTTCATACTTGAAACCATCCGCAAAATTGGGGCAGACAAAAAGGGGATTATCCATGAGTTTAGTGCCTGTGATTTTGTCCGGCGGTACGGGTTCCCGCCTGTGGCCGCTCTCCCGCAAATCCTTTCCCAAACCTTTCGTCGCGTTGCCAGACGGCGAAAACCTCATTCAAAAAACCCTGCATCGCATCATCAACCTGGGAGCCGAAGGCCCCATCCTCAC
Organism: Acidithiobacillus ferrooxidans ATCC 23270; assembly: GCF_000021485.1. Lineage (NCBI taxonomy): Bacteria > Pseudomonadati > Pseudomonadota > Acidithiobacillia > Acidithiobacillales > Acidithiobacillaceae > Acidithiobacillus > Acidithiobacillus ferrooxidans. The sequence goes on from NC_011761.1 coordinate 2,644,624, forward strand.
GGTCACCAACCGCGACTACTATTTTCTGACGCGCGACACCTATGCCGCCTGCGCCAAAACCCGCCATTGCAAGATACCGGACGCACACTACCTGCTGGAGCCGGAGGGCCGCAACACCACCCCCGCCATGGCCGCAGCGGCCCTCTGGGCGCGCGAGATGGAGGGGGATGACGCGGTTCTCCTCTTCCTCCCGGCGGACCATCTCATCGCGGACGAAGCGCGCTTCGGCGCCGCCGTACGGAGCGCGGCGGCCCTGGCCGGGCAAGGTTACCTCGTCACCTTTGGCGTGACCCCCACCGCGCCGGAAACCGGCTACGGCTACATTCAGGCGGGCGAGTCACTGGGCGCGGGGCGCCAGGTCGTGCGCTTCGTCGAAAAACCCAATGCCGCAACCGCCCGAGACTATCTCACCAGCGGCGACTACCTGTGGAACTCCGGCATGTTCTGCATGCAGGCGGGCAGCCTGCTGACGGCGCTGAAGGACCATGCCCCCGCCATCCTCGCCGCCGCCAGCGCCGCGACAGCCTCCGCCACGCGCAACGGTGACACCTGGGAGCTTGGTGAGGAATTTGCTGCAGCCCCGGACATCTCCATCGACTACGCCGTCATGGAAAAGGCCGCCAACGTGGCGGTGGTGCGCGCCGACTTCGACTGGAACGACCTCGGCGCCTGGACCGGTTACAGCGCGCTGATGCGGGAAGACGAAAACGGCAACCAGATCCACGCCCACGACAGCCTCTTCATCGATGCGCAGCGCTGCGTCGTGCATAGCCCGGACCGGCTGACCGCCGTACTCGGTCTGCGCGATGTGCTCATCATAGACACCCCGGATGCGCTATTGATCGCCGACCGGCGCCGGGATCAGGAAGTCAAAACCATCGTCGAACGCCTCAAAGCCCGCAAGCACGATAGCGTGGATATTCACACCACCGTCCACCGCCCCTGGGGCACCTACACCACGCTGGAAGAGGGCGACCGTTTCAAGATCAAGCGGATTGTCGTCAAGCCCGGTGAAAAGCTCTCGTTGCAGATGCACCATCATCGCAGCGAACACTGGATCGTGGTGAGCGGCACCGCCAGAATCGTCAACGGCGATACCGAAAAGTTGATTCTAACCAACGAATCCACCTATATCCCGGCTGGTCATTGCCATCGCCTGGAAAACCCCGGCATGATCGACCTGGTGCTGATCGAAGTACAGAGCGGGGCTTATCTGGGGGAGGACGATATTGTACGGTTCGACGATATTTATGGTCGCGCCCCGAAAAAAGCGCCAGAATCTCCCGGAATGTCCATCACCGGTTAAACCCGCAAAAGGAACGCTGCGTGCTCAAGGCCCTCTGGACCCGGATCAGAAATCTGAACAAACTCTTTATCTATGTGGTGGTTCTACCCACCGCGGTAGCAATTCTCTATTTCGGGATCATCGCCTCGCCGGTTTATATCTCCGAGTCCCGCTTCATCGTATACAGCCCCAGCCAACATATGAGCAGTTCCGGTCTCAGCAGCCTGCTCAGCGGTCTGTCGGGCAGCAGCTCCATGACCGGCACCTACTCTGTCCACGACTACATCGAATCCTGGGACGCCATGATGGCGGTAAACCGCGCCTACAACCTGAAAGAGGTGTATGGCAATAGCGGGATCGACATCTTCGGCCGTTTTGGCGGTCTCTTTTACCCCTCCAGCAGCTACGTGAAACTGCTGCGCTATTACCAGTCCATGGTCACCGACAACCTGGACAACACCAGCGGCATCACCAAACTCAAGGTGCGCGCCTACAGCGCCGCGGATGCCCAAAAGATCAACGCCTTCCTCCTGCAAAAAAGCGAAGCGCTGATCAACCAGATGAATGATCAAGCCAGGGAAAACGCGGTCAGCTATGCCCAGCAAGATGTAAACAAGGCCGAGGTGCGGGTAAATCAGGCCACCGTCGCGCTCGCCGCATACCGGAATCAGCATGCGGTATTCAGCCCCGATCCCCAGTCGGCGCTACAGCTCCAGCTCATATCCCAGCTCCAGACCCAGGTCATCTCTGAAAAAGCGCAACTCGCCGCCATTCTTCAACACGCGCCACAAAACCCGCAGATCCCCGTGCTGCGCAGTGGTATCGCGGCGCTGGTGTCTGAAGTGGACAAGGAAAAAGCCAAGGTAGTCGGCGGAAAAAGCTCCCTGGCCAGTAAGGATCCGGCCTATGTGCGGCTGTCCCTCGCTCAGGCGTTGGCGACAAAGATCCTGGAGGCGGCGGTCACCTCGCTGGAACAGGCCAAGGTGGAGGCACAGAAGCAGCAACTCTACCTGGAACCCATCTCCAGGCCCAATCTGCCCGATGCACCCCAAGAGCCGCACCGCGTACGCGATATCCTGGGCGTATTGGCCCTGGCGTTGGTGGTGTGGGGGGTGCTGAGCATACTGGTCGCCGGCGTGCGAGAACACCATGACTAAGCACCATATGGCAAAGCCCTTGTATTCGACATGCACAGGCGAGGCGCATCATGCCAGAACAGCTTGATATCCAGCGCATTCTCGCGTTGCCCGATAACGAGTTTCTGCTAGAAGTATTTCGCGCACTTCTGGGTCGCGATCCCGACCCGGATGGCCTGCATTTTTATACCAACCGCCTGCAGCAGGGGATCAGCAGAACACGGGTACTGCTCGAATTTCGGACTTCTGCCGAAGGGCAAAAACGGGCGGATGTCCTTTCGGTACCGGAACTGAATGCGTTGGTCCCGCGCTATCGGTTTCTCAAACAACTGCCTTTGGGCAAATGGCGGTGGCTGTTTTTGCCCACGCTAAACAAAACGACAAAACCCGGCGAACAGGCCGGGCCTCGTTGGCACCAGAAGGAACCCACGTTCTGGGAAGGCATTGCCATCCAACGAAGGGTGATCTGGGCGCTTATTCTACGCGAGACGGTTACCCGTTATGGACGAGAGAATCTGGGGATGTTGTGGTTTTTCGCCGAACCACTGCTGTTTATCGTTGGTATCACACTTTTATGGAGCTACATCGAACCCAGGTCCGTTCCAGCCGGAACGGTGGCCGCTTTTGCGGTGGTCAGTTATCCGACCGTTTTGCTCTGGCGTAACACCGCGAATAGGGTGACAAAGGCTATTGAAGTGAATCAAGCACTTTTGCATCACCGCCCCATTCGGGCACAGGATTTTTTCTACTCCAGGATATTGCTGGAGTTCGCGAGCGCAACAGGTTCCTTCTTGGTGATATTCATACTTTTTGTAGCGGTGGGCATATCCCATTTCCCTGCCAATCTCTTCGACATGGTCATGGGCTGGCTCATGGTGGCCTGGTTCGCCTTCGGCTTCGTCTTGACGATGGGCGGACTGTCGGAAGTCAGCGAGGTGGTGGAAAAAGTGTCCCACATTATCTTGTATCTCATGCTGCCGTTTTCTGGCGGCTTTTTCCCCGCTTATATTGTTCCCGAACCCATGCGGAATTATCTTTTGCTTTTTCCTCTGGCGGATTGTGTGGAGTTTTTCCGATATGGGTACTACGGAGACTCATTCCCCTGTTATTACCACCTGGGGTACACCATTATCTGCAACCTGGCATTGACGCTCTTCGGTTTAGCCATGATGACCTATGCCATTCGTAAAGTAGAAGCGACATGATTGAGCTTTGTGAAGTGACCAAGACCTACCCTATCTATCATGGCCATGCGCAACGGACCATTTTGGATAGGATAAATTTGCGTGTAGGGAAGGGCCAAAAATGGGGCATCCTCGGGCGGAACGGGGCGGGTAAATCGACGCTTATCCGACTCATCAGTGGTGCAGAAAGGCCTAATACCGGCAATATCGTCAGAAACATGACCGTATCCTGGCCCTTGGCTTTTGGTGGAGCTTTTCAGGGCAGCCTCACGGGGCGGGACAATACCCGCCTCATTTGCCGAGCTTACGGGGTGGATTTTGATAAAACCATAACTATGGTGGAAAACTTCGCAGAGCTTGGTAGTTATCTGTGGGAACCGGTTAAATCTTATTCATCTGGCATGTCGGCACGACTAGCCTTTGCTATCTCCATATCTGTGGAGTTTGATTGTTTTCTCATCGATGAGGCGCTGGCCGTTGGTGATCACCGGTTCCTCCAGAAATGTAATGTAGAATTATTTGAAAATCGTGGCGATCGCGCCATGATCATCGTCTCCCATCAGACAAATATTATCCGGACCCACTGTGATCATGCCGCCGTATTGGAAAATGGCCATCTGACGGTACATGAAAGCGTGGATTCTGCCATTGCTGCGTACGAGGCGCTCTGACCATGTTTATTGAACGGAAATCATTAGCGGCAAATATTTTCCCCCTATGGAAGGACTTTCTCCAGCTCATTCATCGGGACAGGGTGGGCCAATGACCTGGGTATCCTATGCCCAAAATTTTGAGGACGTGATACTGCGTCGTGCGTTGCAGCATGTGGATCGGGGATTCTATATTGATATCGGTGCACAGCATCCCCGCATCGATTCTGTCAGCCGAGCATTTTATGAAATGGGTTGGCGTGGCGTACATGTGGAGCCGGTACCTGCCTACGCAAGACTGTTGCAAGAGGATCGACCGGACGAAACGGTGATTCAAGCCGCATTGGGGAAACATAGAGGGGAAGTCTCTTTTTATGAAATTCCGGAAACAGGATTATCTACAGTGGATGCCACCATCGCTAAAGACCATGCGCAGCGGGGTTTCACGGTACACACCATCGCAGTGCCTCTGTATACGCTAGCCTCGGTCTTTCGACGAACGAAGGGCAAAGACATTCACTGGCTCAAGATTGATGTGGAGGGGGCTGAAGAAGGAGCATTGCGTGGTTGGAACCGTAGCAAGGCTCGACCTTGGATCGTTACTGTGGAAAGCACTCTGCCACTGACCGAAACGCTCAGTCACATGGTATGGGAGACATTGATCCTGCGCCGAGGCTATCAATTAGTATATTTTGACGGACTTAATCGCTTTTATCTCAGCGATGCCCATCCTGATCTGCAACCCCATTTCGGTCACGGCCCCTGTGTCTTCGATGACTTTGCATTGAGCGGCCTAGCCAGTGCTCCATTTTGCCATTACGTCCAAGGAAAGCTGTCAGCTCCACCCTTAACGAGGGACTGACAAACAACTGTATGCATGCTTATATCATTTATGGATTATTAAGGATCGCACATGAAAGCGCAATCTATCACCAAAGAAAGCCATACAGAGATCGATCTTCATCAGATTCTGGCATTACCACATGAAGAATTTTTACCCCAGGTGTTTTGCATACTTTTGGGTCGTGATCCGGACCCATTTGGACTCCTGCATTATGCCTTGCGCCTCAATAAAAAAATAAGCAGGACACAGATTGTGGTCGAGATGCGCAGCTCCGACGAGGGAATAGCACGAGCGCGCGCCGCCCCTTGTCAAGAATTGGATGCCCTCACACGTCGTTATCTACTCCTCAAAAAACTGCCCCTAGGTCGGTGGCGCTGGCATTTTCTGCGCCGGTTAGAGCCGCGTAGTGTGGCAGACAATACATTCCATTGGGAGCAACGGGCAACTGCATACGTTCAATCGGCAATCATTACTACTGTGCCGAAGGAATTAGACCAGCGACTCAATGAATTGCAGGCGGAAATGGAAAGGCTGCGTACGGACTTACATGAGAGTGGGGAGTCTCTTGCGCCACAAGTGTCCCCCTCCGCAGCGACGCCCCCACTGGAGCAGACCTTGAACCCTGCCGCCCGTCCGTTCATACCCGCGCATGAACTACCTTGGACCGCTCGCAGTATATATCACCAACTTTTATGGCAACTTTCCGCGTAAAAATCATTCAGGAAAAAATATATGAGAATCGTCATCGACTTGCAAGGCGCACAAACACCTGGGAGCCGAAATCGCGGTATCGGGCGTTATTCCCTATCTCTGGCTCTGGCAATCGCTAGACAAGGTGGGGAGCATGAAATTCTCATCATGCTAAATGGTGCGTTTCCTGACACGATAGATCCAATACGCCAGGCTTTCAATGGCCTGATTCCAACCGATAATTTCAGAATTTTATACGGATTATATCCCTCGCGCGCTATTGATGCAGACAACCGATGGAGGCGTCAAGCATCTGAAAAACTTTATGAATCGTTCATGTTGCAAATTGATCCGGATATTCTGTTGGTTAGCAGCCTATTCGAAGGTTTTCATGAAGATGCCATTACCAGCGTTAATAGCCAAGGCAAATATGCGGTTGCTGTTATTCTTTACGACCTAATTCTCTTAATTCATCCCAAACCTTATCTAGAGAACCCTAGTGTTTCGGCTTGGTATCATGCTCGCCTTGACCATCTTCGACGGGCTGATATCTTGCTTGCTATATCCGAGTCTTCTCGTCAGGAGGCTATAAAATACCTAGATGTTGAAGACGGACAAGCGGTCAATATTTCCTGCTCAATAGATGGCTATTACCGTCCGTTGTCGTTTTCTCTGGAGGAACGGCGGCACATAATGGAGCGATACTATCTGACCCGGCCATTCGTCATGTATACCGGTGGAATAGACTATCGGAAGAACATCGAAGCACTAATTAGTGCATATGCAAAACTGTCTAACGAGATTCGCCGTGGCCATCAATTGGCTATTGTCTGTTCGATTCTGGATCATGATCGGAACCGTCTGGAAAAGCTCGCGCAAAAATGTGGCTTGGGTGCTGGGGAATTGGTGTTCACTGGTTTTATCCCAAGCGATGATCTCCTGGCGCTCTATAATCTGTGTCGCCTGTTCGTTTTTCCATCGTGGCACGAAGGTTTTGGGTTGCCGGTGTTGGAAGCTATGGCCTGTGGTGCGCCAACGTTGGCCTCCAATTGCAGCAGTTTGCCTGAGGTGGTCGGGCTGGACGAGGCTCTATTCGATCCCAAGGATGAGCACGCTATCGTAGATGCTATGGAGCGCGCTCTGACGAATGATGCGTTTCTCCAAAGACTTAAGGCGCACGGGTTGCAGCAGGCTAAAAAGTTTTCATGGGACGCTAGCGCCCAACGTGCGTTACAGGCAATGGAAACGCGGGTCAGCATGGCTAAATCCAGTCGGGCGGCTACACCGCCACTGGCGAAAATACCTCGCAAGCGACTGCGACTAGCCTATGTCTCGCCGTTGCCTCCTGCACAAACTGGTATTGCTGACTACAGTGCTGAATTGTTGCCAGAATTGTCCCGCTACTATGTCATTGATGTCATCGTTGCCCAGCAAGAGCCGGTGACTGATCCTTGGGTTCTGGCTAATGCCGCTCAGCGCATGGCTGCGTGGTTTGACCAGCATGCTGGCGAATATGACCGCATCCTCTATCAATTCGGTAACTCGCAATTTCACCAACACATGTTCGGCCTGCTGGAAAAACATCCTGGTGTGGTAGTGCTGCACGATTTTTTCCTCAGTGGTGCTTTGGTGCATATGGATTTACACGGAATCATGCCGGGGATTTGGGCGCAGGCCTTGCAACGTTCCCATGGCTGGCAGGCGGTTTGCGAACGCTACTCAGAGACAGACACCGCCGCAGTGATTTTCCGATACCCCTGCAACCTAGACGTTTTGCAACGTGCCCAAGGCGTTATCTGCCATTCGGATTTTTCCCGTCGGCTAGCCATGCAGTGGTATGGGCCGGGCTGGGCGGATGACTGGGCCTTGGTTCCCCTTTTGCGCGTGCCAGTTGTGGATAACCGACGCCAGGAGGCGCGCGATGAGTTAGGCCTAGATGACCGCGACGTTCTAGTCTGTAGTTTCGGCCTCATGGGAAAAAGCAAACTTAACCATCGCTTGCTCGAAGCGTGGCAGGCGTCCAGTCTGGCAAAAGACAAACGCTGCAAGCTAGTGTTCATCGGTTTTCTACCGATGGATGACTACGGCGAGCAAATCCGGCAGGTACTAAAGGCGCCGGGGTTGCGTGGGCGGGTGCATGTGACTGGTTGGGCTGATGCGGCTACCTATCGTCGCTATCTAGCTGCGGCCGATCTTGCTGTGCAATTACGTACCCTATCGAGGGGGGAGACTTCCGGCACGGCGTTAGACTGCATGAATCACAGTGTGGCTACCATAGTAAACGCCAATGGTTCGATGACAGACTTGCCAGCGGACGTGGTGCATGTGCTTCCTGATGAGTTTTCCACCCAGCATCTCGTTGACGCACTTGATTTTCTGCGCAAGAACAAACCTGCGCGTCAAGCTTTGGGTCAGCGGGCAGCGCAGCACGTTCGAGCATACCACAACCCCCGACGCTGCGCTGACCAATACGCACAGGCCATTGAGGAGTTTTACCTTCGCGCGGAATCGGGCGCATCGGGCATCATCAAAGCCGTCCGACAGCTCGGTATGCCCGAAAATGTTCAAGATATTACACAGGTTGCTGAACGCTCTGTGCAGCTTTTTCCCCCGCCCCGACCTGCCCAAAAACAGTTACTCGTGGATGTGTCAAGCCTTGTGCAAGGCGGCGTCGATAGTGAGTGGGACTATGGCGCCACCAGGTTGGTATTACAGGAGCTGCTGAATCATCCCCCACCCGATTTGCGGGTAGAACCGGTGTATATCACAGCCGAACATGGCTACCGTTACGCGCGGCGCGCCACCATGCGTTTTCTAGGATATCCCGATGGTGACCTGCAGGACGATGTGATGGAGGTCTGGCCTGGGGATGTGTTTTTTGGCCTAGATTTTCAGCTTGAAATGGTTCCTATGCAGGCAAAATTCTTTGAAGAGATCCGCTATCGTGGCGCTCAGGTGTTTTTCCTGTGCTACGATCTACTACCATGCATGGCGCCACAATATTTCCTCCCGGATAGGTCTGCGGCCCACTTTCGCTGGTTACAGACTATCGCAATAACCGATGGAGTGATATGTACCTCACGAGCGGTAGCCGATCAATTTTCTCATTGGTTAGATTTATTTGGCCCTGAACGAAGCACACCATTGCACCTCGGCTGGGCCCATATTGGCTTTGAAGTCATCCAAAAGATGAAGGAGTTAGACACAGCCTATAGGTACCGGCACGTTCTCGATAAAGTTCGCGCCCGACCAAGTTTTCTCAGCGTTACCACATTGGAGCCAAGCAAACAACTGGGGCAAGTTTTGACCGCTTTTGATCTTCTATGGCGGCAGGGTATGGATGTCAATCTGGTTCTGGTAGGTAAGTATCGCTCGGAGGGAGAGAATATGGTTGCACGCCTACAAACCCACCCAGAGCGGGAAAGCCGCCTGTTCTGGCTGCAGGACATCAGCGGTGATAGGCTGGATCATATGTACGCCGCAAGCGCCTGCCTGATTGCCGCTTCGGTCGATGAAAGCTTTGGGTTGACCCTAATTGAGGCTGCACAGCACAAGTTACCCATCCTGGCACGGGACACTCCCGTATTTCGCGAGATGGCAGGTGAGTATGCCGACTATTTTAGTGGAGATGCGCCACAGCACTTGGCGGAAGCCATTAGGCACTGGCTACAGGCCCATAAGAGCGGTAGTGGCACACAGGCCCATCTTATTGTTCCTAGACTGACCCAGCAGAAAAGCACTCAGAACCTCATGGAAGTTATGCTAGGTGGAAATTGGTATAGGCAATGGTTCCGGCAAACAGACCCACGTCTGGTTGCCCGCTACTGGGGCTCGGACTGGCGCCTAGGCAGCGCGGTCGGGGAAATATGCGGCACCTCCCGCCAGAGCAAGGGAGTGGCGGGGTACTTGCTTCATGGGCCATATATTTCCCTGAAACCGGGCAGGTATGTTGCCACTATCCACGGAACCCACGGTTTTGGGGGTCCGGCAGGTGCCAGGGCCGATGTGGTAATAAAAGGTGGTACCATGAAGATCGCGGAAGAAGTCATACTTGCTTGTGATTATGTGGAAGCCAAACAGCAGCCTTTAGTTACCCTGCCCTTCATTCTGGCGGATGGCTGCAGCGACTTGGAAGTACGGGTACATGTCGAACAGGAGAGTGATATACAGGTGACCATGTTGGAACTCCATAAACAGGACGGAGCTGTCCAAATCGCTACTTCGCAAAACAATGCCACAACAGAAATGCCTTTCGCCAGCTCCATTGGTACCGATTTCACTTCCCCAACCGCCGTTGTATACCGTTACTGGGCAACACATCCGTGTTTGTCGAGCCAAGTAGGGCAGAAAGTTGGTCGCACGCTTTGGACTTTGGGCAAGGCAGGTGTTCTGGTGCATGGCCCCTATATTAGTTTGCCTGCCGGGACCTATCGCGCCGCAGTATTCGGTCAGGTCAACCGCCCAGGAAGCTTGGATGGGGCGTGGATGGACGCCACTGCGCAGAAAGGCGAACTGCAGCTTGTGAAAACTACGTTGGGTACAAACGCACAGTGCCCCGCTCTGCTGGGAGAAATCACCTTCAGCTTGAACCGTTACACCAAAGATGTGGAGGTTCGGGTGTGGGTGGACACGGGCTCCGACTTGCATGTGACTGGGATCCAGATCGAACAAATCCCCGATGAAGCATGTGCTACTGAGCCTGCGACCAAGGGCGGGCCAGATGGGGCGGATATAAGGCCTGTTAAACAGGTAACCGATGTGCGGGCACCTGTGATGGAAATCCATAAACTGGATGTGGTTTCCCCACTAACCACTTTGCAATGCTCTCTAAAACCAAGGGTTCAATTTACTGAAGACGTGCACTATTACAAGGCGACGCATCCACATCTGCATTCTGAAGTAGGGCGGAAGGTTGGCCGCACGTTGCTAACGCAAGGCAAGGCAGGTTTCCTTTTGCGTGGGCCATACATTGGCTTGCCTGCCAGACGCTATCGCGCAGAGCTATTTGGTAACATTACAGGGCCTGGTGGTTTGAACGGATCATGGATGGATGCTGCGGCGCAGCAGGGCAGGTTGCAACTTGCGAGGGAGCCGTTAGCGGAGGATGCGTGGCGAACCGGTTTGCTTGGGGAGATCACCTTCACGTTGAATAGCGACATTGAAGATGTAGAGGTTCGAGTATGGGTGGATGCGGCCTCGGAATTGCTAGTGAGCGGAATCCAAATCACCCCATCGCCTGATCCGGCGGATACAACGGGGCCAATGACGGAGGCGACCGTCGTAATGTCGATTCAAGGGGATGTGACTGCTTTACATACCGAAGAGACGACGGAGGAATATGGGGAAGAGCTAACACAGGAGGCGCCGGGCGAATCGATCACTATGAACACCGCAGAAATAGCGGATGCAGTCTGGGAAAAGACTAATGTGGTTGATGCTGCCGATGCCGACGCCCTGTACCAGCAATCTGGTGCAGAATACGCCAGAATTAGGGGTGTGATGAAAGGTAAAGATATCGGAGAGCAGGTAGGACACCCATTTTCACCGATGATAACCGCCCTTGGCTCGGCGCAGAAGCTATCTATGGAGACGAATGGGCACGCTGAGGATGGGTCTAGCGAAACTAAAGCAGTAGTGGCATTTGCAGAAAATGCTCGGGACAAGGAATCGGAGGAACCGCGTGGCGGCGCGCATGTACCACAAGCCTCACATCGGACAGATCGGAAAGACAGCATCGTGAAAACGCGATATGCCACGAAAAAAAATGTAAAACACAGAAAATTTAAATAAGGTATTGATATGGTTAATACTTTCTATTCCGGTCGACTCATATTTCACCATTTGGAAAAAACTGCTGGCCAAGCAGTTAATGACTGGATGGGCAGGACTTTAGGGGTTGGCACAGTAACGCCCAATTTGATTGGTGCACATAGGGATTTGATTCAGCGTTATGGTGGACATTATCCTGTCATTAGTGCCCATATTTGGTTTGACGGTACCGGGTTGGATCCGCGTTATCAGTATGTTACAGTTTTGCGCGACCCCGTTGATCGCTTCATTTCCTGGCTTTATTTTATCGATAAAGATGTGGAGCTAACGGAGGATACTAGGGAACTAAAGGTGGGTGCACAATTGTTCCTGCGCTCCGAAGGAGAAGAGACAAATCAGACTTTTATGCGAAGTGCGTCAAATCCCTATGTCAACAACTTCAGTAGTGTAGTTATGCGATGCAATGCGTCATGGCAACAGAAAATGGTGGCTGCACTGTCAGTGCTCACTGACTATGATTTAGTGGGTTTCCAGGCAGACTTGCCGCAATTTATTGAGCAACTTGCCAAATTGTTGCATGTTATAAACTATGTATCCCTACGCCCCGTTAATGTCACTAGTTCTCGGCCACAGCGGGACGGTATTTCTGAGAAGATGCTCCATGCTATACGCAAGCTAACTGAGTGGGATTTGGAGCTTTATTCTGAGATTCAACGAATGGCCAACCGGCAAGCGCCAACAATTGGTGTCTCTTGCAATATTCAGCCGTTCAATCGGGAGTTTGGTGATTGGGGGTTCAAGGCAAGAAAGTCCTCTAATGTGTATTGGCTTGGATCCTACCTGACGCACTACTTAGCTAAGGATTTGAGCACGCGGAATGGTTCTGTGGCGGGGCGGGCTCTTGTTAGTAACGGAGCTAAAGGTTATTTATGCCACGGCCCGTACCTGGACCTGGACCCAGGACATTATTGTGCGGTAGCAAACGGAGTTTGGATTACGCGAGGCGTTACTTGTAATGCCGACGTTTGCAGTGGTAAAGGCGCTGTCTTGCATGCCGAAGAAACGCTGGTTGACTTGGGGGCTAAAGGCACCGAATGGTCTCTACCCGTAGACTTTGCCTTGGATGAAGAAACAACGAGTGTAGAATTTCGCCTAATGGTTCCCGATGAACACCAAGTTCAATTGAATACGGTCACCATTGTGAATGAGAAAATGGTTATGACGATCTTGGGCTTGGAACCTGACTCCCATGCGGCGAATCGCGGTGTAGAGAAACAGAATTCAGGGAGTACCCTTATTTTTCCGGTGCAAATGTCTTCGAAAATCGGGTTGCGTGTTGGTACAACGTTGCAGACAACTGGTCAGGAGGGATTTTTGTGCTATGGGCCTTACATGACCCTAAGTAGAGGTATATACAGAGTTAACCTGATGGGTAGTATCGGACCCCAGGGTTTGGCTGGGGCTTATGCCGATATTGTTTGTGACGCAGGGAAAAAAGGCATACACAACGAACCGTTGGCAATCACTCCATTCAATGAATACGTCGATAGCACTGTTGGGAAGCCGTGGATGTTTTTCTTGGAACAGGATGTGAGTGACTTGGAGATTCGGCTCTGGGTGAGCAATCAGACGGAAATCAACCTATGTGGCATCGTGCTCCAACAAATTGAAGAAACATAGTGGCGGAGCCTAGCGGATTACTGAAAAAAGGGGAAAAAATGGATTCAATGCTATGTACAAAACGTACGCTTTTGTCCGATGAATTTCAACATTGGGCCAGATTGTTTATGAAAACTGGTAAGCTTCATAGAAAATTCTGGGAGTGGTGTTTTATTGCGCAGGCTCTAAAGGAGCATGACATGCTTGCTCCAGGTAGGATCGGCCTTGGGTTTGGTGTCGGCGAAGAACCACTATCAAGTTGCTTTGCGTCGTTTGGCGCTAGTATCCTGGCCACAGATTTAGATTTACAGAACTCGTCTGTAGCGGGATGGACGAAAACTTCGCAACATGCGGATAATAAAGGCAAACTAAACAAGTTGGGCATATGCCCGGGATGGGAGTTTGAAAATCTGGTAGAGTTTGAGTTTGCTAATATGAACAGTATACCCAAAAGATACACAGGAAAATTCGATTTTGTGTGGTCATCTTGTTCCTTGGAGCACCTTGGATCAATAGAAAAAGGGGTGACATTTATTCTTAACTCTATTAATTGTTTGAAACCTGGTGGAGTAGCGGTACATACCACAGAATTCAATGTGTCGCCGAATTCAGACACTATCGAAACGGGACCAACTGTGCTGTTTCGCAGAAAAGAAATTGAAGATATTATCGAAAGAGTTAGAAGTTTTGGTTGCCGCGCGCATATTAATTGGGACCACGGGGACTTACCAGAGGATTACTATATTGATATTCCTCCATACTCTCATAATCCACACCTTAAACTTAGGATCAGTAAGTATGTTGTAACATCTATTGGATTGGTAATCAGTAAATGACTAAAACTAGCCTTCTGTATGACTCAGTTTTATACGCTGAGGAATATGGCTTAAAAAACTGGCATGGGGCAACGACGAAACGGCATTATTATGTTTCTTCCAGGACGATATTTTGTAAGCACGATAAAATTGCCGAGTGGAAGGTGACTGCTGTATGAATACGCTCGAAGCCGAATCCCTCGGAATCCTGCGCGAAGCCGTAGCCGAGGCGCGCAAGCCGGTGATGCTGTATTCCATCGGCAAGGATTCCTCGGTAATGCTGCACCTGGCGCGCAAGGCCTTTGCGCCGGGTCCGCTGCCCTTTCCGTTGCTGCATGTGGACACCGGCTGGAAGTTCCGTGAAATGATCGCCCACCGCGACCGCATGGCGCGAGAGTTGGGGGCGGAACTGATCGTACACAGCAACGAGGAAGCGATGACGGCGGGTATCAACCCCTTCGATCACGGGGCCAGCTATACCGACATCATGAAGACCCAAGCGTTGAAGCAGGTCTTGGATGCGCACGGCTTCGACGTGATCTTCGGCGGCGCCCGGCGTGACGAGGAAAAGTCCCGCGCCAAGGAACGTATCTTTTCCGTGCGCGAATCCGGTCACCGCTGGGAGCCGAAAAACCAGCGTCCGGAGCTCTGGTCTCTATATAATACCCGGCTGAACCCCGGGCAGACGCTGCGGGTCTTCCCCCTGTCCAACTGGACCGAGGCCGACATCTGGCAGTATATCGCGCAGGAAGGAATACCCCTTGTGCCGTTGTACTTGGCCAAGGAGCGCCCAGTCGTGCAGCGCGATGGCCAATGGATCATGGTGGATGACGAACGTCTGCCGCTGGCGCCGGGCGAGGTGCCCGAGATGCGCAGGGTGCGCTTCCGCACCCTGGGCTGCTATCCCCTCACCGCCGCTGTCGAAAGCGATGCCGATACCCTGGAGGCGGTGATCGCCGAAACCCTGGCCGCACGCAGCTCCGAGCGCGCCGGGCGGCTGATCGACCATGACAGCTCCGGCTCCATGGAACGCAAGAAGCAGGAGGGCTATTTCTGATGAACGGTCGCTTGCGTTTTCTTACCTGCGGCAGTGTCGACGATGGCAAGAGTACCCTCATCGGTCGGCTGCTCTTCGACACCAAGCAAATCTTCGACGACCAATTCCAAGCCCTCGAAAAAGACTCCGCCCGCTTCGGCACCCAGGGTGCTGCGCCCGATTTGGCCTTGCTGGTGGACGGCTTGCAAGCGGAGCGTGAGCAGGGCATTACCATCGACGTGGCCTACCGTTTCTTCGCCACGCCCGAGCGCGCCTTCATCGTCGCCGACACGCCCGGGCATGAGCAATACACCCGCAACATGGCCACCGGCGCCTCCACCGCCGATGCGGCCGTGGTCCTGGTGGATGCGCGCAAGGGGCTGCTGACCCAGACCCGCAGGCACACCCGTATCGTGGCGCTGATGGGGGTGCGGCAAGTGGTGTTGGCCGTCAATAAGATGGACCTGATGGACTGGAGCGAAAGTGCCTTCCGCGCCATTGCCGACGAATACGCCGCCTTTGCTCAAGAACTGGGGCTCACCGCCGTGCAGTCCATTCCCCTTTCGGCGTTGACGGGCGACAACCTCACTCAGTCCAGCACCCACACCCCCTGGTATGGCGGCCCCACCTTGCTGCAGTGGCTGGAGAACGTGCCCGCTGGGCTGGAGGAGGCCACGCCGCCGCTGCGCCTGCCGGTGCAACTGGTGCTACGGCCCCATGCCGAGTTTCGCGGCTATTGCGGGCGCATCGCCCAAGGCACGCTGCGCCCTGGAGACGCAGTGCGTGTGCTCCCTTCAGGCGTTAGCTCTACGGTCCAGCAGATATTCGTTGGCGAGCAGGCGCAGGCCCAAGCCCAAACCGGTGAATCGGTATGCATCACCCTGGCCGACGAGCGCGACATCAGCCGCGGTGATGTGCTCTGTGCGGTCGATGCTCCACTGGAGATGGCCGAGCAGTTCCATGCCCATCTGCTGTGGCTGCACGAGCAAGCCCTCATCCCCGGTCGCCCCTATTGGCTCCAACTGCACCACCGTACCGTATCGGCCACGGTGAGCTCCATCCGCCACCGCATCGACCCCAACAGTGGGGCGGAACTAGCCGCGCGCGAGCTACAGATGAACGATATCGCCGAGGTACACCTGAACCTCGATCGCCCGCTGCCCTTCGCCCCCTATGCCGAAAACCGTCCTCTTGGCGCCTTCATCCTCATCGACCGCCTGAGCAACGCCACCGTGGGCGCCGGGATGCTGGACTTCGCCCTGCGCCGCGATCACAACCTGCACTGGCAGCAACTCAGCGTGAACAAAGCCGCCCGCGCCGCGCTCAAGCACCAGCCACCCCGGTGCGTGTGGTTCACCGGCCTGTCCGGGTCGGGCAAATCCACCCTGGCCAATCTGCTGGAAAAGCGCCTGCACGCCCAAGGGCACCATACCTACGTGCTGGACGGCGACAATGTGCGCCACGGACTGAACCGCGACCTGGGCTTTGCCGAGGCCGACCGGGCCGAGAACATCCGCCGTGTGGCGGAGGTGGCCCGGCTGATGGTGGATGCCGGTCTGATCGTGCTGGTGTCCTTCATCTCGCCTTACCGCGCCGAGCGGGAATTCGCCCGCAGCCTCTTCACCCCAGGGGAGTTCCTTGAGGTGTTCGTGGACACGCCCCTGGAAGAATGTGAGCGACGCGATCCTAAGGGAATCTACGCCCGCGCCCGGGCCGGGCAGATTCCCAACTTTACCGGCATCAGCAGCCCTTACGAGCTACCGCTGACACCAGAGCTACGCCTCAGCACCCCCGGCAGCAGTCCGGAAGCGTTGCTGGAGCCG
This sequence comes from Acidithiobacillus ferrooxidans ATCC 23270, assembly GCF_000021485.1. Taxonomy (NCBI): domain Bacteria; kingdom Pseudomonadati; phylum Pseudomonadota; class Acidithiobacillia; order Acidithiobacillales; family Acidithiobacillaceae; genus Acidithiobacillus; species Acidithiobacillus ferrooxidans. The sequence continues at coordinate 2,661,515 of NC_011761.1, forward strand.
GTGTTAATGTGAAAGAAATCCGTGGAATGGGCACGGCAATCCCTGGCCATCGGGTGGCCATATTGGGATCGAAGTGACGCTCTACGCTGGCTGATGCTGCGGCAGGAAGCCGAATTTGATCAGTTTCTTGATCCAGCGAGAAGCATTGCGCTGCACACTCAGTGCCTCATAGTCCGTATCGGCATCCCGGTAGTACTTGCCGTGTGAGAGCATGAAGTAGATGATGCGCAGCATTTTGTGGGCCAGGGCGATGATGGAGCGCTTGTGCCCCCTACGGACGACCAGACTCTGGAACTTGGAGCGCAGGGCGCAGTGGGTACGACTGGCGGCGTGGGCGCATTCGCAGAGGATCCGACGGACATACGGGTTGCCCTTGCGGGTTCGCCCACTTTTCCGTTTTCCGGCAGACTCATTGTTCCCGGGACAAAGGCCGGTCCAGGAGGCCAGTCGATCGGCGCTCCCAAAGACGCTCATGTCGTCTCCGATTTCGACCAGCAGCAAGGCAGCACCCACGGTATCGATGCCCGGCAAGGTCTGCAGGAGTTCGAGAGCATTCTTTTGCGGCTTCAAGCCCTCCAGCAGTTGGACATCGAAGCGCGCGATTTGGGCCTCCAGAGACTCGATATGGCGGAGCGTCTCGTCCAGGACAAAGCGGTGACTGGCACTCAACTCGCCTTGCAGGGCATCCAGGATCTCCTCCTGGCTGGCTTTGAGCCGTCGGCTGGCCAGTCGGAGTACGGCCTCCGGGGGACTCCCCTGAATCAGGGCCTGGATCATGGCCCGGGCCGATTGCCCATGGATATCGCTGACCACCACCCCCAGTCGAATTCCGCCATCGGTCAGCACCTTGTGCAAGCGGTTTTTCTCCGACGAGAGCATGCCCACCAGATTTTGCCGCTGTCGGGCGATCAGCCGCAGCTCCCGCAGTTGTGCCGGGGGAACGAAGGAACCCCGCAGCAGTCCGGCTCGAGCCAGGGTGGCGAGCCACTCTGCATCCCCAACATCGGTCTTGCGACCGGGGACCTGTTTGACGTGCCTGGCGTTCACGACCTGTGCCTGGATCCCCACCTTTTCCAGGGCCGCATAGGGACTCTTCCAGTAGATCCCGGTGCTCTCCATGACCACCGTATCGGGCCGATGGGAGGCACACCACAGGGCCAATGCCTTCCGGTCCTTCTGAAAAGCACCAAATTGCCGGCGCTCAATCGTAACGTTTCCGTCAGGGTCCGTGAGAATGGCACAGGCGGTGACCTGGGCCTGATGAACATCCAGTCCGATAACCCGGTGAAAGAGGGATTGCAGTTCCATAACGACGTCTCTCCAATTACTATCAAAGGGAGAGATGGCGAATGCCAGCGCCGAAATCACCAGCCTGTGGCAAGCCTCAGGCGGCCCTTTTAATGTGCGCTCTCAAGGGAGGCAATCCGGGGTACGAGTCGGCCTGGCGGGTCACGTTAGAGTCGGGATGGAATCACCAAAAACTTGCTCGACCTCAATCCGCCATCTCCTCACCCCCCATTCTCTTTCATCCTCTGGGGTGGCGCGAGTCGCAATGTCCGTTAGAGTTATTGCAAAGCAATGGGCAGTGCGGCGAATGACGGCTTTCAGAATCCAGGAGGTGATTGCGTGATCGCTGATACTATTGACATGGAACGAATTATTGCCATCGCCAAAGAAGCCGGCGATGCCATCATGGAAATTTATCAACGGGATTTTACGGTGGATTACAAGGAGGACTCCTCCCCCCTCACGGATGCCGATCGTGCCGCACATGGGATCATTCTCCATGGCCTTCATGCCCTTTATCCGGAGATTCCGTTTTTGTCGGAAGAGGGTGATGCCATTCCTTATGAGATACGGAAACACTGGGGCTTTTTCTGGCTGGTGGATCCCTTGGATGGTACAAAAGAGTTCATCCGGAAAAATGGCGAATATACCGTAAACATCGCGCTGATCGAAAACAACAGGCCGGTGCTCGGTGTGGTTTACGCCCCGGCGCTGGATCTCATGTACTACGCAAAAGAGGGAGCAGGGGCATGGCGCCAAGATGCAGTACAGGGGACCCAAAAGCTTCCGTTGCATGTCAATGATAGTCGGGAACAGAAGCTGACGGTGGTGGCGAGCAAATCCCATCGATCGCCCGAGACGGAAGTCTATATCGACGAGCTTCGAAAATCCACGCGGGAACTCGAGGTCGTTTCGATTGGCAGTTCGCTCAAGATCTGCCTCGTCGCCGAGGGGGATGCGGATTGTTATCCCCGCTTGGGGCCAACCATGGAATGGGATACGGCGGCGGCCCAGATTATTGCGACCGAAAGCGGCTGTAGAGTAGAGGCTGCCGCTGGCGGACATAAACTAATATATAACAAAAAAGATTTATTAAATCCCTATTTTGTTGTTGAAACAGCGGTCGCCATGTTTTGCAACGGCCGGACGGTGGCAAACACGAGAGGGTATGAACATGAACCGACTTCTGATCAATGAACCATTCCGCCGGGCGCACTCCGGGATCTTATCCCGGCTAATCGTCGTGGTGTGGACCCTCGTAGCCCTTGGCGGCTGCGCATCCGTTATGCCCTACGGCAGACCAGGTACATCCTCACCAACGACGACATCCGTTTTGCCGCAACATGTCCTTTTGCCTCAGATCAAAAGGACCTATCCGACCTTTCAGCCGAAGATGCCGCCTCCTGCCCGGCACCTCTATGTGGCGAACATCAGCGCACTCCCGCCAGATCAAAAACGGCTGCTAGTGACGCTGCAAGGCATTGTTAACCGCACCCAGCCGCGGATTTATCTCGTATGGGATCCGAGTGATCTGTTCTGGCTGCGCCAGATGCAAAAACAAGGTCAAACCGGCACGCCGATTCCGGTTAACCAACCTTTGTCGCTGGTACGGATTTTCCGTAATGACATACAGGGCGCGGTGATTCCGGATCCGAGGGTTTATATTTCTCCGGATATCGCCGTGGATATCGCGGCGCTGGACAACCTGGTGGTGGCCACGCCCGCCCTGGCGCGGCAACTGCATTTGCCCATCAAGGCGGATTTGCGCGGGCGCTTTAAGAATGATGTGCAGGCCCTGCGGTACCTGCGGACACAACTGGCACCACGGATGAATCCCTTTCTGTTTTTATGCCTGGCCCCCCAACTTCTGGCTGGCGGCGCGGAAGATCAGATCATTGCCGCGCGCGGTATGACGTTCTGGGTGACTGGTCCCAAAGAGCAGCAAGAACCAGGAGCGGATATGGCTGGAGAAAAACAACAAATAGAAAAACTCTTTGCCGCCACGCCGCTGGATGGGGTAGTGCGCGGTTGGTGGTGGAGTGGCGACGGAAAGGGCCTGGGAGAGGGCATTGGTGTCAGGCTGGGCTCTGAGTTTGGGAAAGTCACCGTAGTCAGCGACCATGTACATAACCTTTCCGTATTGAGCGGGGTAAGGCTGGTAGCGCTACGGCAGAAATTTGCCCCGCCCCCGAAACTGGATCGATCCAAGGTGTATCTCTCGTTCACTATTTCTGACGGCGACAATCTGAATACTTGGCAGAATTTTTTCTGGCATTGGTTTAAGAGTCCGTATTATGGCAAGTTCGCGGCCGGATGGGCCATGGGACCGACACTGATCGACGTGGCGCCCACGCTGGCGCAATGGTACTACCAGCACGCCGGATCGAATAATGAATTTATAGCCGGTGTTTCCGGCGTCGGTTATATGTACCCGTCCGTCTGGGCGATTCGCTTGGATAATCGCCAAGCTGCATTTCAGGATTTTTATAACTGGACATGGCGCTACATGCAGCGGATGGATATGAAAACTCTCCGCGTGCATCGGGCCTTCGCACGAAATAACCAAATGGCTAGACAGGATATCGCCAAAGTCGCGGCGGCGTTGCCGCAAGCGCAATTTATAATGCCGGATTATGGCTACGCTGGTGAGAAGGATTACCACCGGATCACATACCAGCTACCAAGTGGACAGGTAATTTTCCGGGCGGGCACTAGTTGGCAGCCAGATACCCAGAAACTCCCTAATCTAGTTCAACAAATCCGCTCCCGTGTGGGGGCAACACGGCCGGCATTTATCAATGTCTTCATCTTGAATTGGGCCATGGGCATGCATCGCCTGTACCTGCTTCTCAAAGCGCTCGGCCCGGATTATGTGGATGTCACCCCCTCCCAGTTGAATACGCTTTATCGTGAGGCACACCATGATGGCTAAACCGGGAATGCAGCGTGGAATGACGCAGCAATCAGAGATAATGGATGGGAGACGGAAAATGAAGGCAGCGGTGGGCGTTATGCGGTCAAAGAGTGTGCTCCAATTGGCGATGGCCTTCGCCATGATGGGGCTCTGCGGCTGCGCCTCTTACCTCCCTTATTCGGGTCCTCGCACCTCGTCGGTCGTGGATGCCGGGGAGAACAAGGCCTTGGCTGGCATCCAGGTGGTGGATGTCAATTATGCCCTGGCGCGTCTCATTAAGGATAAGCTGGAGAAACCCGCCTTTTCGTCCCTGGCGGACTTGGCCAACGCGAACCCCAATCTGTATACTGTGGGACCAGGGGATACCCTGCAGGTGTACATCTGGGAGGCGCCTCCGGCCATGCTCTTTACCTCCGTCCCTAGTTCCATGGCTACGCCATCGGGTTCGATGATGACCGCGATCCCTGAGCAAATAGTGAGCAGTGACGGTGATATCGCCATTCCTTTTGCGGGTGAGATTTCCTGTTCCGGTCGGACACTGACTCAGATCGAGGCGGAAATCCGGCAAAAACTGCGGGGTCAAGCCAACGACCCGCAGGTGGTGGTGAGTTTGGTCAACAATTATTCACGGAGTGTTACCGTCGTGGGCAACGTGACGCGTAGCACGTCGGTACCCCTGGTGCCGGGCGGTGTGAATGTGCTCCAGGCCCTGGCGGCGGCGGGCGGGGTGGACAAGCCGGTAAACAAAGTCACCATGCAGATTTCCCGCGCCGGAAAGGTGGTGGATATGCCTCTGGAAAGCGTCATCAAAAATCCCCAGGAAAATATCTCATTACATGCGGGGGACATACTCACGGCCCTGTATGAACCCCTGCATGTCACCATCCTGGGAGCTACGACGCAGAGCCGGGAGCTGGACTTTGAAGCGACGGGCGTCAGCCTGTCCCAGGCCTTGGCCCGCGCGGGCGGTCTGAATGGTCATGAGGCGGACGCGAAAGGGGTCTTCGTCTTCCGCTTTGAAAAACCCTCCCTGCTGCCCCAATGGCCGCATCCCGTGCAGGTGGCGCAGAACGGCCTGGTCCCGGTGGTGTTCCGCTTTGATCTCAGTAATCCGGCTACGTTGTTCGCGGCGCAGACCTTCCCCATCCAGAATCATGACCTGATTTATGTGGGTACCGCCCCGATCACGGAACTTCAGAAGTTTCTGGGCATGGTTGTGCAGATCGTCTACCCCATTCAGGGTCTGACCAATGCAGGGGTGCTCCCTTGAGTGTTTGGGTCATATGAACTTGGGTGACCGCCCCTTATTGATTGATGTTACGCGCTTGATAGAGCGGGCGCGTAAAAAGCGCATGCCCACCGGCGTGGACCGCGTCTGTCTGGCTTATATCGCCTTTTTTCACCATCGCGCCCAGGCCCTGATGCAACACGGAGCTATCGCCGTGGCATTGTCGCCCGCCGCGTCGTTTGCCCTTTTCGCCTGGCTCCTGGCTTGGCGAGAGGGCAAGCCGCATCCCGCCCTGGGGCCGACCATGGCCTGGCTGGCGAGGCTTCCCTTGCGCCCCGTGCCCAAGGGAAGTTGGGTATTGAACATGGGGCACAGCGGCCTGGACCGTCGGGGTTATGGCGCATGGATGGCACGCAAACAGATCCGCTTGCTGGTGATGGCCCATGACCTGATCCCCCTCACCCACCCCCAGTTCTGCCGCCCAGGAGAGGATGATCGGCATGCCGCGCGCCTGCAGGTGATCCTGCGTCATGCGGCGGGTATCGTCAGCAATTCTCAACACACGGCGCGTGTTTTGCGACATTATGCCCAACAATGGGGCGTTACCCTGCCGCCCATTTCGGTGATTCCTCTGGGTGCCAATCATCTTCGACACGCTCCACCGCCTGCAAGCCATGAGCCTTTGTCAGCGCCTTATTTCCTCATGGTGGGCACCATAGAACCGCGTAAGAATCATCACTTTGTCCTGGATCTGTGGCGCGAGTGGAAAAGCCGCCAGGCCGATGTGTCGTTGCTGGTGGTGATTGGTCAGGTAGGGTGGATGTGCGAGGATATTCTGGAACAGTTGCGCGCGGACGCGATCCTGAAGGATTCGGTACGGGTATTACACCATTGCCGGGATGACTGTCTCTGGGCTTACCTGCAGAGCGCGCGTGCCTTATTGTTCCCTTCCCACGAGGAGGGTTACGGCCTACCGCTGGTGGAGGCGTTGGCGTTGGGAATTCCCGTCATTGCCAGCCCGCTGCCCGTTTTCCGGGAGATCGCCGGAGACGTGCCCGATTATATCGAAACCTCGGATACTTCGGCCTGGCTTGCCGCCTTGAGCGACCATAGCCTCCCCGATAGCCCCATGCGCCAGGGGCAACTGGAGCGCCTGCGGCATTTTTCTCCCCCTACCTGGGAGCAACACTTTCAGCAGTTCACCGAGTTCATGAGCCGCTTATGACCATTCTTTTCACGGGCGCTAACGGTTTCGTCGGCCGCTACATGCAGTCCACCGCGCCGTGCGTGCCCCTGCCTGCTGAGGTCGATCTGCGCGACCACGGCACCCTCATTCAGGATTTACTCAACGACTGGGAGAAACCACCGCAATGACGAAGCACGCCCTCATCACCGGCATCACCGGCCAGGACGGCGCCTATCTGGCGCAATGGTTGCTGGAAAAAGACTATACGGTCTATGGCCTCATCGCCCGCCGCGGCACCGATACCACCGGCCGGTTGCACGAACTGGGCATCGCCGATCAGGTGCGCCTGCTGGACGGCGACCTCATCGATCTGTCCTCCATGATCCGCGCCATGGAAAAGTCCCAGGCGACGGAAGTCTATAACCTGGGCGCCCAGAGCTTTGTGGCCACCTCCTGGGATCAACCGATTCTGACCGCCGAAGTCACCGGCACCTCTGTGGTCAAGATGCTGGAGGCCATCCGCATCGTCAACCCCCAGGCGCGTTTCTATCAGGCATCCACCAGCGAGATGTTCGGGCAGATTCAGGAACCGCTCCAGTCCGAACGCACGCCCTTTCACCCCCGCAGCCCCTATGGCGTCGCCAAGCTCTACGGCCACTGGATCACCGTCAACTACCGCGAGAGCTTCGGCCTGCATGCCTCCAGCGGCATCCTCTTCAACCACGAATCCCCCCTGCGCGGCACCGAGTTCGTCACCCGCAAGATCACCCTGGCGCTGGCGCGCATCCGTCAGGGCGTACAGGACGTGCTGGAGCTGGGCAATCTCGACAGCAAACGCGACTGGGGTTATGCGGGCGACTATGTGCGCGCCATGTGGCTGATGCTGCAGCAGGAGCAGCCCGATGATTATGTCATCGCTACCGGCGAGACCTGGACGGTGCGCACCTTTGTCGAGAAGGCCGCCGCCCATGCGGGATTCGATCTGGAGTGGCGGGGCGAGGCGGAAAAGACCCAGGGCGTCGATCGCCGGAGCGGCAAGGTCATCGTCCGCGTCAACCCGGCCTTCTACCGCCCCGCCGAGGTGGACATCCTCATCGGTGATCCCGGCAAGGCACAGCAGAAGCTGGGCTGGAAGCGCGAAGTCGGCTTCGATGCCCTGGTGCGGATGATGGCCGAAGCCGACCTGCGGCGCGTCGCTGGGTAGCGTTGCGCCTGTCAAAGAAGAGGAATGCGCGTGCCGGACGATACCGATAAAAACTGGGAGCAATTCGGCAGGCAGGACCCCTATTACGGAGTGATTACCCATGACCAGTATCGTCAGGAAAATCTCTCCGCCGAGCGTCGGCACGAGTTCTTTGCATCGGGCGTTGCCCATATGGAGGCGGTGCTCTCCACTGTGCGGCAGCACCTGGATGCGGAGTTTACGGTAAAACGGGCTCTGTATTTCGGCTGTGGGGTGGGCAGGCTGCTCATTCCACTGGCCCGTATCGCTGAAGAGGTGACGGGTGTGGACGTTTCCGACGCAATGCTGGAAGAGGCCCGCAAGAACTGTGCGGCGCAGTCCGTCCGGAATGTGCTACTGGTCAAATCCGACGATGCGCTGTCGCTATTGGATGGCACCTACGACTTCATCCATTCGTTTATCGTGTTTCAGCATATTCCGGTGCAGCGGGGCGAACGCCTTTTTGCACAGTTGCTGACGCGGCTGGCTCCCGGCGGCATCGGGGTGATCCACTTCAAGTATGGCCAGGATTTTGAATACCGGAAGTTGCATACCTGGTTGGACCGGCATGTGCCCGGCGGTGGCAACCTGCTCAATCTCAGTAAGGGCCGCAAGTTCTCGGCGCCTCGCATGCAGATGTATACTTATGATCTCAATGTGCTCTGCGCCTTGCTCCAGAAAGCAGGCATCACCAATTTTTTCACGACCTTTGAGAACCATGGTGGTAACTGGGGAGTGATGCTGTATTTTCAGCGGGGATCATAGGAGGCGATGTGCCGGATGCCAACTTTTATCGTGCCTTTGAAGACCGCCACCGGGGCACGCGGGACCTGATCAAATCCCGCGTGCGGGCGTATCTGCCTTTCATTACGCCTTTGCTGAAGCTCTATGGCGAGGGCGCCGTGCTGGACATGGGTTGCGGGCGCGGGGAGTGGCTGGAACTCATGGGCGAAGAGGGATTCACCGCCCATGGCGTCGATCTGGACGCGGCTATGCTGGCAGCTTGTCAGGAGCTCGGGCTCTCCGTGGAGCAGGGCGATGCCCTGGAGGCACTCAAGCGTCTGCCGGATGCCAGCCAGTGCGTGGTCTCCGGTTTCCATATTGCCGAGCATGTGCCCTTCGCGGTGCTGCAGGAAATGGTGGCGGAGGCACTGCGTGTGCTGAAACCGGCGGGGCTGCTGATCCTGGAAACACCCAATGCGGAAAACCTCGTAGTCGGTGCTTCCAGCTTTTATCTCGACCCTACCCATCAGCGCCCTCTCCCGCCTTTGCTGCTGTCCTTTTTAACCGAGTATGCCGGGTTCTCGCGCACCAAAATCCTGCGGTTGCAGGAGTCATCGGAGCTAGCCGCGCACAGTGCGCGCGTGACGTTGCTGCAGGTGCTGGCGGGCGTCAGTCCCGATTACGCCGTCGTTGCCCAGAAAACAGCTTCTGCAGAGGAGCTGGCGCACTTCAGCGCGCCCTTTGAACAGGAATACGGCCTCACGCTGGCAGCCTTGGCGGCGCGCTACGAAACGGATTTACGGGCGGAGATTTTGCGAGAACTGAAGCCTCCGCGCAAAAAGGCGGCAAGCGCCGCCCCCAAAAAATAGAGGATCGTGACGGCCGTCGAAGGGGTTGATAAACTTCGCCACTATGGATATTGCTAACAACAATCTCCGTGTTCTCATGGAAATGCGCCATGGAGTGCTTTCCACCTTGCCGGATTTGGAGCTATCCGGCCTGCTGCAGATATCCAAACGCAGCGTGCGCGGCGGGGTGTATGGCCGTGTGTCGCTCTCCGAGGCAGAGCGGGTGCATCGCTTTGCGCGGGTGGTGGTATCCCTCAAGGGCCGCAACACATTGGACTGGAAAGGCGATATTGTTGTTCCCTCCCGAGTATATCGAAACCTCGGATACTTCGGCCTGGCTTGCCGCCTTGAGCGACTATAGCCTCCCAGATAGCCCCATGCGCCAGGGGCAACTGGAGCGCCTGGGGCATTTTTCTCCCCCTACCTGGGAGCAGCACTTTCAGCAGTTCACCGATTTCATGAACCGCTTATGACCATTCTCTTCGCGGGCGGCAACGGTCGGCACTTTCTGGTTTTTCGTGTGGCCGGTGACTCGCTCAGCGATGTGCTGCGGGTATTGCACGACAGCATGGATCTACCGAGGCATCTTGGGCAACGAAACCGATAAAAACCGGTGCACAGTTGCGGCATTTGATGAGCTAAAAGCCTCTAAAACACTATGTATATAGGATATTACGCTGCTAAGCGGCCTGCCCTTGTGCCTTTGTGTGATTACACCTACACTGATATGACCATCTACATGACCACAAAAGGCGTCCTATGGAATCCTTTGCATCTATCGCACTGGCCGAAGCCAAAGCACACTTGAGCCACGTCCTGGATCGGGTGGAGGCGGGTGAGGAGTTGGTGATCACTCGGCGCGGCAAACCGGTGGCCCGAGTTGTTCCTGTGCGGCATCCAATCATTCCCTTGCCATCCCTGGCTGATTTTCGAGCTCAATTGCCTAAAATGCGGCACTCCAGTACCGAAATGATTCGTGCAACCCGTGATGAAGGTTATTGATGGTCTATCTGGACACCAGTTTCATTGCTCCGTTATTTATTTCGGAAGACATCAGTGACGCCATCGAGAATTATCTGCGACACATCGATGGCACTTTGGTTACGTCGGACTGGACGCGTGTGGAGTTTGCCAGCCTTTTGGCGCGCCGGGTACGGATGAAAGAGTTGAATGTTGCCCAGGCCGATGCCATCCGCGAGGTCTTTGATGCCACCCTGTTGAGTTCTTTTGAAATATGGGTGATAAGTTCCGCTGATTGCGCCGTCGCGATTCAACTACTCCGCGACCCGGCTACAGATTTGCGGGCAGGGGACGCGCTGCATTTGGGTGTTATCCATAATCATCATCGCCCCCACCTGCTGTCGTTGGATCAGGGTATGGTGAAGGCAGCGCGCACATTGAGTTTTCAAGCAAGCACCGCTATTAGTGCGCATTCCGGCGATCGTGGGCAGTGATTCCGCTGATCGTGGGCACCGATTCCGGAAAATCCACAAAAATGCCCACGATCAATCGTAACGGGTGCCCACGATGCCCCGGAATACGCAATATAGTAATAGCTGTGAGTTTATAATACTCATATTAACGATTCATGGGCTTACTTTGCCTAGCCCATAACTCTGCATAATGTCCGTTAGCCTGCAATAATTGCTGGTGATTACCCATTTCAGTAACCTGTCCATTTGCCATCACAATAATGCGATCAAAATGAGCAATTGTGGAAATACGATGCGCTATGGCAATTACCGTACGCCCGGCCATGAGAGCATCCAACTCATGCTGAATTTCCTGTTCGGTAACAGAATCCAGAGCGGAAGTCGCTTCATCTAGAATCAATATGGGGGCATTTTTGAGGAACACTCGGGCAATGGCGATACGTTGACGCTGCCCACCCGAAAGTTTGACGCCACGTTCGCCCACCTGCGCATCGAGACCAACCCGCCCGTAGGAGTCCACCAGATCCAGAACAAAAGCATCTGCGCGTGCCTTGCGTAAAGCATCTTCGACTTCTTCCCGAGTGGCGTTTTGTCGACCATAACGCACATTGTCAAGAATAGATCGGTGGAGTAGAGAAGTATCCTGAGAAACAACACCAATGAACTGGCGAAAGCTTTCTTGTTGGAGGCCTCTGACGTCCTGACCATCAACCAGAATACGCCCCTCATTCACATCAAAAAAGCGTAAGAGCAAGCTGACCAGTGTCGACTTTCCGGACCCGGAAGGGCCCACAATAGCTACTCGCTCACCAGGGGCAATCGCAATGGATACGTGATCAATATGCTTGATTTCATCTACTGTTCCGTCCTGCTGATGATAGCTGAACGAAACATCAGCAAAATCAATCCGCCCTGACTCGAAAACAAAGGGCTTGGCCAAGGGCATATCGCCCATAATCCGGGGACGGTCTACAGAACGCATACCATCCTGAACAGTACCGATATTTTCGAAGATAGCGGAAAGATTATTCGCAACCCAGCCCGACATATTCGCAATCTGCCAAACCAGTGGAATGGCTGTAACCAATATCCCGACAGATATGGTACCTTCATGCCATAACCAGAGTCCAACTCCGGTCGTTGCACTGAGCAATAAAGCATTCAGCATGGTCAAGGAGGTCATCCAGGTGGTTACCATGCGCAGTGATGCCCAAAATGCAGAAGTGTGACTTATAAGCGCATCACGCACAAATTGATCTTCATCTTCTGATTTGGCAAACAATTTTACAGTATGAATGTTGGTGTAGCTATCTACAATCGCTCCCGTCAGACCAGATCTTGCCTTAGAAAGCATATTGGATCGTTGGGTCAAACGCGGAATAAAAAACCACATCAAAAAACCATAAAATAAAAACCATAAAAATACCGGGGTTGAAAGCGTCCAGCTTTGCTGTGCAAGAATAATAATGGAGCTGATACCATATGTCAGCAAGTACCAGACTGCAGTCAGTGTCGCAACGGTGCTCTCCCGTAAAGAAGGGCCGGTTTGCATAACTCGATTAGCAATACGTCCAGCAAAGTCATTCTGGAAAAACCCCCAGCCTTGACGAATCAAACCACGATGGTTTTGCCAACGGATCAAGTTGGTAAAATTTGCAGCAATTGTCTGGTTGGTCACCAAATCATGAAAAAAATGAATAAATGGACGCAGTACGATGATCACAAAAGCCATGATCAAAATGGCGTGCAATTCATTTACTGGCAGTGCGTCAGACTTGGCATGAGATACATACCCAGTGATTCTGCCAATAAACAAGGGAATAGAAAGATCAACAATAGCCGTGACAAAACCTGCAACAAACAGCAATATCATTGATCCTTTAACCTGAGAAATATAATTCCAATAAAAATTCCAGACAGAAGCTCTTTGATTATGATCTAAAATTTCATGGGTATCGTGATCCCGAAATATGTCAATCATTTTTTCGAATGTTTTATACATTCTATTCACCCGTTTGAACTTAGCGACTGTGATGGAAGAGATACCGCTTATAGAAGAAAAATCACTTCACCAGAGTGTATCGCATGGTGACATGTTCAATCCCGGCTTCTTCAAAAATGTTTCCTTCTGCCTCATAACCCAACACACTATAAAAGTTCTGGGCAGAAAGTTGAGCGTGACACCAGATTTCTGACAAACCCGACTCTCTGGCACTCTGGTGAATTCGCTCTACCAATTGACGGCCCACCCCACGCCGCCGATAGGGTTTGATCACCGCCAAGCGGCCCATTTTACCCTTTAGCTCGAGATCTAGACGAGCCGTTCCAATCGCAACACCATCACAACACGCAAGAAAATGCTGACAATACACTTCCCTCTCATCCATCTCCAGGTTTTCTGGTACACCTTGCTCCCGAACAAATACGCGCATACGTAACTCCTCAATACACTTTCTATCGCGCATAAAATCGGCAAGGTAAACTTCAATATTTTCTGCCAAAAGACACCTATTCAAAAACAGGATCAGTGTAGGCGTTGAGGATGGCAATCTACAGAATAAACACCTTCCATCAACTGTGCGTGGGTCAAGTCTTGAGTATATTTCACAACGTACTTCGGATAAGGTAGAAAAATCACCGGTTGCTGAGCGTACGCATAATTCTCATATTGATACAAAAATTTTGTACTGTTTTTTTCTGTGCTATCGCGAACCAGCTTGTCCATCATGGAGTTGCTATAATCCCCATAATTACTACCACCACCAGTATTAAACAAACCATCACCGCTAGGATAGTAATCCGGATCATAGGACCAGACGATCATGGAAGCATCCCATTTCCCATGGGGGTGCAATTTAGCTAGTTCCAGATTGAATGGCAGGACGCGCAGGCGCATATCTATACCAACAGCCTGCCAGTCCGCTTTCAACATTTCCGCCACGGCTATCAGCGTCTGGCTGGTGTCTGGAACCATCATCGTAAACTGAAGACGCTGCCCATTTCGCATCCGGACCCCATCCAGACCTGGTTGCCATCCCGCCTCCGCTAGTAACTGTTTCGCAGCAGAAGGATTATAGGCGAGGGCTGGGCGTGCCACGAGCTTCTTCATCTCTGGAGAAAGATACGTATCGGGATTAGTGGGTACCGGATTAAAACTGGGGACGCCTAATCCATGAAATGCAATTTGGATGATCTGTGTCTGGTTGATCGCCAGAGCAAGCGCCTGCCTCACCTTTACATTCCGAAAAAAAGCTACCTGGGGATTGGTGAGATTCAACGTCACATAATTAAAACCATAACCACCGTTACTGACGCATGTTTTGAGGTTTTTTACCATGCTACGCGCTGCATACAAGTAATGCGGAATCATTCCCGCCTGAATGGTGCCTGTTTTCAGAGCCCAAAAGGCACTGGAATCAGAGGTGTACATTTTAAAATGTAGGTGCTCCAAAGCGGATGGATTTCCGGAATAATGAGGGTTTCGTATAAAGCTGATGCTCCGACCAGGGACGAAACGTTGCAGGTTGTATGGACCATCCACCACGGAAACCATAGCCGGGTTATCCTGAAGTTTGGACAGTGTATCTATGGAATAGTGTTTCCAGCGCCAGGCGGGCACTGGAAACAACTGAGACAATCCATTCAGTTCAAACCAGGTTGGGTTCACCGAACGTTTCAGTGTGATTTCCAGAGTCCGAGGATCAATAACCACTGCGCTTTCGATAATATTCGGTATTCCTCCCATTCCCGCGTTGGGGTATCTTGGCCCGTATTGGCGAATCAGCGTAAGACAAGCCAAAGTATCTTCAGCCGTAACCGGTCTCCCGTCAGACCAACGCCAAACCTTGAGATGAATGATAAACTTTCGCCGGTTCGGCGATACGGTAATACTTTTGGCAATGGATTGCGGCCAGTTGATTTTCAGATTGGTGCCAATCCACAAAAGAGGCCGAAACATCAAGCTGATTATCTGCGCATTGGCACTGGAATCATTATTGACCACCGGCAGCAAAGAGTTGACATTCATGGGTGGAGACAAGCCCACAGATGTCACTGTAGTCATCGACGAAACGGCGGCAATTGCGCTGCCAGCCAAACCGAGACTGAACAACACAACGCCAGAAAAAACGGACAGAACGCGGGAAGGTCGATTCATATCTTAGATCGTCATCCTACTGATAAATACTGGAATCCATACATACTGGAGATAGTGGTCCCACTAAGACGCCCCCCTCTGCAGATTTTCCATAAAGATAGGCCCTCTATTCAGCATGAATGGCCCCCTTACTCAGATACGCGTCCCGCAAGGGAAAATGGCAAGCCACCTGATGACCCAACCCGA
Source organism: Acidithiobacillus ferrooxidans ATCC 23270 (assembly GCF_000021485.1). Lineage (NCBI taxonomy): Bacteria > Pseudomonadati > Pseudomonadota > Acidithiobacillia > Acidithiobacillales > Acidithiobacillaceae > Acidithiobacillus > Acidithiobacillus ferrooxidans. The sequence goes on from NC_011761.1 coordinate 2,676,698, forward strand.
CAGAGCTAAGCAATGGTCTTTCGCTGCTGCAGATGGCCTCAGCCTTCGGACAACGGGTGTGAAAGGCACAGCCTGAGGGCGGATTCACCGGTGAGGGCGGCTCACCGACCGGCTCCGGTAGATGTGGCAGCTCCCCCTGTCGGACCATGGGCGGCAGAGCATCCAGCAACGACGCGGTGTAAGGGTGCGCGGGGCTGGAGATGAGCGTGGGGGTGGGGGCGATTTCCACCACACGCCCCAGGTACAGCACGATGACATTTTGCGCGAGATAAGAAACCGCGCCTAGATCATGGCTGATGAACACATAACTGAGGCCCATCTCCTTCTGTAGATCCCGCAACAGATTCAGAATGCGGGCCTGCATGGAAACATCCAGACCAGAAGTAGGCTCATCCAGTACCAACAATTGTGGCTCCGTAGTGAGCGCTCGGGCGATGGCAATCCGCTGACGTTGTCCCCCTGAGTATTGTCCCGGGTAACGGTTCATGGCCCGCCGGTGCAGTCCCATTCGCTCCAGCAATGCCTCCGCTTTCCGCCGCCGTTCACCGGGTGTGCCGATGCCCTGCAGTAACAAAGGCTCCATGATGATCTGCCCGACCGTCATGCGCGCATTCATGGAATCAAAGGGGTCCTGAAAAACCATCTGCATCTGCTGACGAAAGGGACGCATCTGTTTTTCAGGGAGGGCCGTCAGATTGGTTCCTTTGAAGTAAACCGCTCCGGCACTGGGACGTACCAGATGGAGAATGGCGCGGCCCAGTGTGCTCTTCCCGGAACCGGACTCGCCAATCAAACCCACCGTCTGTCCTTGCTCCAGACCAAAATGGATATCACTCAGCGCATGAATGGTACCCTGGCTCTGGCGGAGCAGCCCGCCCTCACCCAGGTGAAACCGCACATCCAGATTTTTCACTTCCAACCAGGCGCTCATGCGGCACCCCCGACCGGATGAATACAGTAAAAATGATGGTCGTCACCGCTACGTGGTGGATAGGCCGTCAGACATTCCGGAGTCATCGCCGGACAACGTTCGGCAAAGCGGCAACCCACCGGAAACTCCTGAGGACGCGGCGGAAGCCCGTCAATATCGGTCAGTCGTTCTTCGCTGTTGACCAGGCGGGGAATGGCGTGGAGTAATGCCTGGCTGTAGGGATGCCGGGGAGCAGTAAAAAAAGCCTCTGCAGGCCCCTGCTCCACCGTCTTTCCCGCATAAAGCACCATGACCTTCTGGGCATACTCGGCAACCAGGGACAGATCATGGGTAATGAAAATCACGGCCATTCCCTGTTCTTTTTGCAGGCGCTGAATCAGGCGCAGAATCTGAGCCTGATTGATGACGTCCAGGGCGGTCGTCGGCTCATCGGCAATGAGCAGTCGGGGTTTGCAGGCCAGCGCCATGGCGATCATCACCCGTTGCCGCATCCCTCCGGAGAATTGATGGGGATAATCATCCAGACGTTGGGACGCATCCGGAACCCCCACTTCCTGCAGCAAAGACAGGGCATGTTCACGCGCCGCTGTTGGAGATGCACCAAAATACAGCCGGTAAGGTTCGGCAATTTGCTGGACAATGGTCAGACTGGGATTGAGGGACGATAAAGGATTCTGGAAAATCATCCCGATTTCCCGGCCACGCGCGGTTCGCAGGGCGGCATTGGTTAAACGCGTAATGTCTGTTTCGCCGAGTTGCACAGAACCCTTGCTGACTTTTCCACCCCAAGGCAGCAGACCCATGAGGGCCGCAGCGGTCATGGATTTGCCGGACCCCGATTCACCCACCAACCCCAATGTCTCGCCAGCGGCCACCTCAAAATTTAAGTCTTCGATGACGTTGAAGGTCTTGCGCCCGCGCCCGAAAGTCACGGTGAGATCACGGACCCGCAATCCGGCACCTGCCGAAGATGGGCGCGCGTCCTGAAAATTTTGCACAAGATCACTGCGCATATCGCTTTCGCGCAGGGGAATATGCGAACGATGAAGGGCTTTTTCCGTCATGTTAGCGCCCCTCCAGACGGGCGAGGAGCCCCTGCCCCAGCACATTCATCGCGACAATCGCCAGAAAAATGGCCACGCCGGGAAAAACAATCAGCCACCAGGGGCCGATAATCACTAGTTGTAATCCGTCATTGAGCAATCCCCCCCAGGAGGCGTGGGGCGGTTGTATCCCCAATCCCAAAAAGGACAAACCGGAAAGGGCCAGGATCAGATCCGCCACCATAAACGTGGCATTGACGATCAGAATCGGCAGCATGGACCGCAGCAAATGGGTGCGGGCGATATAAAAAGTGCTGGCCCCAAACTGGCGGGCAGCCAGGACATAGTCACGTTCCTTGTAGGCCAGCGCCTCATTGCGCACGATCCGCGCCAAACCCGGCCAGGACAGACAACCCAGCACCAGGATCAGGCTCAGGGCATTGAGGGGAATGATGGCCGCGAAAAAAATCATCAACACGATACCTGGCAGGGCGAGCAGCGCATCCAGTAAGCGCATCAGCACCTTGTCCAGCCAACGCGGGCTCATGGCGGCAATCATGCCGTAAATAATCCCCAATGAAATGGCTATCAGCGCACCTAACAGCCCTACTTCCAAAGTGGCCTGCCCACCATCCATCATCCGCGCCAGCATGTTCCGGCCCAGATTGTCCGTGCCAAAAGGAAATTGCCAGGAAGGCGCCAGTAATAAATGATTGGCATGGATGGCGAGGGGACTGGCCGGATACAGTATCGGACCAAGCCAGGAAAATAACATCAAAAAAACAAATAAACCCAGTCCGGTCCAGGTCATGGGATGACCGTATTGTCCTACCCAATGCCGTAGGGAATCGGTCCAGAGCCGGGTAAACATGCCGGGAATGGGTCGCGCCACCAGGCTGTTGTTGACATTCATATCGGTCGGACTACTACTCATAGCGCACCCTTACATCCAATATGCTGTTGGTGAGATCGGCTGCCAGATTGCCGAGTATGGTCAACACCCCGATGAGCAGGACAATGGCGGACAGCGTGGGGTAATCCTGCTCCAGAGCGGAGCGCCACAATAACCAGCCCAGTCCGGGATAGTTGAACACACTCTCGGTCAGGATCCCGCCGACAAAAATTCCGGGGATCATCATGCCGATGACCGTGACCAGAGGCCGAATGGCGTTGCGCAGAACATGATTAAGGGCGACACGCAGTGGCGGCACACCACGAGCTCGGGCAGTGCGCACATAATCCAGGCGATATTCACTCCGTGCCTGATGCCCGAAATAGCGGGACAAACCGGCGGTCAGGGGCAAGGCGATGGTAATGGCCGGCAGTACCATATGATGGAAATAACTGCCGATGTTCAGCGCGCCACCCGCACTCTGCTCACCGCCAATGCCACCGGGCGGAAACCAGCTGACATAAATGGCAAAAAACAGGATCAGCATGACGCCAATGAAAAAAGTCGGAATAGAATACACAATAATTTGACCGGCGCCGATGAGAACGCCGGGCGTACGTTCTGCCCAGTACCCTTGGAACATGCCGATGAGTACCGAAAAAAGAACGGCGATGACGGTGGCCAGCACGTAAAGAATAATGGAATTCGCCAGATAGGAGCCCATCAAGGACGCAACCGGCGCATGTTGGGTGAAGGAATAGCCCAGATTGCCTTCAAAAAGATGTTCCCACCAGATGCCGTACTGCTGCCAGATCGGATGATCCAGACCCATTTGTTTATTGAGCGCAGCTACGGCTTCCGGTGTTGCATGCATACCCAGAATACTGTATGCGGGCCCACCGGGTGTGGCATGAATCAACAAAAACACGATGGTAACCAATAAAAACAAGGATAAAACCGATGTCCCCAAACGATTGAGAATCATGCGTCGCATCATCACCAATTACTCCTGAACCGTGCTCTAGGTAAATAGAAGCTGTTATTTATCATGGCTAACCCATAAAAACTGTGGATAAAAACCACCTCCCGGAGTGATGGCATGGCTAACACCATGAATGTTTTTAGCAGCCATCACAAACAATTGCATGTTAGGAAGAACAATAACTGGCTGCTGCTTTGTAAAATAGTTTTGGAATTTATACAAGGCATCAAGCCCCGGTGTGATTCTTATTTTATCCATCATTACATCCATTTTTTTGTTGCAGTAATGGTAACTGTTCTGAACGCCACCACACTTGAAAATGGAACCACCCGTAGGATATGCAGTTTGCGACCAGGCGAGATAAACCGCCTGCCAGTTTTTGCTATGTGGATCGATCATTTTTTCGTAAAGCTCATTAAATGGCATTTCCCGCATACGCACCAAAATACCGACTTTGGCAAACATGGTTGCCAACAAGGTTGGCCCCCTGATCATGGATGGCGGAATATACAAAGTAAACATCATCTTATGACCATCTTTTACACGAATACCGTCGGATCCGCGATGCCAACCCGCTTCGTTCAGCAATTTATCTGCCAGCGCCGGATCATAAGCGCCTTGTTTGAGTAAGGTCTTGGCCTCCGGCGACAAATATACTGGAGGATTTCCCGGCACCAGCCCATAAGCACGGGCACCATGACCAAAACCCATCACCTTGATCATCAAATTCTGATTGATGGCATGCATCATGGCCTGGCGCACCAACACGCTCTTCACAAATGCAATTTTTGGATTGGAAAAATTAAACCCCAGGTAATTGAACCCCCAATTGGGTCCACTGATTGTCAATCGGTCATCCGTCAGTTGTTTACGTGCCGGATACAGGGGAGGCGGCAAATTACCCAACTGAATCGTACCGCTCTTCAAGGCGAAAAACACACTGGCATTAGAATTGAGAAAACGGAATATCAAGCGGCTGATATGCGGCTTGTCAGGACCGCTGTACGCGGGATTCGGGACCATACTGGCATAGCGTCCGGCATGAAAGCTTTCCAGTCGGAAAGGCCCGTCTACCACCGAATAAAACTGTGGATTGGTCATATTATCATTCATCTGTTTGACGGTGTAATGCTGCCAGCTATGAGCAGGATAGGGATAAAAATCACTCAATCCAGACAGTTCAAACCAGGTGGGATTTACTGATCGCGTTGTAACCACATGAAATGCATACGGTCCCAGCACCTTGAATGACTGGATATCGCCAGGAAACCCGCCACTATCCCAACCGGGCCACAAGGGCCCCAACTTCATCAGCATGTGATACGTATAAGCCACGTCTGCCGTAGTCACAGGAATTCCATCAGACCACTTCCAGTGGCGGGATAAATAAACCGTATAGCTACGATCCTTTTGACCTACAACGATTTTTTTGGCAATGCTCAACTTAAAGTTGATCTTGAAATCACGGTTGACCCAGAGCAGAGGTTGATACATCAAACTTTCCGCCTCTGAATCATACGCTGATGAGGTCAGCAAAGGGTTGAAACCATTCATGGCGGAAGGTGGAGCCAACCCCACTCCTGGCACCGTCACAACGGTTCCACCATTCTGAATTTTGGGGCTGTCCGCCCCATGGGCGACAGCCCCGGCTCCGATCAAACTGGATACGATCAACGCCGCCTTCAACCTCGTCCAGTTCACGCCGACTCCTCCAGCACCAATGCCTGGTGATCACTCTCCAGAGCCAGAGCAGTGATTTTGCGCAACTCAGGAAAAGTCTCAGGTGAAACAATGAAATGGTTCAACACCAAAGACTTGTTCTCCGTAAAAACACCGTTTTTGAACGCAAAAGAAACCTTATAGTCGCCGACCGAAGTCTTTAGTCTCTCATTATCGGGCAGGTACAAGGGGCGATATTCTTCGGGAATCTTGATTTTCAGTGTGAAATGGAGGTTGACCGGAGTGGTCAGACTCGGCGTGCTGCGCTGCATACTGCTCGCAAAAGGAACCAGTGCTGCAGAAATATGATGCATTTCCGGCAAGGAAACCGAGAATACCTTGCCTGGCACAAACTCCCCTGCTCTGTTTAAGTTCAGACGAATCCCGAACGGTTTTTCCAGGTCATGACGATTCAGGAAAGAAACCGCATTCACGTCACCCACTCCGCCTTGTGCATAAAAAGCATCACGAATCACTTTCAGCAGGCGCCGACCCTTGAGTCCGGATATTGCCGAACGTTCTTCCTGAGCCATATAGCCCGAAGCCATTACTTCTTCAGAGCCAGAGAGTTCCGAGCCCTTCAACGTGAACTCATCTGTCTGAGATAAAAGCGGCATTCCAACATCCGGAGGCGGCGTCATGGTCATTTCTGGATGATTACCGGTAATCAGTACCGGCCGCCCGGCATCCTGAACAGGCAGCCCATCGGCTGCAACATAGCGATAAGCCAAGTCCATAAATCGTTGCTTTTGGGGCAGATAAATCAGAAAATGATCGAAGGCAAAGGGATCCACACCCGGATACTCCTTGAAACGGGCGCTCTGTGAAATCATGGCAGGCACAGCCGCTATCCCCAAGGAGTGCAACATGGCACACATCAGCGCTACTTTGGCATTGCTGTCGCCTACGCCGCGCTGCAACGTCTCCTCTGCAGGAAGAGGTTTAAAGCCCGCCGTTTCATAATTCACCGACACTCCGTGGATATTTTGCTGAATCCAATGGTAGATATTCGTGATGGCCTGCTCGCCGTCATGCCCTTCCGCAATTTTTAAAGCAGTCTTATGAATAGTCGGTGTCACCTCGGTGGAAGACGCGGCAAGCTGATTATAGGCATCCGCCAATGCCTTCCAGCTATCCGCCGTAGATAACACCGCCACCCCTGCATATTGAGAAGGTGCAGGGGTTCCCAACGGGGGGACCGCCACATGAGTCATAGCACCGCGGAATTCAGATGCTCCCGACTGCCAGCCATTTCCTGACCTGCCTTCATAGACTTTCAAGTGCTCGTTTCCAGCATGATCCATAGCGATGATGGCCTTGTTAACCAGCATACTCGGATCAAGTACTGCACTGAGAGCATAAATCCCTGGCAAATAGGGATGTGCGTACGTCAGATCATATTGGATGTGGATAGTATCTCCAGGGGAGACCGCCGGGAAAATGATACTTTCATTCACGCCATCACTCAAAAACGGTGCGGCAATAGCACTATGAGTGGATTGTTTAAAGATCTCGGAGGCTACCACCGTATGGCGTGTCCCATCAGGATCTTCCGTATACGCCTTGATGACTTTCAGTTTTGCAAAATTGCCGGGATAGGCGATATTCACCTGGGACAGATTTTGTACTCCGGTGGCATTGAGCGGTTCCACCACGCGCACCACCTGCATGGTGTAGCTACCGTTTCTGTGAATGATCAACGAATTGTGGGCCAACAAAACACGGTAATTGACCTGTGACGGCAGGTTATTCGCTGCGTGGGCGTGGTTGACGGCAAAGAAGCTACAGAAGACGGCTAGTGCAATACCGACTTTAATCATTATATGCGTTCCTCTCTTTTTTGCGGGCGAAAATCAGCTGGCTTTTCTGAGCGGACAGATCTGCCAAAAGTAATGCGCGCAAAGCGGGATATTGTTCTGGATTATAAACCACGCGATTCAGCTTCAGATGGTAATGCACCAGAAGCATATCATGATGATATTGAATTTTATAAGAAAAACTACCTCCCGCATTCCGAATATCCTGATTGGGAGGTAAGAATACCGCCTCGTAACTCGAAGGAATATGTATTTTAGTCGTCCAGATCAGGCCGCCCAGATAAGTCTCTACGCTATGCCTGCGCGCGTTCGGCCCGGCAACTTCCGCCAGATAGGCAATGGGGTTGGGCGCAGCCGACAAGCCGGGCACCAGGAAAGGCCCTGGCGGAACAGGAAAACTCAGATGCCGACCGACCTTCGCAAAATCCGGCGTGGACCATTTCGCGTCAACCTTGAACGGCTTATCCAAAATAGTAGGATCACCAGGGAAGAAGGTACCACTGCCTCCCCCACTCGGAGCAAGAAGCATACTCATTACAGTGGCGTAGTGTGATGGCGGAACGGAAGCAAAAATCTCACGGTACGCCCACGCCCACCATCCTTTGCTGGTCATTTCCCCAGACCCTCTCAAAGTACCATTGCTATGCAGACGGAGGTTGGCCGTGTATACAAACTGATTTTGTTCCGGCTCAGCACCAGGGGTCATCACAATTCGTGGATGAGGTCCGGTCACCACCGTAGGTTTATCCCTCTCTCCGACGGCCAGTTGTCCCGGCGTTTCATATTGACCGGTGCTATCCAGAAACATATGTCTTTTAGGAGCATAATCAATAGCATGGTTAAACCAGAAAGGAGTCGGTAACGGCGGGAGATTGTACACATTGTTCCAATTCATCATGACTGGATATAGCTTGAATCCCTTGGCATTGAACAGGGCTTGTAACAATGTGGAATGCGCCTTGCAGTCTCCGTAACCGGTTTCCAGGGTTTTATTCGCAGCGATAGGCACAAAGCCTCCCACGCCCAGCTCCAGCCCCACATAACGGATGTTTGCAGAATCCCAAGAAAACAAGGCCTTCTGTGAGGTCCAACCGGTGCGTTTTCCAGAAGCCATATCCGCCACTTTCCGCACCAAAGGGGTCACTTTTGCCATTTTGTTCGCTCTGGCCCAATAGGCAGTACCCACCGCCGCCCAAGTTGGGAAACTGGTTACTTCAAAGATCGGGCTGAACTGACGTTCCCCCACCGTCTCCATGCCGGAATATTCTGCATGATGGATCGCCATGCGCGCGTGGATTATTTCCGTACCGCCTTCTATGGAATGACGAATCTCCCAACCACCACGCTGTGCTGCCCGAAGATGCATGGAAACCGGGGCTTCTATTTTTATGGTTTCATCTCGAACAGACCGGCTCTGGGGAATTTCCCAATAATTCGAATACGCATTGGGAAAATACGGTTTAAAAAAATGCTTTTCCGTAACAATATGCAGTACATCACCGACAGCGATCTTGGGCGGAACAATGCCTAGCACTTTGGAATGACTATACATCGGTGCGCCCTGTGCCACTGGAATCGGCCGCACAAATATATCGGCCGCGGGGATAAGGATTTGCTTTCCAGATGGAGTTGCCACCCATGCTTTGACCACCTTAAGGCTTGAAAGCGATGAAGAATAAGTCTCGCTGTAGGGGTTAATCTTGCTTTCACCCTTGAGGTTACGTAGCAGGATGCTTTGGCTGACCTGATCCGTGTAAGTTCCATTTGCGGCTACCTTAACCACCGCATGGTAAGACAATTGACGGGTCATGGCGCCGCTGGCGGCTGTATCAACCGGGACAAAACCTACAGGACTTGCCTCTGCAACAAGTCCGCTAGCGCTCAGCAGCAAGCCAAAAACACCTGAGATAACACCTTTTCGTAAACGATACCTATGCATTTAGGTTAGCAGCCTCTCAACATTGTCATGCGGGCGCCTTCATCGGCTTCGGATGAAAGCATTTTCCGGCAAACCTGGCACCAACTTTTGCCACCATCAGAGCAAGGACAACGGAAGCAATTTTTCTGCCACGGCGCCTCCTGAACTGACTGACATGTCTCCATGCCCAAACGCATAGTGTTTTCAACAGGATATATTTCTGATGCCGAAATCTGGCAGAACATCAGGGCCTAGGCGATAAAGCTTTGCGCTGGCAACGCCTGCCACATTCTGCCCCACTTTCACTGAATGCACCACGCCAGTGCAGCCCATTGCGATTATTCGATCATCCAGCCGATCCTCGAAGACGAGAAATAACTACCTTTCATTCAACAAGATGGATAGATCTCTCGGAAGAACGCCCGATATGAAACTGTCGACTTCGGCAACAGATGGTTTCAGGTACAAATCTTACTTCCCAGATTCTCAATAGATCACCATGAAGTCGAATTAGCATTTACTAATCAACGAACCAGAATAATCAATGATGGTTTTCCAGAATATCGCCACGGTTTGGTAGCAACAGATGCACCAAAATGGAAATCAAACCGATGGTGATGCACCAATAATGAGCAACAACATTGCTTGGCGACGCCATGACAGCAACATTAACAGCGGCCATGGGAAAAACAACATTCGCGAATAAATGATAACTTTCTCATTATTTTTCCGGTAGTTATTGTAACTTGGCCAGCAGACACCATCAGCAACGCCACGCAACTCTCCTGGCTTTCGTCGTATTGGCACAACAGTTGCTACTGTTGGCCCGATTGGAATTCTCTTGGCAAGGTGAAACAACCAATCGCGCTAGAACGTTCCCAAGAGAGACACTTGTACGTAATATAGTTTTATCGGAGATGAAATAATGCCTTCAAAGCCCAGCAATCCTCCCGTCACGGTGACACATGCAGACCATCGTGTGCCCAAGGTCAGCAGATTATTGTTTACGGCCATCCTGTTCGCTCTTTATCCGGCCCTCGACGCTGTTGCTTATGCATCTACCGCAAACAATTCTGACGTATCCAAAAGCACCCCCACTGAAAAAGTCGTCAAACTGCGGGAAATAAAAAAGAAATACGAGAAGATATTGGTCGGTGAGCGCAATATCGCCTCCGCCATGTCCGTCATTGGTCCCGACCAGATCAAACATTCCAGTTCGGCGGAAAGCATATACAGCCTTTTGAAACAAACCCCTTCGGTCAATGAATACCAACAGAATATTGGTCCGGGTACACCAGTGATGACCGTACGTGGGGTGCGCATGAGTCAACTTGCCCAAACCCTGGACGGGATTCCCATGACAGACCTGTTGTCTGGTGGACAAGGTGCTTATCTGAGCAATAATATCGGCACGGTCATCAGTAATGGACAGATATCTGGGATTCATGTATATCCCGGTGTTGCTCCTCCTGATCGTGGAGGCTTTGCGACTGTAGGAGGAACCGTTTCCTATACCACCAAAACCCCACCGAAGAAACGCTACGCCGACATATTCACCAAGGTGGGATCGTTTTCAACGGATACCTATGGTTTTGACGCCAGTTCCGGGAAAATTCCCGGCACGGATGGTCTTCGCGTGTATACCCGCTTGAGCCAGACCCAGACCGACGGCTACATTCAAAATACGCCCGCCCGTTATACGGATTTTCTGTTTACCGCTATCAAGCCTTATGACTACGGCCTCTCCAAAGTTACTGGTACAGTCATTTATAATACCGCACATGGCTATATGATTAGCGCTCCCAATGCAGTGGCGCAATTAGATAAGTACGGAATTTTTTATAACTATCCCTTGTCAGAAGCGAGTACTTTGCAGAGGAACCAGTACCTGACTGCGATATTAGGTGACAGCACCTATATCAATAGTCACCTGGTCATTGGCGCCAAGGCGTTTTATATTCACAAACATAGCTATTTGGCTGGCTATTTGGCGCCAAATTTGATTAGCGAGTCATATCCATATCAGGTGAATTTTAATAATCCTTATTCAGGATATGGGCCACTACCCCCAACTGCCGCGAGCCCTGGTGTCATTCCTCATACATATGATCCTGTGGCCATGTTTGGCAGTTATCCTGCCGGTGAAGCGGCGCAAATCAATATCAGTGGGAACACCACAATTGGCATAGCGCCAAAAGTAAACATCTTTATTCCACACAACGATATCACCATAGGCGGCCTGGTGGCTCAGGAAACTGCGGGTCCGGGAGGAGGTAACTATTTTTATGGAACATTGGATATGCCTAAAATTTATGGATATAATTCCTACGGGAACCCGTCAAGTCCAACCAATAACAAACAACAGCGAACCATTTATAGCGGGTACCTGTCAGACAAAATAAATCTGCTCAATAATAAGCTGCATATTGAACCCGGTGTAACTATAACCGGCGTAAGTACCAGCAACTACGTTCCCGTCAACCAGTATGGAACACCACCACAAGCCTATACTCTTTCTAATTATGATAAAGAGGTGCTCCCCTATTTAGGTCTATCCTATGATGTCACGAACAAGGTCATCGCTTATGCCAGTTATGGCAAGGGTGCTCGCTTTGCCCCGGTAGCTGACTATATTTTGGGTCCATCCGGAAGTACAACTCTTGCTCCTGGACCTGAAACCGTCAATGCGTATGAAACAGGACTGCGATATGTAGGCAAGCATCTTTATCTGAATTTCGATGGTTTTTTGCAAAATATGCACGGAATGTTCTCCTTTTATACAAACTACCTTACTGGTTACTCGCAGTACGCCAACATCGGCGAAGAGCAGATGAAAGGTCTGGAGTTTTCCGGCAAGTATGAGCTCAATCCCGAGTGGACGATTTCCGGTCATGTCTCCTATACAAACGCTCAATACATGAATAGTTTTTCCGCCACTGTAACGCCATTTGAAGGACAGTATGGTTATGTTTTTGCGGGGAATCCATTAGCGTCTGTTCCTAATTGGCTTGCGGGATTACGTCTGGGTTATCACAATCATAACTTCCATGCCGCTCTGATGGAGAGTTACACCGGGCCCCAGGTTACCACTTACGACTTACCACCGACAGAGTCCAATCCACTGCTGCAGGATGCGACCACGCCCAATCCCGGAGTAAAGCTCGCCCCTTACTTCCTGACGAACCTCCAGGCCAGTTACAGGGTTCCTATTCATCAGGATCATTTGTCCTCCATAACCGTCAGCCTGAATATCGATAACCTTTTGGATAATCACTACTATCTGCATTACTACCAGGCCTATAAAGAGTACGCCTTTGCCGGTGTTGGCAATCCTTACGCGGAAGCTTACCCCGGCATGCCCCGCTTTATTGAAGTTGGTCTGTCCGGACGCTTTTCCTAACATAAGTTGTTAGTGCACCATATTCATGGACCCGGGCGATTGCCCGGGTTACATTTCAGAATACCCGATGATGAGATTTTTTTGAATTCCAGCAATATAGAAATATTCATACAAACTCTGGTGACCCTGCTTGTTCTGATGGATCCCATCGGCATTGTTCCTATATTTGTGTCACTTACCAGGGAGCAAAGCACTGATCAACAAAAGACGACCGCAAAGTACATTTCTATTGTCGTCGCTTTGGTGCTTATTATTAGCACGTTATTTGGCAATGATATTCTTCGCTATTTTTATATTGGCATTGCCGAATTCAACGTCAGCGGCGGGCTATTGCTTTTACTCATGTCCATCCAAATGTTGACTACCGATAATATCAGCACCACTTTTGGGCAAGGCCAAGCCAGCGCTTACCACGGCGGGCGACTGGTAACACCGCTAGGCATCCCTTTTCTGGCTGGACCAGGAGCTATTGGCACTGTCATTATTTATGGACAACACGCCCACACCATCTTGAGTTACGGGCTTATACTGATTGACGTGCTTATCGCTTCCTTTGCCGCTTACATCGCCATGCACAATGCGCATCATATTTCCCGGTTTTTTGGTGAAATAGGCATTGAAATCATTACTAAAGTTGCCGGCCTCATTCTGGGCGCAATAGCTGTTCGTTTTATCTGTCAGGGTCTGATCCGTTTATTGCCTGGCCTTAACTAACTGCGAGATCAATAACATATGGATGTATCCATCATTGGCGCCAATGGCAGCACCGGGAAGCACATCGCCAGCCGGATTTTGCTGGAGCGCCTTCTGTTGCCTACAGATCGCCTGCAATTGGTAGGAAGACGCGACGGCAGCAGCGGCAATGCGCTGTATGGATTTCGCCAGGATCTCAAAGACGCTTTCGCCGAGCACTGTCCTATTATTGATATCGCCCTGCAGCCCGAAGAGGTCGTCGCCGATATCATTGTCATGGCTGCCGGGAAAACTATCCAAGCGCATAGCGATCCGGGTAAAGCTCCACCCAGCCGCGATGAATTAGCCATATACAACCAGCAGATTGCCATACCGTACGCAGATGCGTTGGTGCAATATGGTCATGGCCACGAGGTGGTGATTGTGGTGACCAATCCCGTCGAGTTGATTGTGGAAATCTTTTCCCAGCGTTATGACCGGCATAGGATCGTCGGAATGGGTGCTTATCAGGACAGCCTGCGCTTTCGTCGGGAAGTGGCGCGTTCCATCAACGTATCCCGGGAAGCGGTACGCGCCATGGTGCTTGGCGAACACGGTGACGGGATTGTGCCACTCTGGAGCAGCGTCACCATACAGGGTTTTTCGGACAACGAAACGGCGCGCGCCATTAGCAACGTTCGCAGCAGCACCAGCAGTCGCGAATTTCCCGGAACCCTGATTCGGATGCGTAATGAGATTATCAAGATCGCACAACGTGGCGACATAGCCGAAGCTTTCCGGCGTTTTGATACGCTACCCCCCGATGTCAGAATCATGGTAGGACCATTTTTGACGTTGTTTGCTGGCGCCAAGACCGACATAGCAACGGCGAATGCCACCGTGGATCTATTCAAATGCATGTTGAGTGGCAAAGATACGGTGATTGCCGCTCAAGTGTCGCTCGTCAACGAGTTCCTGCAGGTAAGAGGTCCGATTGGGGCCCCGGTGGTCATCAGTCCCAAAGGATGGGATGCCGTTTACCCCATGACACTATCTGATGGGGAACAGCAACTTTTCCTACAGTCGGCTCAGTCCATACAGGAGAAAGTAAACCGATGGATCGTCTAGAAAGTGATGCTTTACCTGAGCAGATCATCACGCTGACAGTAAGAGATGAACCCGGGACACTGTTTCTGATTTCCTCCATATTCTCCAATCGGGGTATTTCCATGCGCAGTATTCAACTCCGTGAAGAGCCTGTGCTGTGTAATGGCATACTCTGTACTCAGTTGGTCATACGCTTCTTCGGTGAGGAAGGTCGCAAAAAAGTCATCCAACGCTTACTTTCAAGACTCGACTGTGTGTTGGAATCCAGAGAGTCTGGATGATTCACAGACATTCATATGGTGTCATGGTTCGTAACTGTTAATATATCAAACAAAATAATAGAGGTGATTTAGTGGGTGACTCTACCCCTCCTGAGGTTCCTGATAAGCCGTCCCGCTGGAGCTATCAGGGTCAATCAAAAAGTTTTCGTTATGCCATTATCAGTGCGTTGGCCGTGGAAATTTCTCTGGTGGCTGGTCTCATCTTGATTACGCATGATCATCCAACACCTAAGAAAACTCCCGAGGTGATCAGCGTAAAAATTGTTCACCTACCGCCACCGCCACCACCACCGCCACCGCCTAAGGTGAAACCGGTGCCGCATCCACCCAAACCGGTAAAAATACCGGTTCCAGTGGTGCATCGTCCTGCACCATTGCCGGTAAAGCCTCCGACGCCTCCGCCACCCCCTAAACAAGTGGTGAAGACGCCACCTCCGCCGGTTAAAACACCTCCACCTCCACCAACACCCGCTCCGGTATATAGCGGAGTCGGAGCTTATGGTTCAGGTGCCAGATCGCAGGTGCGAAACCATGTTCATGTCTCAGCCATTATTAAACGACTGGGTTTGCAAGGTACTGTGGTTGTCAGCTTCCAATTAGGCCCAGCAGGTGGGAAAGCGAAAGACGTGCATGTGGTGGGTGGTTCACATAATCCCCTGCTTCGCAAGGCTGCTCTGGCTGCCGTGTCCAACAGCACGTTTCCGGCATTTACCAGTCACATGCCCCCTCACACTTTATCGTTCACGGTGCCAATAGATATTTCGTGAACTCAATTAATATCGCCATCAAGAGGAACTTGATTTCATGTCATTCCAATATATCATTCATCTCGCCAACTACTCGGATGGCGTGCTTTATGTCTTAGCCCTCCTGTTTCTGATTGAACTGGCGGTCATTTTTGATCGTGCGTGGTTCATGCGCTCGGCCTTACGCAAGGGTAAGACCATCATTCATAAACTCTCAGAGGTGGGCAAACTGACCAGTGAACAACTGGAAGAATTGATGCAAGAGGCAAAAGGTCAACCCGAAGAGCAAATCATCACTGCAGCATATCGTCACATGGATCTGGTTCACCATTATGGCAGTGCCCGTGGAGAAGCCTTTGATAATCGGCTTGACGAAGCTATTTTCCTGACAACGCCTTTCCTGGACAAGCGTTTGTGGATTCTTGATACTACGGTGACTTTGGCGCCTCTTTTAGGGCTGTTCGGAACGATTCTCGGTATGTTCCACGCTTTTTCCATTTTGGCGACCCCAGGGCATGCACCTACTCAGGTTACGGGTGGTGTGGCGGATGCCCTCATTGCTACCGCATCCGGTTTGTTTATTGCCATGGTTGGTCTGATTACTTTCAATGCATTTAACAACGCCATTGATAAAACTATACAACAGCTCGAATCGATCAAGTTGCTGCTGATCAATCGTCTGGACGGGGCACCCAACAAGATTTGATTCTCATTTCAAAGATACTCAGGAGCGCATTATGATTCCGCGTCGAAGAAGCAGCAAAAAGGGTCGCGTCGAAATCATTCCGATGATTGACGTAATGTTATTCTTGCTTGTTTTTTTTATTATGATCACTTTGCAAATGATCACCGATAAAGGCATCAAACTGCAACTGCCCACTTCCAGCACGGCCAAAGAACTGCCTCATCCGCATTTCGTCATCAATATCGAAAAATCCGGCAAGGTCATTGTCAAAGGCAAACAAATGACCCTGGACGAGTTACAGGGTTTTCTCAGTGCCGACGGTGATGTGGAACATACACAAGTGACTATCGCAGCAGATAAAGTGGTTCCATTCCAACAATTCGTGCATGTTATGGACACCTGTCAAAAAGCCGGAGTCACTCAAATTGGTATAGCCACCAAGGCGACCTGACGAAGCATGTCCATGATTGAAAGGAATCACCCATGATTGAAGCCTACCAGGCGGATTACCAAAACGCAGATCATCGTCTATCCATTCTCGAGCTCATTGATTTATATGCAAGAGACAAAATGGGCCAGGGGAGCCCCCTCCGCCGAGAGGTTTGTGAAAGGCTGGTAGATGACCTCATGCGTCGTCCGTGGATTCGTATTTATTTTGCCGCAAATAAGCAAGAAATGATTGGCATTGCTGTTTGTATGGAAGGGTTTTCCACTTTTAACAGCGCGCCACTGGCGAATATTCACGACGTTTACGTCAAGCCAGGCTTTCGCAGACAGGGGGTTGCCCATAAACTCTTTGCCTTTATTGAGCACCATGCACGTGGGATGGGCTTCTGTAAACTGACTCTGGAAGTGCTGGAGGGCAACCTTCCTGCCCAGGAAACTTATCGCAAAATGGGTTTTGAGCCATATACTATCAACGATGATGCAGGTGTGGCACAGTTCTGGCAGAAGCATCTGACCTGAAACCGCTCGAGGACTTGTCATAAACGCCTTCCATGCCCCGGAATCGAAACCTATGATGAAAATTCCCATGAATCCGTCGTTAGGTACATTGCAGGCTTATCCTTTTGCACGACTATGGCAATACCTACCGGGAACGCGCCGCCGGGCAGGGAGCTGATGGATTTTTTTCATCGGTGAGGCGATTACCGCACATCCGGTTGCGGTAAAGACAGTAGTCACCATTGCTCTCCGCACAGATCCGTACGAGAGGAATTATCACATACGGCCCCAACCTCAGGTCATGACGCGAAGACCTTTGCGATTTGAACAGGAATACAGCCTCACGCTGGCAGCCTTGGCGGCGAACCACGAAGCGGATTTACGGGCGGAGTTCTTGCGCGAGCCGAGCCTCCGCGCAAAAGGGCGGCAGGCACTGCCCCCAAAAAATAATAGAGGATCGTGACGGCCATCGAAGGGGCTGATAAACTTCGCCACTATGGATAATGCGAACAACAATCTCCGTGTTCTCATGGAAATGCGCCCTGCCCTGGATGGCTTTTATGGTATCCCGCAGGAAACCCGCCTGCTTTATGGGGTGCTTTCCACCTTGCCGGATTTGGAGCTATCCGGCCTGCTCCAGATGTCCAAACGCAGCGTGCGCGGCGGGGTGTATGGCCGTGTGTCGCTTTCCGAGGCAGAGCGGGTGCATCGCTTTGCGCGGGTGGTGGTATCCCTCAAGGGCCGCAGCGCATTGGACTGGAAAAGCGATGTCGCCGAGTGGCTCGATAACTACTGGCAGACCTGGCGCTTGCGCTGGGGTGCCTGGACCGGGCTGGGGCGGATTCCCTTAGGGCACTTTGAGACCCGGCATTTCCGCGATTTCGTCTGGCAGGAGCTTTATGGCCGGAGCCTGCCCGCTGCCGATCGTGAACAGGTATTGCAAAGCGATTACCGGGTTTGTGCCTATCCGTGGCGGCGCATGCATCTGGTGGGTATCGAGCGGGCGCAGGTCTTGTCCCATTCCCGCTATCCGGTGCTGGATACGCGGGGGCTGGATGTTTTCGTGGCGCAGACGCCTTTCCCTGGACGGGTAAGCGCGGGCACGACGCTGGTGGTGCATTACCACGATGCCATCCCGGTGCTCATGCCCCATACCATCTCCGACCGCGCCTTTCATCAAAGCAGTCATTTTCAGGCCATGGCCGCCAATGTGCGCTCCGGCGCGCACTTCGTTTGCGTGTCCGACGCCACCCGGCGCGATCTGCTGAGTCTCTTCCCCGAGGCGGAGGCGCGGGCCCACACCATCCACAATATGCTGCCCGCCCACTACTATCCCGCAGAGCCTGAGCCCGAGCGGATACCCGACATCGTCCGCCGTCATTTGCATGGCGAGTATGAGGGGAAGGTGCGGGGTACGGTGAAGGATAAGACCAGAATCTATCCGCTGGCCCGCGTCTTCAATAACGAAGAGGAGAAAACCGCCTTTTATGCCCGTGCCCTGGGGCCGGGAACGCGCTTCGTGCTCATGGTCTCCACCATCGAGCCGCGCAAAAACCACGCCCGTCTGCTGGCCGCATGGGAAGCCTTGCGCGGTACGCTGGATCCGGAGCTGAAGCTGATTCTGGTGGGGCATATCGGCTGGGATTACCAGACTGCGCTGGAGGACTTCCTGCCGTGGATCGAGCAGGGTAGCCTCTTCCTGCTGCATGGTATCCCCGCCGACGCCCTGCGTCTGCTCTACCGGCAGGCGGTGGTGACCGTCTGTCCCAGCGTGGGGGAAGGCTTTGATTTCTCCGGCGCGGAGGCCATGCGCTGCGGCGGTGTGGTAGCCGCCTCCGACATTCCGGTGCATCGCGAGGTCTATGGCGAAGCGGCCCGATACTTCGACCCTTACGATACCGCCAGCCTGGCAGGAACCCTGCGTCAGATCATCTACAGTCCCGACGCCGATGCCCTGCAAGGCCAACTCCGCGCCAGTGGCGCCGTCCAAAGCGCCCGCTACCTGCCCGAACGCATCCTGCCCCGGTGGGAAGCGTTTTTGCGGGGAGCGAAACAGGGACAGACCTCATAATCCGCGTCTATCGGACCTTACCATGCAAATCACACATTCCTGCCTGTTTGCAGCGATTGTTGGGTTTGCGCCATAAGCATGGCGCTGACTTGGCCAGCGGCTTCCTGTATTCTTGATAAACTGGTTGAATGGACAAAGTTCCCGGGGCTGAGTCATGCAGATTGTGTATCCAATGGATGGACTGGCCATCTCTCTGAATTTGAAAACTTCGTGAACCGCCTATGAGAAACCAAAAAATTGCCGTCATCGGCTACGCCTCACGCTTGCCGCAAACGTCTGACGCCACTTTCTGGGAGGACTTGCTGGCGAGGCGGGATCTGGTGACTCGGGTCGCAGAGGACCGCTGGGCCACGGCGAATCTGGAGCATCCCCAGCGCACCCATCCGGGGACTTCGGTGACTTTCGCGGCGGGTTCGCTGGGGGACGTAGCGGGCTTCGACGCGGGGTTTTTTCGCATTTCGCCGCGCGAGGCGGCGGCCATGGATCCGCAGCAGCGCCTGTTGCTGGAGATGAGTTGGGAAGCCTTTGCCCATGCCGGAATCGCGCCTTCCTCTTTGCGCGGGAGTCGTTGCGGCGTCTTTATGGGTTTGGCCAGTACCGACTACGCGTATAGGTTGGCCGATGATCTGGCGGCTATCGGGTCTAACTCGGCTACGGGTTCGACGGCGAGTATTGCCGCAAACCGGCTGTCTTACTTTTATGATCTGCGGGGGCCGAGTCTGGTGGTGGATACGGCCTGCTCATCGGCGCTGGTAGCCTTTCATCAGGCCTGCCAGTCGCTGCTGCGCGGTGAGAGCGAGTTGGCGCTGACCGGAGCCATCAGCCTGCATCTGCATCCTTATGGCTTTCTGATTTTTTCCAGGGCATCCATGCTCTCGGCGAGCGGCCGCTGCCGACCCTTTGACGCTGCGGCCGATGGCTATGCGCGTGCGGAAGGCGGCGGGGTCTTCGTGCTCAAGGGCTATGATAAGGCCCTGCGCGATGGCGACCGGATCCTGGCGGTGGTGACCCATACCGCCATCAACACCGATGGCCACAAAGGCGGACTGACGATTCCCAACGTCGACGCCCAGGCCCAGCTTTTGGAAGAGGCCTATGCTGCGGCGGGTATCCACCCTGAGGCGATCGACTACGTTGAGGCCCATGGTACGGGAACCACGGTGGGCGATCCCATCGAGGTGGCGGCCATTGGACGGGCGCTGGGCCGCCATCGCGACCCTCGGCACCCGCTGCCCGTTGGTTCGGTAAAGAGCAATCTGGGCCACCTGGAGACCGCTTCCGGCGTGCCCAGCCTGATCAAGGCCATTCATTGCCTGCAGAAACGCCGGGTGCCCGCCACCATCGGCGTGGAGCGTCTCAACCCACGGCTGGAATTGACGGAAAACCGCCTGGAGGTGGTGACGGAGAACCTCGCCCTGAAAGGGGAGGGACGGCTGGTGATCGGCGTGAATTCGTTCGGTTTTGGCGGCGCCAATGCCCATGTGATCCTCGAAAGCGCTGAGTCGGTACAGGCGGAAGAAGACACTCCTGCGCCCGACGCCCCCCGCCCCCTACCCCTGGTACTGACGGCGGCGACCCCTGCGGCGCTCCAGCAGGTGGCGGGGGATCTGGCCCGGGTTTTGGCGGCGCAACCGGAGACCTCCTGGTACGCCACGCTGTATCAGGCCACTTTTCGCCGGGACTGGCTGCGTCACCGAGCGATTTTTTGGCACGAGGGCCACCATGGCCTTGTGGACCATCTGGCTGCCTTCGCCGCCCATGACGACAAAAGCGGGGGGATCGTCATGGACACCGCCCTGGCAGATCCCCAGGGTCCGGTTTTTGCGTATTCCGGAAACGGCTGCCAATGGTTCGGCATGGGTCGTTCGTTGCTGTCCGAGCCGATATTCCGACAGGCCATCGAAGAGATCGATGCCTTTTTCTTCCCTCTGGCGGGGTATCGTCTCGTCGATGATCTGGCGGGGTCTTTGGGCGAGGATCGCTATGCCCTGACCGGGCATGCCCAGCCGGCCCTTTTTGCCCTGCAGGTCGGCATCACCCAAATGCTGCGCTCCTGGGAGGTGCGGCCGGTGGCGGTAACTGGTCATAGCGTGGGAGAAGTGGCGGCGGCATGGGCCTGTGGCGCCTTGGACCTGGAGGATGCGGTTCGGGTGATTTTCCATCGCAGCCGTTTGCAGGAGCAGAGCCGGGGGCAGGGGCAGATGACGGCGGTGGCTTTGGCTGCCGACGCGACGCGGAAGCTGCTGCGGGAATGGGATCTGGCGGAAGTGTTGCACATTGCGGCCTGGAACAGCCCGCGCGGCGCTACCGTCGTCGGCCCCACGGTGGCCTTGAGCGAGATGGAGGCTCGCCTGCGCGCGCAAGGGACTGCGTGTAAGCGTCTGGACATCGAGTATCCCTTTCATAGTCCCGTGATGGAAAATGTCCGGGAAGAACTTTTCGGTGCTTTGTCCGGATTGCGACCGGGCAGGGCCCATATCCCTTTCTACTCTTCGGTCAGCGGTGCCAGCCTACCGGGGGAAACCCTCACCGCGGACTATTGGTGGGCCAACATCCGCGACCCCATCCGTTTTCAACAGGCCACGGAACAGATGCTGGCCGGCGGCTTCAATGTCTTTGTAGAGCTGGGAGGGCATCCGGTTCTGCGCGGCTATCTACAGGATGGCTTGACCCAGGGCGAACGGGAGGGGCGTATCATCGCCACGTTGCGGCGCGGCGATGATCATCCGCAACGGATTTTGGCGGCGGTCCAACAGGTATTCATTACCGGGGTTCCGGTGGAATGGCCACGTTTTTACCCCAAGCCTGGTCCTTTTGTGGATTTGCCTCATTATCCATGGGAGCGGGAACGCTACTGGCACCCGGTCACCGCAGAATCTGCCGGGACGCTCTATCGATACCCGGTGCATCCCCTCCTGGGGCATCCCGTGCCCCAGCATGACCATGAGTGGGAGCAAGACATCGATACGGCCCGCTTGCCTTTTCTGGCGGATCATCGGGTTGGGGAGGGTGTGATTTTCCCTGGCGCGGGTTATGTGGAGCTGTTTCTTGCGGCGGCCCGTCAGCGGGGCGATGAAAGCGCGCTCCTGGTGCTGGAAGATTTGGAGATATGGGCGCCTCTATCGTTGAACGAGGAAAGTGGCAAGGTTTTGCGGGTGACTTTGGATGCGGCCAGTGGCGAGGTCCAGGCCCTCTCCCGCGACCGCCTCGCCCAGGACTGGACGCTGCACGCCAAGGCCCGCATCGTTGCGGAGCGGACGGATCTGCGCCTGCGTCGGCCGGCCATGGAGAGGCCCGAGGGCGCACCGGACTTTGATGGAGAACAACACTATCGCCTCGCGGAATCCGTTGGGCTTCTCTACGGGCCGAACTTCCGGACGGTGACCCAAGGCTGGGTCCGTGGTGATGCGGTGTGGGCGGCGATGGCCTTGCCCTCGGACATCGCCGCCTTCGAGTCCGGCTTTCACCTGCATCCGGCGCTCCTGGACGGCGCTTTTCAGCTTGTCATCGACCTCTTGCGCGACAATATCGTCGACCATCCGGGAGTGGCGTTCGTACCCATTCGCATGGGCAGGATCACGCTACGGCAACCGCTGACCCAAGTGGCCTGGGCCGGCGCGCGATTGCTCCGCCGTTCGCCCCAATCCATCCTGGCGGAATTCACCCTGATGGATGCCGCGGGAACGGTGGTCGCGCTGTGCGAAGGGGTACGCATGCGGCAGGTGAAGTTGCTGCGTACTCCGGATGAGCCATTGAGACTCATCGGCACGGAACTCGTCGCCATGCCGCGCCGGGAAGCGCTGCAAAAGGCACCCCCCTTGCCCGTCGCGGCGCTGGCGGAGGCATTGCAGGCGGCTCTGGGGAGGGGGGACGTTCAGCATGCCCTGGGCCGCTATCGGGACGAATATGCACCCCTTCTGGACGCGCTGCTCCAGGCATTTCTGCGCGAGAGCTGGGGCGAGGCCGTAGCAGAGACCATGCCTGCATTTGCTGACGAAGAGCCCATTTCCGCCGGGCAGATTTGGGTGACCTTGATTCGGGACTATCCGGAATTCTCTGCCCTCACCCTACAGGTGGGGCGCGCGGGCATGGCGCTTGCCGCCTCTTCCGCGAACGATGGGGACGATGATCGCGCGGCTGCACCGCCCCTGGATCCCGACCTTTGGGTCAGGACTATCCTGCAAACCATCGATGGCCCCATCCACGCGGCAGTCACGCGTTTTATGCAGGAACGATGCGCCCAACTAGCCCCCTCCTCCCGCCTGGGGATCATGGAGATCAACGCCCATGGGCCTGATTGGATAGTGCAGGTGGCGGAGGCCCTTTCCGGGGAAAATCGCTGCGACCTGTACTACGCGGGTCCCGGCGCAGAGATTCTGGAGTCCCAGGCGGAGATGGCCCGCGAGGCCCAATGGCAATCCCTGGCCATTCCCGCGGCGGGCACCTTATCCGCGCCAGACCCACGGCCCACCGTGCATTTCGCCTGGATGCAGGTGGACGGGGATGCGGATACCACCGCACAAATGATCCATATGGCCCAGGACTGCCTTGCGCCCCAGGGGTTGCTGTTTTTGTTGGGCGTGCATCCTGAGCCCTGGATGTCGGCCCTGGCGGAGTGTCGGGATGCCGACGCCGGACAGTCTCTGACCGAAGCCCAACTGCAGGCGAATTTGCAGCAGATGGGCTTCGTGGACGCTCGATCATTGGACCAGGATAATGCGCTGCGCACGGGTCCCTACCTGCTTCTCGCCAGGAAAAGTGAGGATGCCCTTCCGACTGCCCAGACCGAGCCGGGCGGCAAGGGCCGGTGGCTATTGGTGGGGGACAAGGCGTGCGGCGATGACCACCAGTCCCCCTGGATGGCGGCGTTGAAATGGGGATTTGCCCAGCAAGGCTTCAGAACGATCACGCTGGAGGCGGCGAGCGTGCAGGAACTGGAAGATTCCCTGCGCGTTCTGTTCAGGGAAGAGGTGGGTGCTTGGGAGGGTGTCCTGTATTTCCCCGGACTCTTTCCGGCCCCGGACGAGATGTCCGTGGGCCGCTTGCTGGGGGAGCAATGCCAGAGTCTGCGCACCCTCAGCCAGTGGGCCTTGGGCCAGGAGGAGCCACCCCCGGTATGGGTGCTCACCCGTCATGGCCTATCGACACTGTACCCTTCTCCCCTGCCGCCCGCCATGACGGATGGGATGGTGCAACCCCTCCACGGAGCGGGCCTCACCGGCTTTGCGCGAACCCTGCAAAACGAACTGCCGGAGCTCGCCCTGCGCGTGCTGGACCTGACCGAGAGCGGGCCCACCCCCCCATTGCTGGAACATCTCGTGCGGGAATGCGTCTGTCCCGATAGCGAGACGGAAATCGTTCTGGACGGACATGGGGGCAGGTACGCACCGCGGGTGCGGGAGAAACCCGCCCTGGAGATCACGACCAGAGCGCCTCGGCAACTGCGTTTTGCCGCGCCGGGGCAGTTACGCAATCTTCATTGGGCACGTTTTAACCCTCCGGACCTGGCGGAAGACGATGTGGAGGTGCTGGTCGGCGCCACGGGCTTGAATTTTCGGGACGTGATGTACGCCTTGGGGATGCTGTCGGATGAAGCCTTGGAAAACGGCTTTTCAGGGCCGGGCCTGGGACTGGAGTTCGCCGGGACGGTCGGTCGAGTGGGAAAAGGAGTCTCCCATGTAGCGCCGGGCGATAGAGTGGTGGGCTTTGCTCCCGCCAGCTTCGCCACCCATGTGGTCACCAAGGGCTATGCGGTCACGCGGCTGCCCGAGCATCTGGGTGTGGAGGCCGCGGCCACGATCCCGACGGCCTTTCTCACCGCCTGGTATGCCTTGATGGAACTGGCTCGCTTGCAGCCGGGGGAGCGGGTCTTGGTCCATGGCGGCGCGGGTGGCGTGGGTATCGCTGCGATTCAGATGGCCCAGTGGCGGGGCGCCGAAGTATATGCCACGGTGGGCTCGCCCGAGAAGCGGGATTTTCTACGCCTCTTGGGGGTGAGCCATCTGTACCATTCCCGGTCTTACGACTTTGCCGAGGAGATCTGGCGAGACACGAACCAGGAAGGAGTAGACGTGGTGCTCAATAGTCTCTCCGGTGAGGCCATTCGCCGCAATCTGCAGATATTGCGTCCCTTCGGGCGATTTCTGGAACTGGGCAAACGCGACTTCTACGAAAACACGGCCATGGCTTTGCGCCCTTTCCGCAATAACCTCAGTTACTTCGGGATCGACGCGGATCAGTTGATGCAGCTACGCCCCACGCTGACCCAGGAAATGTTTGGCCGGGTCATGGAGCGTTTTGCCGCTGGGGATTTTTTTCCGCTGCCCTATACCTGCTTTCCGGCCCGCTCGGTCGTCCCGGCCTTCCGTCATATGCAGCAGGCACGCCAGATCGGCAAGATCGTGGTGACCATGGAGGAGCCCCTGCTCCCTGTGGTGAATGATAACCGCCTCCGTGGCGAACCGCTGCAGCTTGCCGCGGATGGGGTCTATCTGGTGACCGGGGGGCTTTCCGGTTTTGGTCTGGAAACGGCACGACGCCTGGCGGAGCGCGGCGCCCGCAAGCTCGTGCTGATCTCGCGATCCGGCCGGATGGATGGGCATGCCCAGGA
This sequence comes from Acidithiobacillus ferrooxidans ATCC 23270, assembly GCF_000021485.1. Taxonomy (NCBI): domain Bacteria; kingdom Pseudomonadati; phylum Pseudomonadota; class Acidithiobacillia; order Acidithiobacillales; family Acidithiobacillaceae; genus Acidithiobacillus; species Acidithiobacillus ferrooxidans. The sequence goes on from NC_011761.1 coordinate 2,702,517, forward strand.
GGCGATGACCCTCATGCGCTCATGGGGCGTGGAGATCCTGGCGTTGCGCTGCGATGTCACCGATCCCACCCAGTTGGCCGATCTTTTTGCGCGCATAGCGCTGGAATTGGGTTCATTGCGGGGGGTCATCCATGCCGCGGCAGTCATCGACGACGCGTTGGCGCAGAACCTCAGCGAGGAACAAATCCAGCGGGTCTTGGCCCCCAAGGTACAGGGCGCGCTCCATCTGCACCACCTCACCCAAACCCTACCCCTGGATTTTTTCGTGCTCTATTCTTCGGTGACGACGATTCTGGGGAACCCAGGGCAGGCCCATTACGTGGCCGCGAACACCTGGATGGAAGCCCTGGCCCGGCAGCGGCGCGCCCAGGGTTTGCCGGCCACCGCCATATTATGGGGCGCCATTGGCGATGTGGGTTTTTTGGCGCGCAACAACAAGACCAAGGAGGCCCTGCAGCAACGTCTGGGCAGCGCCCCCATGTCGTCGCGGGCGGCCCTGGATTGGCTCGAGGAGATCCTGGCCAGGGACGTGAGCGGCGATGCGGTGGTGGATTGGGATTGGCGTGCGATTCGCCGTTTTCTGCCCATCGCGCAGTCCCCCAAGTTCTCCCCGTGGAATCTGGACATGGGTCATGACGAGTCGGCGGATTCCACCGACGAGGATCTGTGCGGATACCTGCTCTCTCTGCCGGATGACGAGGCGGTCTCCGCCATCACGGATCTCCTCCGTCGGGAAGTCGCGGAGATTTTGCGCCTGCCCATGGAAAAGATCGAAGCTGCCCAGAGCCTGTCCCAAATCGGTCTGGACTCCCTCATGGGCGTGGAACTGGCCTTGGCGCTGGAACAGCGCCTGGGCGTCAAGCTCCCCTCCCTGCTGCTCGCCGAAGGACCAACGCCGGCCAGACTCGCCGATCGCGTGCTTCAGGAGTTGCGCAAGAGACAAGGCTCAGGTGAAGATCCGCAGGTCGCGGCGATGGACGAGGAAGATGTGCGCCGACTGGCGGGGCTGCACGGCGTCGAGGCCCAGGCACCAGCCCTGGATGGATGGGTCATGAATGGGGAGGGGCGCTGAGATGGGGCAGGGGGCCAGGGGGTTGACGGCACAGATCAAGGATCGGCTGATCCAGAAAACTTTGGAGAGGCGCCTGACGCAGTTGGAGCAAACGCCGGTACGTACTGTCGTGGAGAGCGGTATTCCGGAACGGTTTTACCGCTGGGATCTGCACCCGGGCTACCAGCAGGTGCGCCTGCTGCAGGAAGGTGCTGCGCGTTTCGGTGTAGAAAACCCGTTTTTCAAGGTGCATGAGGGCACCGCTTCGGCCCACAGCCGGATAGTGGAAAAAACCGTGGTCAATTACGCCAGTTACAATTACCTGGGTCTGTCTGGGCATCCGCTGGTCAACGCCGCGGCTAAGGAGGCCATCGACCGTTATGGAACTTCCGTGTCCGCGAGCCGCATTGTCTCTGGAGAGCGGCCCTTGCACGCGCAGTTGGAGCGGGCCATTGCCCAGGCCTATGGCGTAGACGACGCCATTGTGATGGTGAGCGGGCATGCCACCAATGTCACCAGCATCGGTTATCTTTTTGGGCCGAACGATCTCGTTCTTCATGATGAATACGCCCATAACAGCATTATCCAGGGCATCAGCCTGGCGGGTGCCAAGCGCCTGTGCTTTCCCCATAACGATCTGGAGGCCTTGGAGCAGATCCTGACGCAACAGCGTCGTCAGGCGGAGCGCGTCCTGGTCGTTGTCGAGGGTATCTACAGCATGGATGGGGATTACCCCGACCTGCCCCGGTTTATCGAGATCAAGCATCGGCATCGGGCCTTGCTGATGGTCGACGAGGCCCATTCCTTCGGCGTGTTGGGCCGCCACGGGATGGGGATCCGTGAGCACTTTGACCTGGACCCGAAGGACGTCGATATCTGGATGGGCACCCTCAGCAAGGCGCTGGCGGCCTGTGGCGGCTATATTGCGGGGGCATCGGCCCTCGTCGAAAACCTGCGTTATCTGGCCCCCGGATTTTTGTATAGCGTCGGTATGGCGCCACCCGTGGCGGCGGCCGCCTTGTCGGCCTTGCAGGTGCTTCAGGCGGAACCACAAAGGGTGAGCACCTTGCAGCAGCGAAGCCGGTATTTTTTGGAGAAGGCACGCGGCGTTGGCCTGCAAACAGGCGCCAGCACCGGCAACGCCATTGTGCCGGTCATAACCGGCAGTTCCCTGCGCGCGGTGCGCCTTTCCAATTGGCTGCTGGAGCGAGGGATTCATGTGCAGCCCATCCTGTATCCAGCCGTCCCGGAGCGGCAGGCACGCCTGCGCTTTTTTCTGAGTTCCGAGCATACGCTGGAAGATATTGATGAGACGATGACGATTCTGGCCGAAGACTTGCGTGCCTGACCCGATTGCCGAAGGGGAAGACCGCCGTTTTTTTGAAATGGCTCTGATAGCCCATGCAGGAGCAGCGAATGGATAACCTGCAAGACCACGAAATGCCGTCGATACTGTATGCGGTAGGGTTCTCGCCTTGGAAAAGGCGGAGTCTGCGGGCCTTTTTACCAGGAACCCGGCTCCACTTCATAGAACACATCGAAAGCGCGCCTCCGCACAGCAATCTCTTGCTCTGGGGCAATAGCGATATGGGGGGGCAGGACGAGCGCAAGGTCATCCGGGTAGAGGATGGGTTTCTCCGCTCGGTGGGATTGGGGGCAGACCTGATTCCTCCGATTTCCTATGTCTTTGACCATTCCGGGCTATATTACGACGCCCGTCGCCCCTCGGATCTGGAAACTCTGCTGCAACATTTTGAAATGAATTCCGATCTTTTGGCACGGGCGCAGTGGCTTCGAAAGCACATCGTGACCAGGGGTCTCACCAAATATAATGTTGGGGGCATCACCTGGCGTCGACCGCCTCATGCGCGCCATGTCATCCTGGTGCCGGGGCAGGTGGAGAGCGACGCATCCATCCTTCTGGGGTGTGCTTCCATTCGCACCAACATGCAACTCTTGCGGCAGGTGCGTGCGCAGCATCCCGACAGTTATCTGGTGTACAAACCCCACCCCGACGTGGTGGCGCGCTTGCGCCGCCCGGGCGCGGATGAGGGGGAGGCATCCGGTTATTGCGACGAAGTGGTGACGGATGTATCCATGCATGCGTTGCTGGAGGCAGTGGATGCCGTGCACGTGCTGACCTCTTCCACGGGCTTCGAAGCCCTTTTGCGCGCCAAACCGGTGACTTGCCATGGAGTGCCTTTCTACAGTGGTTGGGGGTTGACCGATGACCGCATTCCGGTGGCGCGGCGTCGCCGCCGGCGATCCCTGGATGAACTGGTGGCCGCAGTGCTGATACTCTATCCACGCTATCTGCATCCCCTGACCAAAACCCTGTGCAGACCCGAGGAGGCCATCGCGGGGTTGGGTGCGCTGCGGGAACACGCCCCTGACCGCCGCACCCCCTTGTGGCGAAAAGGGTTTCGCATGGTCCTGCGCCATGTCGTAGGCGTGAGATGAAAAATTTTCTCTTTCTGCAAGGCGTCGCCAGCCCCTTTTTCGCACTGCTCTCCGATCGCTTGCGCGAACGTGGCCGGAACGTGTTCCGGATCAACTTCTGCGCGGGAGATGTGGCCTACTGGTGGCCTCGGCCAGCAGTAGCGTTTCGCGGCAAGGTGGATCAGCTGGGGCCTTTTCTGAACCGGTATCTTGGGGATCATCACATTACCGATATCGTTCTCTTCGGCGACCGCCGGCCTATCCATCAAACCGCAATCGCCCTTGCGCAGGAACGCGGCATCACCGTCCATGTCTTCGAGGAGGGCTATCTACGCCCCTACTGGATCACCATGGAGCGTGGCGGGGTCAATAAGCACTCCCAGCTTCCCAAAGATCCCCACTGGTACCGCCAAGTGGTGGCGCAAGCGCCCTTGGGCCCGGAGGGAAGGGAGTTCCCCGGTAATTTTCGACTGCGCGCGATGCGTGATGTTTTTTATCACGCGGGAGATATCTTCAATCCCATTGCTTTTCGGGGTTATCGGCACCATGCGCCCGTCCATCCCATACGCGAATATTACTGGTATATCCGGCGCTTCCCGCGCATCAAAAAAAGATTGAAGACAGATTTGGCTGCGACTTATGACTTTGTGCGGCAAGGCAAACCCTATTTTCTGTTACCACTTCAACTCTATAGTGACAGCCAGATCACCTGTCATTCCAGCTTTTGCGATATGTATGAGTTTATCACCACGACGTTGACCTCTTTTGCCTCCCATGGGGATCGGGATCTGCATCTGGTGGTAAAAAATCATCCCCTCGATCCCGGCATGCAGGCCTATGAGCCATTCGTTGCGGAGCTCGCCGCCAAACTGGGCATCGCCCGTCGCGTGCACTATTACGATTACGGTGATCTGCTACTGCTGCTGGAGCACAGCAAGGGGGTCGTCACCATCAATAGCACGGTGGGTACCTGGGCCCTCAATTTAGGAAAACCCGTATTGGCGCTGGCCGACCCCGTTTATCATCTGCCAGGTCTGACGAGTGAAATGCCCTTGGATCTGTTCTGGAATGCCCCTGACGCGCCAGACCCGGAGTTATGGAGCGCTTTCAGGCGCGTGCTCATCCATACCACACAAATCAATGGCGGATTTTATTGCCGTGCCGGAATGGACCTGGCTCTGGATACTGCAGTGGATCGCCTGGAACTTGTTCAGTCCCCACTAGAGGAACTCTTATGCCGCATCGACATCCCAAAAGCATCCTTATCACCGGCGCAACCAGCGCCATCGGCTCCGCCCTCGCCCTGGCCTACGCCACACCCGGTATAACCCTTCATTTGCACGGCCGGAATACGCAAAAACTAGAAGCCGTTGCGGGCCAGTGCCGGGACCGTGGCGCCCGAGTCACGCAATGTTCCTTTGACATTCGCGATAGCGGCATCCTGAGAGACTGGGTGTCCGATAGCGGAATGACGGATCCGCTGGATGTGGTCATCTCCAATGCCGGCATGAATACCAATATCGGCCGCAACGGAGATGGCGAGCGCTGGGAGGACAGCGCGGCACTCATGGACATCAACCTGCGCGCCACGATGGTGTTGGTGGATGCCGCACTGCCGGCCATGCGCCAGAGGGGACAGGGGCAGATTGCCTTGTTGAGCTCTTTGGCGGGTTACTTTGGGTTGCCGGTCACGCCCAGTTATTGTGCCTCGAAGGCAGCTATCAAGGCCTATGGAGAGGCACTACGGGGCTGGCTTGCCCCGCAGGGAGTTGCCGTGAATGTCATCATGCCCGGCTACGTGGATTCCGCCATGTGTCGTGCCATGCCAGGGCCAAAACCCTTTTTATGGACGCCGGAACGCGCCGCGCGTCTCATCAAGCGGCAGTTGGCCGCCAATCGGGGGCGCATCAGCTTTCCTTTTCCCCTGAACTTTGGCACATGGTGGCTCGCCGTGCTGCCGGAAGCGATCTCCCAACGCATCGTCCGCGGGATGGGCTATCATGGATGAGCGGCAGCTTTTATGGCTTGCTTTGCCCCTGCTCCTTGGCTACATACTGTCCTATGCCCTGGAGTGGATCCTCCGGCCTCGCATACGGGTTTTTTGGCGGCGCCCATTTTTTACCCATGTGCTGCAAGGGGGCATTTATTTGGCGCTCTATGGGCTCATCCTGGCCATAGTGGAAAGGCCATGGTTCGCGCTCACGATTACCACGGCCTTGCTTTTTCTGGTGGTTATGGTCAACAACGCCAAATACGAATCGTTGCGTGAACCCTTTACCTATCAGGACTTCGACTACTTTACCGATGCCATCCGGCACCCGCGTTTATACCTGCCCTTTCTGGGCCTTACCCGGGGCATCGCCGCAATCTTGGTCTTTGCCCTTGCGCTTTATGTTGGTTTTACCTTTGAGCACCCTCTGCCCGAAAGCTTGGGCTGGATGGATTTCGGGGAGTATGTGGGCGCACTTTTCCTGCTTGCGGCAGCATTGATTTTTTGGGGGGGCAGGAGAAAACAGACGCTGAGCTATGATCCGATGGTGGACATGAATGCGCTTGGCTTCTATGGCAGCATCTGGTTCTATGCCAAGGAAGAACATGGTCCCTGTCATATCAGCACCCCCTTCGCAGATCTACGGGTACCAACAATCGATCCGCCCACGCTACCCAATATCGTTGTCGTGCAGAGTGAATCGTTCTTTCGTGCCGATCGTTTTTATGATCAGGTCCGCCAGGATCTCTTCCCAGGATTCGCGCAGATCGAGCGGGAGGCCATTTGGGCCGGGAAGGTGCAGGTGCCTGCATGGGGCGCCAACACAGTGCGTACGGAGTTTGGTTTTCTGTCGGGATTGGCCGAATCGGATATCGGCGTTCACCGCTTTAACCCTTACCGAAAGCTCGCCCTACGCGGCTTTACGTCCCTGGCAAGCCATCTGCAAGATTTGGGTTATGAAACCATCTGCGTTCATCCATATCCGGCAAGCTTCTATAACCGCCACAATATCTATCCACAGATCGGATTCAGCCGATTTATCGATATTCGTGAGTTTTCACCTGGCGATAAGGATGGCCAATATACAGGCGATATCGCGATCGCCAATAAAGTCCGGGATATTATTTCGTCGGTGATAGAAAAACCACTATTCATCTTTTGCATAACCATGGAGAATCACGGCCCCTTGCATCTGGAGTCGCCACGTGACGGTGATGAGGACCTGTTCTACGCCACGGGCATCCCCGATTCGTGCCGGGATCTCACGGTCTATATGCGCCATCTGATGAACGCCGACCACATGGCCGGGATGATCCGGGATACCTTGGGCCGTGGACCGCGCGGCGGGATATTTGCCTGGTACGGCGATCATGTCCCCATCATGCCGTCTGTGTACCGGCAAATGGGCACCCCGGAAAGTCTCACGGATGGCTTCATCTGGCGCACGCAGGCAAGTGCGGATACCTGTTCCATTGCGCGTTCTGCCCGGATCACCTCTATGGGGGTAGAGTGTCTGGGGGCTGAAATCATTCGTCTGTTACCTTCCGGGCGGGTGGCGGATCCGGAAATTCGAGCATCAGCGACCGCCGCCGAGATTCCGTAGAATCCGCCGAACGGGCGTGGGCAAACCTTGCTTCAGGGCGTCTGCGGGGCGATACCAGCGCAGAGTGGCGCCCGAATCCGCAACAGCGCCACCCAAAACGCGCGCATGCGCACAGCGAAAACGTAACTGGAAGTGGGTAAAAACATGTCGCTGTTCTTCCCCCAGCGCCGTCAACCGGAGATCCAGCCGCAAACGGCGCGACCATGCCTCCTGCAAAGATTGTCGTATGGCGGGGGTGTCTTCCAGCGGAGAAGGGGGTTCGTTGCAAAGGATGGAAAGTTCGCCGCTGTCGGGCGTCGCCTGCGGTAGGCACCAGAGGCCGCCCCAGATACCGGAATCCGGCCGTTTTTCCAGCAATATCCGTCCTTCCATATCCGCGGCCAAGAGAAAAAAGGCACGGCGCTGTGGTTTTGTAGGCCTGTGAACCGTCACGGGCAGGGCATGACTGCGTCCTTGGGCATGGGCCTTGCAGCGGCTGGCCAAAGGGCAATCCGGGCAGCGCGGCTGGCGGGGGGTGCAGATCATGGCACCAAGGTCTTGAATGGCCTGATTGTAGCCATGGGCATCCTCAGGAGTAAGGGCGCTGGCCAGTGTCCAGAGCCACTGCTGAGTCGCAGCGGCCTTCGGATCCGCATCTATGGCATGGCTACGGATGAGCACGCGCCGGGCATTGGCGTCGAGGATCGCCTGTCTGTGCCCAAAGGCGCTGGCCAGCACCGCCGCTGCGGTGCTACGCCCCACTCCCGGCAGGGTGATGGCCTTTTCCAGTGTGTCGGGAAAGTGGCCGGCAAAGCCGGTCATCACCGTCTGTGCGGCGCGCTGGGCGTTGCGGGCACGGGCGTAATAACCGAGCCCGCTCCACAGGGCGAGCACCCGATCCTGGGGTGCCGCTGCCAGTGCCTGCCAGTTCGGCAAGGCCTGCAGAAAGCGGACGTAATACGGCTTGGCGCTTTCCACCTGGGTTTGCTGGAGCATGATTTCTGCGAGCCAGAGACGATAGGGATCGCGGGTCTGCCGCCATGGCAGATCATGGCGGCCGTGGCGGGTGTACCAGGCCAGCAGGGGTTCCGCGATAGGGATCACGGCTGCGCCGCCGAGGCGGCACTGCGGATGACCAGATTTTGGGCGCGGAACTTTCCCCAGCGCAGTTGGGCGATGCGGACTTCGCCCGTTACCGGCCACTGTTGCGGCAACGCCGGCAAGATCACTGCCTTGCCCGGCCGGGGAGCGGGCAGGTAATGACCCAGATCGAGTTGCGCCACGCTCAGGTGGACCTGAATCGCCAGCGGTTTCCAGGTCCCGGATATTTTGCCCTTCCAGGCGCTGTTGTCCAGATCACCCTGAGCGACGGTCCACTGAAAGTGGGGGCTGTCCAGCCGGATGGCGCCGGTCGACGTCAATCGCTGCAACGCACCGGGATCGGTCAACTTCGGCAGGGACAGCCCGCAGCGCGCGGCTATCCGGGGCAAGTGTCGGATGGCCACCTGATAGGCCAGGTGGCCCTGCAACTTCTTCCAGTTGAGGGCCACCGCGCGGATCTGGAGCGACAGGTCATTCCCCACGGTCAGTGCGCCTTGCTGCATCGCGAGCCGGCCTTGCGCCATATTCAGATGCAACGCCTGCACATCCAGCCGCGCACTGCCTTGCTTCTGCTCCTGCCAGCGGGCGCGCATCGTCGGCAGGACCAGCTCGCCGGAGACGCTTTGGAGTGTCGGAATGCCCACCTGTAACAGCGCTGGATCACGGGCTGTACCCACCAGCAAAGAAATGCGGCGCGCCTGCAACGTCGGTGCGGACGTCATCCCCGCCGCAAAATGCCAGCGTCCCGTTTTATCCCGCCAGTGCCAGTCACCGACCAAACGGCTGGGTCCGTCTGCCAACACCTGGCCATGCACAGCGGTCAAAGACAGTGTATGTCCCGCCACACCGGACCAGCGTAGTGTGCCATCGCGCACCACCACCCTTCCCGGCAGGGAGAGTGCCGCACCGCTCGCGTTGGCGGCGCCGGTCCAAGGCGCGTTCAATACGGGTGTATCCAACTCGATCCGCTGCAGCTGCACCCGCCCGTGCAGGAGGGCACGCCAGGGCAACGCAACGGTGATCCGGCTTGCGCTGAACAGGGGGAGATCCGTCGGGCCAAGGCGCAGGCCCGGCAACACGATCCGCAGTTCCTGCTTTCCCCAATGCCATCCAGGATTGGCGGCAAGATACACCGGTTGCCGCAGGCGCCCCGCCAAAAACTCCTCGACAGCGTAGCGCGGACCACCCGCGAACCAGAAAAACACCCCACCCAGGACGACGAGCATCAGCAGAATGAAAACCGCCGCCATCCTCCGATGCAAGGTCGGCCTAGCTATGTCTGACCCCCATCGACACCGGCCATTCCCCGGAAAGCGCGCGTGCGGCCAGGGCTTCGGCATCCGCGATGGTCGTCTGTCGGATCACCTCCTTGACCTCGGGAATGGCACCGGGATACATGCTGAATTCACGCAAGCCCAAGCCCAGCAGCAACACCGTAAAGGCCGGGTTTGCCGCCATTTCACCACACATCGCTACGGGGATACCCCGGGCGTGACCGGCGGCAATGGTGTACTGAATCATCGCCAGCACCCCAGCGTGCAGCGGGTCGAAAAGATCGTTGACGTCGTCATCGCCGCGATCCACTGCCAACGCGTACTGAATCAGATCATTGGTGCCGATGGAAAAAAAATCGGCCTGCCCGGCAAAATAGTGCGCAGCCATCGCCACAGCCGGCACTTCCACCATGATACCCAGCGGCATCTCCTCGTCACAGGCGTGCCCTTCGGTGCGCAATTCGGCCTGCAACTCGCTGACCAGCGCCCGGGTCTGCAGCAATTGTCCCATGCTGCTGAGCATGGGGAGCATGAGCCGCACCGGTCCCAGTGCCGAGGCGCGAAGAATGGCGCGCAGATGCGGACGGAACCATTCCGGGCGCCGCAGACAAAACCGCAGTCCGCGCAAGCCCAGAGCCGGATTGAGCGCGGCGTGGACTCCTGCATCATCACTGCGCAGCCCCTTGTCGGCACCGATGTCGAGAGAGCGGATGGTCACCGGCGCACCCCCCATCTGTTCGACTACCCGGGCAAAGGCAAGGAACTGCTCCTCCTCATCCGGAATGTCCGGACGATTCATGAAGAGAAACTCGCTGCGGTAAAGGCCCACACCATCCGCATTGATGCGCCGCACCATATCCGTATCATCCGGTAACTCGATATTGGCGCGCAGATGGATGAACACCCCGTCTGCGGTTATGGCGGGCAGATCGCGCTGCTCCTCCAGCAGCCGCCGGCGCCGCTGCCGCTGTTCCTGCAAAGCCTGATACTGCCGTAAAATCAGGGCGTCCGGCGCAACCAGCAGGATACCCTGATCGCCATCGACGATCACCACGTCGCCGCTACGCAGCAGGCGCGTCGCCGAGTGCATACCCACCACGGCCGGCAGGCCAAGACTGCGGGCAAGAATGGCGGAATGGGAGTTTGCGGCGCCGAAGTCGGTTACCCAGGCAAGCACCTTGTCTTTCTTCATCAAGACCGTATCGGCGGGCGTCAGATCTTCCGCGATGATGATCTGCCCCTCGGCGCTCTGCAGGGTGGGTGTCTTTACGCCGATCAGATAGCGTAACACCCGGTTGGTTACCTGAATGATATCCTCCCGCTTGGCACGCAGATAAGGATCTTCCATACGGTCAAAAATCTCCAGCAGCCGCTCTCGCTCCAACTGGATAGCCCAGGCGGCGTTGCGATGTTCATCACGGATGGAGCGCAGGGGTCGTTCGCGCAGGGCGGGATCGTCCAGCATCAGAAGATGCGCATCGATAAAAAGGCGGGTGTCCTGCGGGGCGTCAGCCGGGATGGCGTCGCGTACGGCCAACAACTCGTCCCGGGCGCTGCTCAGGGCGGCGCGGAGGCGCAGCACTTCCGGCTCTATGGCCTCAGGCGGCAACAGGTGCTCGGGAATATCGAGGGTGGTGGGCTCGAGCACCAGCGCCGTACCGATGGCGATGCCTCCGGAGGCACCAACTCCCGCCAGTTCAAAGCTCATGATTCTTCACCAAAACGATCCGCCGCGAGGGCAAGCAGGGCATCGGCACAGGCCTGTTCTCCCTCACCATCGGTTTCCAAGGTCAGAATGGTCCCCTGTGCCGCGGCAAGGGTCATCAGCCCCATGATGCTCTTACCATTGACTCTCTGGCCATCCCGCTCCAGCCAGACCGCACAGGGACAACGTGCCGAGAGGCTGACGAATTTAGCCGACGGTCGCGCATGCAGACCGAGCCGATTGATAATAGGATAGTCTACACGCAGTGTCACAGGCCCCCCGCCTTGCTTCCCTCGGTGAATGAAAATAAAGCGGCCACGCTGAAAGCATAGCGCGCGACGCCAGCCCGGACCACAAGGCGGTTGCCGCAGATGGACACTCAGCCCTCCCGCAATTCTGGTGTATTCCGGCGCGCGAGGATATCGACGACACCGCGGACCCCACCCTCCAGGGCGCCCTGGCGCGCTGCCGCCAATCCTTCACTGCGCCGCGACAAGGCACGCAGAAGCATGGCGAGATTCAGGCCGCTCACCGCCGCCACCCGATCTTCCGGGAGAATGGCTGGAATGAGGTTGGCGGGAGTGGCTCCGTAAAGATCATTCAAGATCAGCATGGCATCGCCCTCGGGCATTTTCTCCAGCAAGCTCCACAAGCGCCGCCGACCTTCCTCAGGCGGCTGATCAGGCAGAATTTCCAGCACTTCCAGCGCCGGCGGCATGGTCCCGAAAATATGCCGGAGCGCGGTTGCAAAGGCCTGACCCATACCGGCATGGGTCAGGAGCACGATGGTAATCATGTCAGCGTCTCCGTAATGCCCAGTTCCCGATGCTGGATCAGGACGCGCTGCCCTTCTCCGGCCAGCAGGCGGGCCAATGCCTCCACCATATATACGCTGCGGTGCTGTCCCCCGGTACAACCCAGAGAAACCGTCACATAGTTACGGTGCTCCTGTGCAAAAGGCGCCAGCCACGTCTGCAGGAACGTGCGCAGGGAGACGAAGGAACGGGCCACTTCGGGAGATTTTTCCAGGAAATCCCGCACCGGCGCGTCACGACCGGTCAGGGCCCGGAGTTCGGGATCGTAATGTGGATTGGGCAGCGCGCGCAGATCAAAAACAAAATCGGAATCCAGGGGAAGGCCTTTCTTGAAGGCAAAAGACTGCAGCAGCAAAACCAGCCCGCTGTAATGGCGTGACGCCAGACTCCATGCCTGCACCCGCAAACGCAACTGGTGGGTGTTGATCTGGGAGGTATCGAGGCGCTTATCCGCCACATCGGCAAGGGGTTGGACCATCTCGCGTTCACGCCGCAACACCGTGAGCAGCGATTCGCCCAAGGCTGCCGCGAGGTCATCGGTGAGAGGATGACGACGGCGGGTTTCACTGAAACGGCGCAGCAACGTACCCTCATCCGCTTCCAGGAAAAGGATGCGCGGGCACAGAGCGTAACGCTGGCGCAGATCGGCCAATGCTTGTGGCAGAGCCGCGAGAAACTCGCGGTTACGCACGTCGATACTCACCGCTGCGAGCATGGAACTGGCGTCCCGCCGCGCCAGTTGGGCTCCGAAATCCACCAGCAAGGTGGCCGGCAGATTATCGACGCAATAATAGCCCTGATCCTCCAGGGCCTGCAGAACCGTGGATTTTCCAGAGCCGGACAGGCCGCTGACAATGATAAAGTCCCGCTCCGCCATCATTCTTCTCCGACATTCTGCAGTACCTGCGCCTCGAAGTCCGCCAGCATATCGCCGCCGGACTCCTTCACGTACTGGCTGCGTGCTGCCGCTTCCACCAGCACCGCCAGATTGCGCACCGCAGAAACCGGCAGGCACAAACGCGGCAACCGAATTCCAAGAATATCCAGGTGATCCACCTTACCCTGCAGCCGATCGATATTCGCCATTTCCGTATCGCTCATATCCCGGATTTCGACAACCAGCCGAATCCGTTTGGAGCGCACAATGGCGGCGGCACCGAAGAATTCACGAATATTGACAATGCCCAAACCGCGCACTTCCAGGAAATTCTGCAGCGCCGCCGGACAGTGCCCCGTCAGGATATTCGGGGCTTCTCGGATACAAAGCACGCTATCGTCGGCCACCAGGCGATGGCCACGGCTCACCAGCTCCAGCGCCAACTCGCTCTTGCCAATTCCCACCTCGCCCTGCAAGAGCAGTCCGACCCCGAGCACATCGACCAGCACTCCGTGCACCTGCTGGCGGGCCGCCAGCTCCCGATGCAGGTAGTGTTGCACCCGTGCCAGCACCCCCTTGGCGGCCGCGGGCGTCGTCATCGCCGCGATATGGCGGGCGTTCAGATCGCCATAAAAATGCTCATCCAGCGTCTGGCCCTCACAAATAATGAGCAGACGCAAATTGGGGGACAAAAACTGCTCCATAGCCTGCGGATGGGCGCGCAGATAGGCCAGCTCGCAATCCCCGGCGATCTGTACCGGGTACGGTCGGATAAAATTGAAAAACCCGACCAGTGCCGCCCCACCCGCATCGCCTTCCGCCAGCAGATCGCCGCCGAGGTAATTCTCTTCACCCGGTTGACACAGACATTGCCATTGCAGTTCGCCGCGCAGATCCTCAAAGAGCCGACGCAGGCTGATTTGTCGTTCCATATCTCCGCCTTACCTGGCACTCACGGCTGCCCGTAGTCTGATTGGTGGTACCAATTACGCAGGATTGGTCAACAAGCGAAAAAACTCTGCGGAATTCCGGGCTTTCAGCAGCCCTTCGCGCACGTCGTCCACGGCGAGGCGGGCGGCCAGCGCGGAAAGTGTCTCCAGATGTGCGGTCGCGGCCGCTTTGGGCACCACCACTGCGATAAAAAGATGCACGATGACCCCGTCCGGCGCCGAGAACGGGATACCCTGCGCCGTGCGCAACGCGGCGATGGCTGTCTGCTGCACGCCCTCTAGACGTGCATGGGGCAAAGCCACGCCGTGCCCGATACCGGTTGAACCCTGCGCCTCGCGGTTCTGCAGGGCCTCGGCAATCGTTTCGGCCGATAACCCGGTAGACCCTGCCAGGATTCCCGCCAGCGTCCGCAGCACATCACCGGCATCAGCCACGGGCGGATCCATACAAATATTTGCCGGAGCAAGAGGCAGAGTCGTCATGACGGCTCAGTCGGCTTCAACAATGGCCGCCAAACCGGCGGGTTGGTCATTACGTCGATCCTGCAGTTTTTCCTTGTAACTGCGCACCTGCGCCTCCAGCTTGTCGGCCACCAGATCTATGCCCGTGTACATATCGGCATCATGCACCTCCGCATGGAAGACGTGCCCCGGAGCATTGACCGTAATGTCCACGACGTTGCTCAGTTTTTCGTGGGGGAGGTGCTTTAGCACCACCTGAGCGTTGCTGACGTGATCGAAGTAACGGCCAAGGCGCCCGATCTTTTCATCGGCATAGTTTTTGATGGAATCCGTCAAATCCAGGTGCTGCCCGGTAATGGTAATCTGCATGGCGTTCTCCTATCCAGGTGATGATGCGCACCCGCGTCCCACGGTGCGCCCCGGCTTCAGTGTAACGCCAACGGCGCCAGCAAAAAACCCTGGCCCCACGCCCTCACAAACGACGGCGCTGGCTCGCCGGTGGGACATTGGCCGCTTCGCGGTACTTGGCCACCGTTCGCCGCGCGATCTGAATGCCCTGATCGGCCAGCACCCGGGCAATTTCCGCGTCGCTGAGGGGGTGTTGTGCGTCTTCCGCCTGCGTCATCTTGATGAGCAACGCGCGAATGGCAGTGGCCGACGCAGAGCCCCCGCTGTCGGTACCGACATGACTGGAAAAAAAATATTTGAACTCGTAGAGGCCGCGGGGTGTGATCATGTATTTCTGGTTGGTGACCCGCGACACCGTAGACTCATGCATTTCCACTGCATCGGCGATGTGACGCAGAACCATGGGCCGCATGGATTCGGGCCCGTTGGCAAAAAAATCCTTCTGCCGTTCGACAATGGCGCGCGCCACCTTCAATATGGTGTCTTGGCGGCTTTGCAGGCTTTTGATAAACCAGCGCGCTTCATTAAGCTGATCCTGGATGTATTTATGCGCCGCGTCTTTCCCGCCCGCCATGTCGGCATAGTGACGATTGATGCGTAATTTGGGCATGGCCTCGGGATTCAGATCGGTGCGCAGGCGGCTGCCGGCCCAGCGCACGATCACATCGGGGATCACATACTCGGTGCTCTCGGTGCCCACATCTTCACCGGGCTTGGGATTCAGTGCGGAAATCAGCGCCATCGCCGCACGCAATGCCGCTTCATCCACGCCCAGCACCGTGCACAGACGCGGGTAATCATGACGGCCCAAGGCTTGCAGATGGTCCTTCACAATCCGCTGGGCCAGCAACACGTGCGCGTCATCTTTTTCCACCATCTGCTTCAGCTGCAGCAGGAGGCACTCGCTGAGATTGCGCGCGCCAACACCCGGCGGGTCGAAGTCCTGCACACGGAGCAGCACGGCCAGCAGCGCATCCTCCTGCACATTCATTGTGGCGGCGAGGTCTTCCAGGCTGTCTGCGAGATAACCACGCTCATCAATGGCGTCGATGATCAACTCCGCCATGTTGCGTTCGTCAGCAGTGAAGTGCGTCATGTCGGCCTGCCAGCGGAGGTAGTCCTGCAGGCTCTGGGTGCGGCTGTTGCGCGATTCAAAATCCGGCAGATCCTCGTCGGAACCATTACCGGAGCCCGAGGTTCCCATGTCGAAGATGTCGTCCCACTGGCTGTCTACCGGCAACTCGTCGGGCAGGATATTCTCAGCCGCCAGATCCAACTGGCGCTCTTCGGAAGGAAGTTCCACGGTCTCCGGGATCGGCCCGCCACCGCCTTCGTCTCCGGTTTCTTCATCAAGCAGCGGGTTGCTCTCCAGCATACCTTGAACCTCTTGCTGCAGATCGACCGTAGACAACTGCAGCAGACGAATCGCCTGTTGCAGTTGCGGCGTCATGGCCAGATGCTGGCCGAGCTTGAGTTCTAAGCCTTGTTTCATAATATCCCAAAATCAGATTTGAAACTGATCTCCCAGGTAAACCTGCCGCACCATGGGATCATCAACGATTTCCTGCGGGCTGCCCGCCGTCAGCACTTTACCATCATGCAGTATATAGGCGCGCTCGCAAATGCCTAACGTCTCGCGCACGTTATGATCGGTTATCAGAACCCCGATGCCGCGCGCGCGCAGGTCCCGGATCAGGCGTTGAATTTCCAGCACGGAAATAGGATCGATACCAGCGAATGGCTCATCGAGCAGGATAAAACGCGGACTCATGGCCAGCGCCCGCGCAATTTCCACACGCCGCCGCTCACCACCGGAAAGGCTGTGTCCTTTGGTGTCACGCAATGCATGAAGATGTAACTCACTGAGCAGTTGTTCCTGACGCTCCTGCCGCTCGACGGGGCTCAGGGGCAAAGTTTCCAGCACCGCAAGGACGTTATCGGCGGCGCTCATCTGGCGGAAAACGGAAGGTTCCTGAGGGAGATAACCCAGACCCATACGGGCGCGTTCATGCATGGGCAGCGCGGTAATATCGCGCTGCTGCAAAAAAATATGACCGCGATCGGGACGCACCAGCCCGACCATCATGTAAAAGGTCGTGGTCTTGCCTGCCCCGTTGGGGCCGAGCAGCCCTACCACTTCGCCAGTGGCCACCTGCACCGAGACATCGCGCACCACGACGCGCCGCCGGTACGACTTGAACAGCGATTGCGCCTGGAGCAGTTCGCTCATGGCCTCCCACCGCCAGCGGAGCGGCCCGCCGCAGCGGGATAAAAGATCGATTGCACACGCTTACCGGGTGCCGCGGTGACGGCGGTTTGCTGAGTCTGCAGGAAATAAGTGACCTGCTGCCCACTGATCTCGTTCTTTTTCTGCCAGAGATGGGCGTTACCCGTGAGCACGATCTCGCCCTTGCCAGGCTTGTAGACCAGGGTGTCGCCATAGCCGTGGCGCTGCGCTGCGGACATGGTGAAGGTGACCGGGCTCCCCACCGCCGTAGCCTGATGCACCTTGCCGGCAATCGCGTCGACGGTGAGCTTATCGGCATGTACGACCACATCGCCCTGGGTCATGACCACGTTCCCGGTATAGACGGCCTGCTGCTGGGGTTTATTTTCTCCATGCAGCGCATCGGCACTGATCTGAATCGGGCCCTTGCCCAGTCCCTGCTCCGCAATAGGTGCGGCCAGGGCACTGGCCGAAAGGACTGCGAGCAGAAACGGCCAGTAGCGCTGGAATGAAAGTCGCTTAAGGAATATACGCACCGCGTACCTCATGCAAGATGTCCACCTCTTGGGTTTTTACCGAAGCCCGGAGCCCCACCCCGGTCATCCAGTCCCGCCCCCGCTCCAGGCGGACCGGCTCCGGCGACGTAATGATGCCCGTCTGCGGATCATAGTACACCCTTTCGGTGAGCAGTCGGGTGTCTGGTTGCAAGGTGCCAACCACATTCCCCCATAAGGTAATCCGCTGGCTGCGATCATCGACCAGACCCTGGTCGGCACGCAGATGCGTCTGCTGTCCGGGTTTGAACCGCTCGACGGCAACCTGGCTGAGCACGGTCTGATCGACGCCCGGCACATGATAGGCCGCCTGGGCAGTGGCCAGCAAATCCAGGTTTCCGGCCGCCGTGTACTGGCGCATCACCACATCTTCGGCGGCCTGGTCTCCCTTATGGATTTGTCCATGCCAGTCGATCTGCGGCAGGGATATGGGATGCTGCGGCCAGGACCACCACACCAGCGCCGTGAGAACCAGCAGCAGCAGAGAGATGCCCAGCCCCGGGGTACGGAGTCGCGGCATCACCTTGCGCGGCATGGCGTGGCCTCCGGTCGCCCGATGATCAAGGCTCAGCTCCGGCAGATCTGGCGAGGATTGCTGGCCAATGCCCTTGCGCCTGCAGAATCAGTTCGCAGAGTTCGCGCACCGCGCCACGTCCACCGCGCTGTGCGCTCTGCCAGTGTACCCGGCAACCGACCTCCGGGTGCGCGTCGGCCGGAGCCGTCGCCAGGCCGACGCGGGTGAGAATGGGCAGATCGATCAGATCGTCCCCCATATAGGCCACAACGGCATCATCCAGGCCAAGGGCGATTTTCAGTTCGGTGTAGGCCAGGTTTTTATCCGAACAGCCCTGGTAAATCCGCTTGATGCCCAGATCATGAGCGCGATAGGCGGCCGTCGGAGAGTAGCGTGCCGTTATGACGGCAACCTCGATGTGACATTCCTGCAAGAGTTTGATGCCGTAACCATCCCGCACATGAAAGGCCTTGCTTTCCCTGCCGTCATCGTCAAAAAACAGGCGGCCGTCCGTCAATACGCCATCCACATCGAGCATCAGCAGACGAACCTGCGCGGCGCGTTGCGACAATGCCGCATCCGGCAACATGCAGGTGTTCACACGATACCTGCGCGCAGCAAATCGTGCATATTCAGGGCGCCGATCAGCCGTGCCCCGCTATCAGTGACCAGCAGTGCGCCGATGCGATGATGTTCCATCAGTGCAAGGGCCTCGGCAGCAAGGGCTCCGGCGGCGATCGTGGCCGGTTGGGCATGCGCCAGCGCGGCCATGGGCTGCTCCCAAAGATTCTGACGCTGGGCAAAGGCGCGACGCAAATCGCCATCGGTAAAAATTCCTACCACTCGGTCTTCGGCATCGACCACCGCTGTCATTCCCAGCCCCTTGCTGCTGATTTCCAGGATCGCATCCTGCAACGGTGTCTCCAGCCCCACACGAGGTATTGCATCACCCCGGTGCATAACGTCCTGAACCCGCAGCAACAGGCGTTTGCCGAGGCTGCCGCCAGGATGGGACAGGGCAAAGTCGTCCGCCGAAAAGCCACGGGCCTGCAGGATCGCCATGGCCAGGGCATCACCCATGGCCAGGCTTGCCGTGGTCGAGGCCGTCGGTGCCAGATTGAGGGGGCAGGCCTCCCGCGCCACACTGCAGTTGAGATGGACAGCAGCGGTTCGCGCCAGGGTAGACTGCGGATTACCGGTCATGGCAAGCAGCGGCACCGCGAGGCGCTTGACTACCGGCAGAATAGCGAGGAGTTCGGCGGTCTCTCCGGAATTGGAGAGCGCGAGCAGACAATCCTGACGAGTCAGCATACCCAGATCACCATGGCTGCCTTCGGCGGGATGCAGGAAAAGAGCGGGGCTGCCGGTACTGGCCAAGGTCGCCGCGATTTTTTTGGCGATAATCCCGGACTTGCCCATGCCACTAACGACAATGCGGCCAGAGCAGTTCAGCAGAAGTTCACATGCTCCCACGAAATCTGCGTCGAGGCGCTCCTCCAGTGCCGCCACTGCCGCAGCTTCCAGGCGCAGCACATCGCGACCGGTCATGAGCAGAGTTTCCGGCGTCACGTTCAGGGCAGGCATGAGCAATCGTCAATCCACATGGGGTGGATCCTGGCTCTGGAGGGCTTCGTAGACCGCATGGCAGTGGGGATGCGCCGCCATGACCCTGTCCACGTCTGCAAAAGAGCTGTCCTGCAGCAGTTTCCAGCATTTCTGGTTTTCGGCAGCCAGCGCATCAGGATGCCGGGCGTACCAGCCCGTGCTGTCCCGGGGAGCGGCAGCGCCACCCACCTGACCGCGCGCCCACCACAGAAGCAGGGCAAAAAGCGCAAGCGCACCGATAACGACGAATGCATAAACAATCTTCATAAATATGCTGGCTAACCTGAATGAGGTTGGATCACACTTCTTCCTGATACTGCTGGTTCAATAACCGCACAAGCAGCTCTTCGCGAGCCACCATGTCCGCCATTAATGCAGCGCTCAATGCCTCCCACACCGTCCGGAAGGCGGCAATATCTGCACCATTACTGAACTGCCCCGCGATTTCGCTGACTTTTTCCAGGGACTCCCGAGTCTGCAGGCTGGTACTCAGGGCATTCTTGATCTGTTCGCGAGGATGCGGAATCCAGCTCCGGTCACTGCCGTACGAGCGCAGTCGTTCTCCGAATTCCAGCACTCGTTTACGCAGCTTGCCCGGCAAACCGATCTGGGTACTGCGCAGCTCCCCCCAGACCGCCAGGTCCATGAGCAAACCCCACTCCCGGCGCCAGCGATGGCACAACCCGGCATCCAGATGAACCGCAGCCTGCACTGCCGCCGGGTCAAAGTCCACCGGGGACCTCTGCGCAATCACGCTCAGCTATCCGCAACCGCTCCGGTGTGCCGACATCCGTCCACTTTCCCTGATACAAACTTCCCTCCACCAGACCCGCCGCAATCCACCGCCGCAGCCAAGGCGCCAGAGGGGCCGGCTGCTCGGGAAACTCCCGAAACAGCTCTGGGTCGAGACGGGCGATACCCGCGTAAGTATGACGCTCTTCGCCCGCCAAAGCCACCACGCTGGCGGACAACGCAAAATCTCCCTGCGGGTGCTGGACCGGGTTGGGCACCAGCACCAGATGCGCACGCGCGGAAGAAGGCTGACAGAGACGGGTCCAGGGAAAGTCCGTGCAAATATCACCGTTCACCAGCAAAAAAGGCGCGTCCCCCAATAAAGGCAAGGCACGGACAATGGCACCCCCCGTCTCCAGACGGCCCCCGCGCTCGTCGCTGTAATGGATCCGCAGTCCCCGCCAGTCCGTACCCAGAGCTTGCATGATGGCGTCGCCCAGATAACCGACGTTAATGATAACATCCTGAATGCCGGCCTCAAGCAATGACTCCAGGTGACGCACGATGAGCGGCTTACCCGCAACTTCCAGCAGGGGCTTGGGGACATGATCGGTGAGAGGCCGGAGCCGCTCACCCCGACCTGCGGCCAGTATCATCGCACGGGTGATGGGGGCTGCCATGGGGCGAAAATCTCCTGATAAGACCGCAACTGTGGGTCGGCGTCCAAGGCATCCATGACATAGGTCCAGAATCGCGGCAGGAAATCGAGATAACCCGATTTCCCGTCGCGGTACGCGAGGCGGCAGAAAATGCCGAGAATCTTCAGATTGCGCTGGAGCGCCATGCGCCGGACACTGAGCAGAAAGTCGGCCGGCGATGGCAAGGCGGCGCCATGCCGAAACATCGCCGCCAGAAAATCCAGTGACCAGGCATCCCGTCGCGCCCGTCCCCAGTCCCAGTAGCGATCCCAGAGCAGGGAGGCCAGGTCGTATGTCCACGGCCCGCGCACGGCATCCTGAAAATCGATCATGGCCAGCAACCCCGTGTCCTCCCGAACCATGAGATTGCGCGCGTGAAAATCCCGGTGGACCCAGACCTGCGGCTGCGCGGCTGCGCTCTCCCGCAATACGGCAAAAAGTGCCTGCAGAAAATCT
Source organism: Acidithiobacillus ferrooxidans ATCC 23270 (assembly GCF_000021485.1). Classification (NCBI taxonomy): domain Bacteria; kingdom Pseudomonadati; phylum Pseudomonadota; class Acidithiobacillia; order Acidithiobacillales; family Acidithiobacillaceae; genus Acidithiobacillus; species Acidithiobacillus ferrooxidans. The sequence continues at coordinate 2,723,957 of NC_011761.1, forward strand.
GCCTGCGACCGGTCCAGAATCATGCCAAGATGCCTGCCCAGATACCAGTCCGTAAACAGGGTCGATTCGTCCTTCATACGGGCAGTCGAAAACGACGGCAATGGGGGCAGCGCCACCCGTCCCTGCCCGGCCCGCTGCAAACGGAGAATCAGGGCCATCGCCCGCTGCATCCACCGATCCGCATCCCCGCCCGCATCCAGGAGCGCCCTGAGATCGGTTTTGCCCAGATCTTCCAACAGCACAAAGCCGGGGTCTGTCCGGGCGGCCAACACCCTGGGCACCGGCAGGTTCGCGCGGGAGAATCGATGCTGTACCCGCAAAAAAGGCAGGATATCTTCGGGCGGCGGGGCGTACATGAAGATCAGACCCCGCGGCAGACGCCAGTAACGCCGCCCGCTGGCGTCGCCGGGGATGGCACACGCGGGCCCAGCCGCCCCCTGCCGGGCAAGCCAGTGTGCGGCGGCAGGGGGAAGGGTATCCCCGGTCACCGCGCGGTGAACATCCGATGCAAGGAAAGATTGCGACATAAAAGCATTCTGTGCGATTTTAAGCCCCTATGAAAAGAGCCCTGTACAATACCAAAAAATCCCGGCCCCGCCCCGGGAGACGCCCCCATCTCCCGCCCGGCATGGGCATGGCGCTGCTGGGCGCCCTGCTGCTGCCAGGAATGGCCATGGCCGCAGCCGTGGAGAGCCCGGTCACGCTCTACGCGGATCAGGTGCAGGGCCTGGGTAGCGGCCATTGGACAGCCACGGGTCATGTCGAAGTGCTCTATGGCGATCGCCGGATCTATGCCGATACCGTGCGCTATGACCAGACACGCGATGAGATCACCGCTGACGGCCACGTGCGTATGATCAGCCCCGGTCTGGAAACCGACGCCCCCAGGGCCACGATTCACCTCCAGGCTAACGAGGGAGTGATCGTCCATCCCCGCTATCTGCTCGAAGCACAGCAGGGTCATGGCCACGCCGAGAGCGGCAGGGAATTGAGCAAAGACCACTATCAGCTCAACGAAGCCTGCTATACCACCTGTCATGGTCAAAAACCGGCCTGGCAGCTCCGGAGCAGTCAGATCAATCTGAACCAGAATGACAACTACGTCTCCACCCGCAACACCACCCTCGACGTCTTTGGACTGCCGGTATTCTGGATGCCCTACCTGAGTTTCCCGCTCAAGCGGCACTCCGGATTCCTGGCCCCCAGTGTGGGCAGCTCTACCGTCAATGGCTTCTATCTCGGCATCCCTTACTATTTCGATATCGCCCGCAACCTGGATGACACGCTCACCGTCAACTATTTCACCAAGCGTGGCGTCATGCTGCAGAATGAATTCCGCTATCTGGAACCGAATTACAGCGGCAAGCTCTACCTGGATCTGCTCCCCTCCGATCAGTTGACCCACAGGAATGTCTGGGCGATCTCCTGGCAGCATAACCAGAATCTGGGCGACGGATTCAGCTTCAACGCCGATTACAACCACGTCAGTTACAAAAATTTCCTTTCGGATTTTGGTGGCGCGGCAGGTTTCGGCAGCAGTTTCGTGGGTGGCATAGGCAACGCGCCCTATATTTCCTCCTCGGGCGGACTCTACTACAACGACGCGCACATCAGTGCGGGCGCTACCCTGCAAGGCTACCAGGAACTCGCGCCCGGCGGCGCTGCACCCTACTCCCAGCTCCCGCGCTTGTTTGCCGATGGCTATTGGCGCGTAGGACGCAATGGTTATTTCGACTGGCACAGCAGCTTCAATTATTTCTCGGCTTCTACGGGCCCCACTGGCCAACGCCTCGACCTCACCCCCACCCTTGGCTGGCGCTTCAGCCGTGGCTGGGGCTTCCTGGAACCACGGGCCCGGCTCTACTACAGTCACTATCAGATTCAGCACAATGCGCCCTACGCGCGCGCCGTCAATCGCACCCTGCCGTCGCTCAGCCTCAAGGGCGGCCTCAATTTTGTCCGTTATGGCAGCAACGGCAGTACGGCATTGCTGCAACCCCTGTTCAAATACACCTACATTCCGCTGCAGTCACAGAGTAACATCCCCATTTTCGATGCCAGTCAGCCCTACCAGGATTTCCCGATGATTTTTGAGGATAACAGCCTCTATACCGGCGCCGACCGCATCAATGCCGCCAACCAGGTGGCGTTGGGACTGCGCGGCACCTGGCTCACCCCCAGTGGCCGCCAGCTCTGGCAGGCCGCCGTCGGCCAGATTCGCTACTTCAACCATCGCCAGATCAACCTCGCCGGAGATATCGTCCCCCAGAATCAGCAGTCCAACTATTTTTTGGAAGGACAGTACGCGCCCCTTCCAGACATCAACCTTATCGCCAATTCACAGACCAACGCCCTCTGGAGCCACCTCGAGCGGCTCAACCTGCGTGCCCAGTGGCTGCCCGGTCCGCAGCGCGTCATCAACCTCGATTATCGTTTCACCCGTGGTTTCGTGGATCAGACCGGCATTTCCGGAGCCTGGCCCATCTATCAGCGCTGGCAGGCGCTCGCCAGTTATCAGTACGATGTCACCGACCGCAAGCCTCTGGAGGAGCTCGTGGGGATCGGCTATGATGGCGGCTGCTGGGCGGCCCATATGATGGTTTATCATCAGATCCTTCTTGGCGGGCAGTCCAATAACGCGGTTTATCTGGAGATTGTGTTGCGTGGCCTGACCAGCCTCGGCAACGCCTCAAACGCTTTGCTCAGCCAGTATGTGCCGGGCGCCAGCATGGAGTTTTGATGTCCCTCAAACGCCGTCCTATCCTACTCGCCCTGGGTATCGCCCTGGGGGCCGCTCCGGTTCTGGCCTGGGCGACCACACCTTTTCTCAACCGCGACACGCTGCTGCCGGCCACGCCGGCGATGTCGCCCCTTACGACAACCCATACCTATTCGGAACGCTCTGCGGAAGCACCGGCGGTGGCACCGCTCCCCCAGAACACCCAGAATCTGGACAAGGTCGTTGCGGTGGTGAACGACAATATCATCACCTCCATGCAACTGGAGCAACGGGTTGGCGCCGTACGGGCCCGCCTGCAGACACAAAACCCAAACGCCATGCCCCCCGAAGACATCCTGCGCCGCCAGGTGCTGCAGCAGATGATCCTCCAGGATATCGAACTGCAGATTGCGCACCGCGCCGGAATCAAGGTGGACAAGGCCACGCTGGATCAGGCCATCAGCAACCTCGCCCAGGCCAACCACCTCACCCCTGACCAGTTACGCCAGGCGCTGGCCAACCAGGGACAGTCGTGGGAGCGCTTCACCCATGACCTCGAGGATCGCATTCTTGTAGATCGCCTCATGCAGCAGGAAGTGGAGAACCGGGTCCACATAGGACCCGATGAGGTGAAAACCTTCGCGCAACAGCTCAAGGAAATGGGTGGCGTGAGTTTCGACCTGCAGCAGATATTCATCCCGTTGCCGGACAACCCGACGCCGGACGCCGTTGGCGCAGCACGGCGTGATGCCGAACAGGCGCGCGATCATGTGCTGGCGGGCGAGAGATTTGGGCGCGTTGCCACACAGGTCAGCAGCGGCCGCGATGCCCTGCAAGGCGGCCGCCTCGGCTGGATCAAGGCGGGCGAACTGCCTCCGGCAGTGGCCCAGACACTCCTCCAGTTGAAGGTGGGCGAAATCAGTCCCGTCATCCCCGGACCCACCGGCTTTCATATTTTCAAGTTGCTGGATGTCAAACACGGTCAGCCGACGGTCACCGAGGTCAAGACCGCCATGATCGTCCTGCGTGCCGGCAACAGCCTGCAACTGCAGGAAGCCGAGGCGCGCGCTCAGGATATCCAGCAGGCATTGCAAAGCGGTACCCGCTTCTCTGAACTCGCGCGTAGCTATAGCCAGGACCCGCGCACCGCCGCCAACGGCGGCGAAATGGGCTGGGTCGCTCCCGGGCAGTTGCCGGACAGTCTTGAACGCACCCTGCTCACCCTGCAACCCGGCGGAGTCAGCAGCCCCATCCGCGTAGGGAATGCGATTTATATTCTGCACTCCCAGGCTCAGCGCCAGCAGGCGGTTGAAGAGAAACAGATCATGGCGGCCGCGCGTATGCAACTCTACAACCGCATCGTCCACGAGCGCATGGACGAGTGGCAGCGCCGCATCCGCGACGGAGCCTATGTCGAGGTACTCGAGCCCGGCCTGCGCAGCAGCGATGCCTGAGCCTTTCGGCGAATTACAGCCGGCGGTGACGGGCTGCGCCCACTTCGCGCCGACCTGGACCCTGTTTTACAAGGAATCGCTGCGCTTCAGCAAGGTCTGGCTGCAAACCATCGCCGCGCCCCTGATTACCACCATCCTCTACCTGGTGGTTTTCGGGAACGCCCTGGGCGGTCGCGTTTCCGTCTATCCGGGGGTCAGCTACACGGCGTTCATCGTCCCCGGCCTGATGATGATGTCGGTCCTGCAAAATGCCTTCGCCAACAGTTCTTCCAGCCTGATCCAGTCCAAGGTGACGGGCAATATCGTTTTTCTGCTGCTCAGTCCGCTCAGCCCCACCGAGATTTTCGTGGCCATGGTTGCCGCATCGGTGCTGCGGGGGGCATTGGTAGGTCTGGCTATTTTGGCCCTGGCGTTGATCTTCCTGCACATTCCATTGCTGCACCCCTTGTGGATCATCCTGTTTACTCTCCTGGGCGCTAGCGGTATGGGCGCGCTGGGTCTGGTCGCCGGGCTCTGGGCAGAAAAATTTGATCAGATTGCCGGTTTTCAGAATTTTGTCATCATGCCGCTGACCTTTCTCGCCGGGGTATTTTACTCGGTACAGTCCCTGCCCGGCGCATGGCGGCAGCTATCCCTGTTCAACCCGTTTTTTTATATCATCGATGGGTTTCGCTATGGTTTTTTTGCAGATTCCGACGTGAGCGTCTGGGCCTGCCTGGGCGTCGGCATCGCCTTCGCGGGCGGGACCGGTCTCCTTGCCTGGCGCCTGCTGGCGCGTGGTTACAAATTGCGCCAGTAGGCGCCCTTGAATGCCGTCCGCCCTGCGTGGCATGGCCGGGCGAAGTGGCCACATCACACGGCGGCTTTTTTACGTTACACTACACCTCATGAACCCCGATACGATCAAATCACTCATTCAGCAGCGGCTTCCCGATGCGCTTGTCGAAGTTCTGGGAGAGGACGGCACGCACTTCGAGGCGCTGATCGTTTCCCCGGCTTTTGTCGGGCTTTCCCTCATCAAGCAGCATCAAATGGTTTATGATGCGCTGGGCGACCGTATGCGCGAGGAAATTCACGCCCTCTCGCTGCGCACCCTGACTCCCGAGCAGGCACAACAGCTCCGTCACCCGGCAGCCCATTAGCCGCACTCCCCCTAATTCAGCGAGGATAACCATGGCAACGATTCAGGAACTTATTCAGGAACAGGTCCAGAAGCACCCGATAGTGCTTTACATGAAGGGCAGCCCGCGAGCACCGCAATGCGGTTTCTCTGCCCGTGCGGTGCAACTGCTGCAGCAGTCAGGTGTCAAGGAGCTCTTTACGGTGGACGTGCTGGCCGACCCGCAGATTCGCGACGGCATCAAGCAGTATTCCAACTGGCCGACCATTCCTCAGCTCTACATTCAGGGTGAGTTTGTCGGTGGCTCGGACATCATGTCCGATCTCTATCAGCAGGGCGAATTGCAGAAACTGGTCAGCAGCGCCCAAGCTGCCAGCGCGGGCTGATTCTGGCCCATGGATAAGCTGCTGCTGCGTGGCAATGGCCCCCTGCGTGGTGAGTTGCGGATTTCCGGGGCCAAAAACGCGGCCTTGCCCTGTCTCGCTGCCACCCTGCTGGCGCGGGAGCCGGTGCGGCTGTGCAATATTCCGCATCTGCGGGACATCACCACGACCCTGGAGTTGTTGAGCACGCTCGGTGCAAGGGTACTGGTGGACGGCCAGCTCGGGATCGAAGTCGATCCACGCCCGGTACATTCGGTGGTCGCTCCTTATGAACTGGTGAAGACCATGCGGGCCTCGATACTGGTTCTCGGGCCATTGCTGGCCCGACACGGATCGGCAGAAGTGAGCCTGCCCGGTGGCTGTGCCATCGGCAGCCGCCCGGTGAGTGTCCATCTCAGCGGCCTGCAGGCGTTGGGTGCCGAAATCACCGTAGAGGACGGTTTCGTTAAAGCGCAGGCAGCACGCCTGCGCGGCACGCGCATCGTTATGGAGATGGTCTCCGTCACCGGTACGGAAAACCTGCTCATGGCAGCCACCCTCGCCGAGGGGCGCACCATCCTGGAAAATGCCGCCCGCGAACCGGAAATCGTCGATCTCGCCCGTTGTCTGTCCGCCATGGGTGCGCGCATTTCCGGGGCCGGAACGTCGGTCATCGAGATCGAGGGCGTGGCGGAGCTGCATGGCGCCGAACACAGTGTTGTGCCCGACCGCATCGAGACCGGTACGTACCTGGTGGCTGCGGCCATGACTGGCGGCGACATCTGCCTCAAACGCACCGACGCGGGCCTGCTGGAGAGCGTCCTCCTCAAACTGAAGGAAGCAGGGGCCGAGGTCACGACCGGGGCAGACACGATCCGCATCCGCATGAAACGGCGGCCACGGGCAGTGGATGTCCGCACTGCGCCCTTTCCGGCCTTCCCCACGGACATGCAGGCGCAGTTCATGGCGATGAACTGCATTGCCGAAGGGAGCAGCGTCGTCACCGAAACCATCTTCGAGAATCGCTTCATGCACGTTTCCGAGTTGCAACGGCTGGGTGCCGACATCAATGCCGATGGCAAAACCGCCGTGGTGCGGGGGGTACAGCGTTTGCGCGGCGCCCCCGTGATGGCAACCGATCTGCGGGCATCGGCGTCGCTGGTCCTGGCCGGTCTGGTGGCGGAGGGCGAAACCCTCATCGACCGCATCTATCATCTGGATCGTGGCTACGAGGTCATCGAAGAGAAGCTCAGCGCCCTCGGTGCAGATATCCGCCGGATAAGCAACACCAGGAGTGTCGCATGAGTACAGGCATTACCATTGCGCTGTCCAAGGGACGGATTCTGCAGGAAGCCATTCCCCTCTTTGCGGGTGCCGGCATCCATCTGGCGGAAGATCCTGAAGAATCCCGCAAGCTGATCATCCCCAGCACCGATCCCACCGTGCGCTTTCTGGTGATCCGCGCCAGCGATGTGCCCACCTATGTGACCTGGGGCGCTGCCGACGTGGGTATCGCCGGTAAGGATGTGCTGCTGGAGCAGGAGGGCCTGGACCTTTACGAGCCCCTGGACCTGCGCATAGGAATCTGCCACATGGCGGTGGCCGAACCAGCCGCAATGGCCGCCGATGACGCGCCGCAAAGCTGGGAGCGGGTGCGTATCGCCACCAAATATCCGCACATCACCCGCCATTATTTCCACAGTCGCGGCGTGCAGACGGAAATCATCAAGCTGTACGGCAGCATGGAACTGGCTCCTCTGGTCGGATTGGCGGATCGTATCGTAGACTTGGTATCCAGCGGCCGAACGCTCAAGGAAAACGGGCTGGTGGAAGTGGAGGAAATCATGCCTATTTCCAGCCGTCTGGTGGTCAATCGCGCCGCCATGAAACTCAAACGCCGCGCCATCGAAACCCTCATCCGCCAACTGGAGGCGCAAGTCACGCCATGAACCGTCTGGACACCAGCGACCCTGATTTCGCCCAGCAGTTTCACGCGCTGCATGATTGGGATGCCAACCTCGATCCGCAGATCGAAGTGCGGGTACGAGAGATCGTCACCACCGTCCGTGATCGGGGCGATGCGGCGCTACGCGAGTACACGGAGCGCTTTGATGGGGTGACGACGGCTTCCGCCGCTGAGCTGGAGATCCCCCGCAGTGCCTGGGATGCGGCGCTCCACGGTCTGGAGCCCACCCAGCGAGTTGCCCTGGAAGAGGCGGCGCAACGTATCCGCAGTTACCACGAGCACCAGCGCAGTGTAGGCTGGACCTTTACCGAGGCCGACGGCACGATGCTCGGACAGCGCATCCTGCCCTTGGCCCGGGTGGGGATTTACGTACCCGGCGGCAAGGCGGCTTATCCCAGCTCCGTGCTGATGAATGCCATTCCCGCGCACGTGGCGGGCGTGAAGGAAATCATCATGACCGTACCCACCCCGCAGGGGCAGGTGAATCCCTGGGTGCTGGCCGCAGCCGCCATTGCCGGGGTGGACCGGGTGTTCTGTATCGGCGGTGCGCAGGCAGTGGCGGCGCTCGCCTACGGTACGGAGAGCGTCCCCGCGGTAGACAAGATTGTCGGCCCCGGCAATATCTATGTGGCTACCGCCAAGCGCATGGTCTTTGGCCGGGTAGGCATCGATATGATTGCCGGACCCAGCGAAATCCTCGTGATCAGCGATGGCTCGGCACCGGCGGAATGGTTGGCCTGGGACCTGCTCTCACAGGCGGAGCATGATGAGATTGCCCAGAGTATTTTCATCAGTTGGGACGATGCCCACATCGAGTCGGTGGTGAACGCGGTGGATGCCGCCCTCGATGTGCTCGATCGCGCACCCATCGCCCGCAAGAGCTGGGCAGACCGGGGGGCGGTGATTCGTGTGCGGGACCGTGCCGAGGCCTGCGCCATTGCCGACCGTATCGCGCCGGAACATCTGGAACTAGCGGTGCAGAATCCCGAAGACTGGCTGGCGGACATTCACAATGCCGGGGCCATCTTCATGGGCATCCATAGTTGTGAGGCCCTCGGCGACTATGTGGCCGGCCCCAACCATGTGCTGCCCACGGGGGGCAGCGCACGTTTTTCCTCGCCCCTCGGCGTCTATGATTTCGTCAAGCGGAGCAGCCTCATTCACAGCAGCCCCGCCGGCGCCGCGCGACTGGGACAGATCGCCGAACGTCTCGCCCTGGGCGAGGGCCTGACCGCCCATGCCCGTTCAGCAGCCTGCCGCATCCCCGAAGCCGGATCATGAGCGACAGCGCTACGACCGCCCTGATGCAGGGCCTGCTCCGCCCGGAATTGCTGGCCAGCAAGGCCTATGCGGTGGCAGACGGCGAGGGGCTCATCAAACTGGATGCCATGGAGAACCCCTATGGCTTACCGGCGGCCTTGCGTGAGCAATGGCTGGAGAGCCTGACCGACGCGCCCCTCAATCGCTATCCCGACGCACACCCGACCCTCCTCATGGAGGGGCTCAAGGCCCACATCGGCCTGCCTGCCGGAATAGAACTCATGCTCGGTAACGGCTCCGATGAGCTGATCCAGATTCTGGTGACCGCAGTAGCAGGCAGCCGACGCCCCATCATGGCGGTAGACCCCAGTTTCGTCATGTACCGGCTGCTGGCGCAGCAGCTTGGTCTGCCTTTTGTGGGTATTCCCCTGGATGCGGACTTCCAGCTCGACCTTCCGGCCATGCTGGCGGCCATCGCCGCGCAACAACCCGCCATCATTTTTCTCGACTGGCCCAACAATCCCAGTGGCAGCCTTTTCCCCGAGACCGATCTGGAGGCCATTGTCGCTGCAGCGCCGGGCCTGGTGGTGGTGGATGAGGCCTATCACGCCTTCAGTCAGAAGACCTTTGCCGATCACCTGGGACGCACCCCCAACCTCCTCTTGCTGCGCACCATGTCCAAGGAGGGGCTGGCGGGGATGCGGCTGGGAATGCTGGCGGGGCCCGCCGCATGGATTCAGGAACTGGACAAGCTGCGCCTGCCTTACAATATCAATGTACTCACCCAGCGCAGCGCGTCCTTCTACCTGCGTCACACCGAAGTACTGAATGCCCAGGCCGAAATTCTGCGTGTCGAGAGGGAACGGCTCTTCAAGGCCATCCGTGCCTGCGGCCTTTCGGTCTGGCCCAGCGCCGCCAATTTCCTGCTCTTTCATGCCCCGGGGCGGGCAGCGGTGCTGTTCTCAGGCCTGCGCGCGGGTGGAGTGCTCATCAAAGCCTTTACAGGCCACCCCCGCCTCGGCGAATATCTACGGGTCAGTGTCGGCACTCCCGCTGAAAATGACCGCTTTCTGGCCGTATTGGAGTCCTTACTGTGAATCCGCGCCAAGCCGAGGTGGAAAGAAACACCCTCGAAACCCAGATCCGTGTCACCCTGAATCTCGATGGTTCCGGGCAGGCCGACCTGCACACCGGATTACCCTTTCTTGACCACATGATCCACCAGATCGTCCGTCATGGTCTTTTCGACATGCACATTCAGGCTCAGGGCGATCTCGATATCGACGCTCACCACACGGTAGAAGACATCGGCATCGCCCTCGGTCAGGCCTTTGCCCGCGCCGTGGGGGACAAGGCCGGCATCCAGCGCTATGGCCATGCCTACGTGCCCCTTGACGAGGCGTTGTCGCGGGTGGTGGTGGACCTTTCCGGTCGTCCCGGACTGATCTTCGCGGTCGAATTCCCACGCGCCCAGGTCGGGGACTTTGATGTCGATCTCTTTCATGAGTTTTTCCAGGGCTTCGTCAACCACGCTCAGGTAACCCTGCATCTGGATACCCTGCGCGGCAGCAATACCCACCACATCGCCGAGACCCTCTTCAAGGCCTGTGGACGTGCCCTGCGCATGGCGGTCGCCCCTGACCCGCGCATGGCGGGCGCCGTGCCCAGCACCAAAGGCACCCTGACCCTATGAGCGCAGCGGCGACACGCGTCGGTATCGTCGACTACGGTATGGGCAACCTCTACTCGGTGGCCAAGGCCGTAGAGCATCTGGGCGGCAAACCGATCGTCAGCGGCCGGGGCAGCGAACTGGCCGCTACGGACCGCATCATCTTCCCGGGCGTCGGCGCCTTCGGTGACTGCATGGCGGCGCTGGAGGCGCGGGAGCTCGGCGACTTCATCCGCACCGCCGCGCAGACCCGGCCATTTCTCGGCATCTGCCTCGGGATGCAGATGCTCATGGACAGCAGTACGGAGCATGGCGAACATGCCGGACTCGGTCTGCTGCCGGGGCGGGTGATTGCTTTCCCGGAAGAGGCTCTGCGTACGGCCGACGGCCGACGCCTGAAGATCCCACACATGGGCTGGAATGAACTGCATCAACAGATGCAACATCCGCTGTTTGCCGGCGTTCCCCAGAACGCCTGGTTTTATTTCGTCCACTCCTTCTACGTGGAGCCCTCTGCCCCCGGCATACTCGCGGCCTCCAGCGATTATGTCCTTCCTTTCTGTGCGGCGGTCGCTGCGGACAACCTTTTCGCCCTGCAATGCCATCCGGAAAAGAGTGGCATAGCGGGTCTGCGCCTGATCGGGAATTTTCTCGACTGGGATGGCGATCGCGGAGCCGACCATGCCATTTAAACCCGTTTTCTGGAATATCTCTTTGTGGAGGAAGCTGTCATGCTGTTGATTCCGGCCATCGACCTCAAGGGCGGGAACTGTGTGCGTTTACGGCAAGGCCGGATGGAGGACGACACGGTATTCTCGGATGATCCGGTCGCCACGGCACAGCGCTGGGTAGAGGCGGGCGCCAAACGGCTGCACATCGTCGATCTCGACGGCGCTGTCCAAGGAGAACCGGTCAATGCGCACGCCATAGCCGCCATCTGTGCGGGTTTCCCTGACCTTGAAATTCAGGTCGGCGGTGGTATCCGCAGCGAAGAACAGATCGAAACCTATATCCAGGCCGGGGTTCGCTACGTGATCATCGGCACCCAGGCGGTCAAGGCCCCCGGTTTCGTCGCCGATGCCACCGTAAGTTTTCCTGGCCATATCATGGTGGGTATCGACGCCCGTGACGGCAAAGTGGCTACTGAAGGCTGGTCCAAGCTATCCCGTCACGACCCCATCGATCTCGCACAACGCTTCGCCGCCGACGGCATAGAAGCCATCATCTACACCGACATCAGCCGCGACGGCATGCTCAGCGGCCCCAATATTTCTGCGACGGTTGCGCTGGCTCAGGCGGTGCCCGTGCCGGTCATCGCCTCGGGCGGTATTGCCAATCTGGAACAGGTACTGGCGCTCAAGGCCCATGAGAGTGACGGTATCACCGGCGCCATTACCGGGCGCGCCATTTATGAAGGGACCCTGGACTTTTCTCAGGCCCGCGCCCAGGCCGAGGCCTGAGCAGGTGCTCGCCAGTCGCGTCATACCCTGCCTCGATATCGACCATGGGCGCGTGGTGAAAGGCGTTCAGTTCGTCGCCCTGCGCGATGCCGGTGATCCGGTGGAAGTCGCCAAACGCTACAACGACGAGGGTGCCGACGAAATCACCTTTCTGGACATCTCCGCCAGTTATGAAGAGCGCGGCACCCTGGCCGATATGGTGTCCGCCGTGGCGGCGCAGGTCTTTATCCCACTGACCGTAGGTGGTGGCGTGCGTTGCGTCGAAGATATCCGCACCCTGCTCCTCGCCGGTGCCGACAAGGTCAGCATCAACAGCGCCGCCGTGAATGACCCGGAACTGGTACGCGCCGCCGCCCGGCGTTTCGGCAACTCCTGCATCGTCGTCGCCATCGACGCCAAGCGGGTAGAGGATCACTGGGAGGTCTTCACCCATGGCGGCCGGCGCGGTACCGGTCTGGACGCGGTGGCCTGGGCGCAGCGTATGGCGGCATATGGTGCCGGCGAAATCTTGCTCACCAGCATGGACCGCGACGGAACGGGCATCGGTTTCGACCTCGCCCTCACCCGCGCCATCAGCGACGCCGTACCAGTACCCGTGATCGCCTCCGGTGGGGTGGGAGAGATCCGGCACTTTGTCGAAGGCATCCAGCAGGGGCGTGCTGATGCGGTGTTGGCCGCCAGCGTCTTCCACTTCGGCCAGTTTCGCATCTCCGAGGTCAAGGCACGGATGGCTGCCGCGGGGATTCCGGTGCGCACAACCCGCTAAAGCACGCAGTCCATCTGTCGGGTGCAACCTGGGTATTATTCGTATTATTTGAGTAGAAGGACATCAACGAGGGGTTTCTGACCATCATGAGCGAACCGGAAGCGCAGCACGCCGCCATACTCGCCGCCGTGCGCTGGAATGCAGACGGCCTGGTGCCTGCCATCGCCCAGGATGCCCGCAGCGGCAGGGTGCTCATGCTGGCCTGGATGAACGCCGACGCATTGCTGGCGACACTCCGTGACGGCCTTGGCACCTACTGGTCGCGCTCCCGGCAGGCACTCTGGCGTAAAGGCGAGACCTCCGGCCATATTCAACATCTGGTGGATCTGCGCCTGGACTGCGATGGCGATACACTCCTCCTGCGAGTCATTCAGGAAGGTCCTGCCTGCCATACCGGGGAGCAAACCTGCTTCTTCCTCGGCCAACCCGGCGAGCAGGGCTGGCAGCATCAGGCCCCGCCTCCTGGCAGCATCCTCGACAGCCTGCAGGTCACCCTGCACAATCGGCGAACGGCTGATCCCGGCCAATCCTATGTGGCGCAACTGCTCCACGGCGGTCAGGACCGGATCCTGAAAAAAGTCGGGGAGGAAGCTACCGAATTTGTCATCGCTTGCAAGAATCATGAGTCGAAGCATATCGTTGCAGAGGCGGCGGACCTCGTATTCCATTTGATGGTAGCCCTGGAGGAAAGGGATTTACACATTGATGACGTCCTCGGAGAACTGGCGCGACGTGAAGGAATGTCCGGCCTGGAAGAAAAAGCGGCAAGGCGTCTATAAGCTTGACGCAACCACTTTATTTTCTTATGGTCCAAAGTGAGTCGTAGCGCGTAACCCCTGCGGGGGAAGGAGAGCTGTCATGGGCGCTTTTAGTATCTGGCATTTGATCATCATTCTGCTCATCGTGGTTGCCCTGTTTGGTACCACGAAGCTGCGCAACGTGGGTTCCGACCTCGGTTCCGCCATCAAGAGCTTCCGGTCCGCCGTCAAGGAGGAGGAGGAAAAGAAGGAAAGCATCGGCCGCACTATTGATGCCGAGGTCCAGCCCAGCAAAGAACACGAAACCGTCAACCGCTGATCGCTTATGTTCGACTTCAGCTTTGGCGAACTCGCGCTGCTCGGAATCATCGCGCTGCTCGTGGTCGGGCCGGAGAAAATGCCCCAAATCGCGCGCACCGCGGGGAAGTGGTACGGCGCCATGCGGCGTACCATGACGAGTCTGCGCTCCGAGGTTGAGCAGCAGTTGTTGCTGGATGATCTGCGCCAGGAAGCCAACAAACTGCGTGACTATGCCCACGAGGAGTTGCTGCCTGCCGACATCACCGCTTCAGACACCCCGAAAACAACCGGTGAGAAGCCCGAAATGAAGGACGCTCACCAGCAGGGTGAACTCGATATCATGCCGGCAACGCAACACGCAGACCTGCCGGGACCGGAAGACCGCGTACATTGATTCCGATGCCCACCTGATGCTCCCACCGAGGTTCGTCATCATTATGGATGCGCACCACGGCTTGCGCATCCAGAGGCTTTGCCGCTTGCCACCCACCAGATTCGCGCGCCTCGACACTGCCCAAGGATATTTTTGAGCATGGACAAATTGGCGGAAAACACCTTTATCGGCCATTTGCTGGAGTTGCGCCGCCGCGTGTTATTTGCAGTGATCGCTATTTTTGTTGGCTTTCTGATCTCCTATCCTTTCTCCAAAACGATTTATAACATTCTCGCGGCCCCGCTTATTGATATATTACCAAAGGGCAGTCATTTAATTTATACCAGTTTACCCGAAGTATTTTTGACCTACGTGCAGCTTTCTTTGTTGTCCGGATTTATTCTGGCGCTACCTGTCGTGCTCTATCAATTCTGGGCCTTCATAGCGCCCGGCCTCTATGAGCATGAGCGCAAGGCCTTTTTTCCGCTGATCTTTGCCTCCATTTTTCTGTTCATCGGCGGCATGCTCTTTGCGTACTTTATCGTATTTCCCAATGCCTTCCGGTTTTTCGTGAGCTTTTCTGGCGGTGATATCACCGCCATGCCCAAAGTGGATAGTTACCTCTCGCTCATCGTCAAGTTCTCCCTGGCCTTCGGTCTGGCCTTCCAGATCCCCATTCTCATTATTGTACTGGTACGCGTCGGGGTGCTGCAGGTGGCCACACTGCAGCACGGTCGCCGCTATGCCTTCCTGATTTGCGCCATCGCCTCTGCATTGCTCAGTCCTCCCGACGTGTTATCCATGGTCATGCTCCTCATCCCCATGTATATGCTTTTTGAACTCGGATTATTTTTCGCCGCAAGATTGCCCGGGCCTCGGCCTGCGGAAGAAGACACCGGGGATAATGATATTGCTCCGTCATCCCACAGCATTGACGAGAAGGATAGTGATACATCACGAAGCTGAGCAAGCTGAAATGGATGCCAACCATACCATGACATAGCAGGCCTGTTTATTGGGTCAATCCGACTCGTCCTTGCGGAGCCCACGCCCCGCCGCCGTACGACGGCGGCAAGCACCGCCAACCACCGAACATCAGACGCGTAGTCACAAACCACCATCACATCAGTGATACGTTATTGAAAAAATAATAACTACTTATTAGCGCTTATGATTCACCCGCACTATAGTTCGATCATCGCTGCAGACGCAGCGATTGCGCCGGGGGCACCGGCGTCGGGCAACTGCATGGAGGTGGCATATGGCCGTCAAGACCTATAACGCGGGTGTGAAGGATTACCGGAACACCTATTGGGAACCGGATTACAGCGTCAAGGATACCGATATCCTTGCCGTGTTCAAGATTACTCCCCAGGCGGGCGTGGATCGTGAGGAGGCCGCTGCTGCGGTTGCCGCCGAATCCTCTACCGGCACCTGGACCACGGTGTGGACGGACCTTCTCACCGACCTTGACTACTACAAGGGGCGCGCATACAGGATTGAAGACGTTCCGGGCGATGATACCTGTTTCTATGCGTTCATTGCCTACCCCATCGATCTCTTCGAAGAAGGTTCCGTGGTCAACGTCTTCACCTCGCTGGTTGGTAACGTCTTCGGCTTCAAGGCGGTACGTGCCCTGCGCCTGGAAGACGTCCGTTTCCCCATCGCCTACGTCAAGACCTGCGGTGGGCCACCCCACGGGATTCAGGTCGAACGCGACATCATGAACAAGTATGGTCGCCCATTGCTGGGCTGCACCATCAAACCCAAGCTGGGTTTGTCGGCCAAGAACTATGGTCGCGCCTGCTATGAAGGTCTGCGTGGTGGACTCGACTTCACTAAAGATGACGAAAACGTCAATAGCCAGCCTTTCATGCGCTGGAGGCAGCGTTTCGACTTCGTCATGGAGGCCATCCAGAAGGCCGAGGCCGAGACCGGAGAGCGTAAGGGGCACTACCTGAACGTTACCGCCCCGACTCCGGAGGAAATGTACAAGCGTGCGGAGTACGCCAAGGAAATCGGCGCACCCATCATCATGCACGATTACATCACCGGCGGCTTCTGCGCCAACACGGGTCTGGCCAACTGGTGCCGCGACAACGGCATGCTCCTGCACATTCACCGCGCCATGCATGCGGTGCTGGACCGCAACCCTCACCACGGCATCCACTTCCGTGTGCTGACCAAGATTCTCCGTCTGTCCGGCGGCGATCACCTGCACTCGGGTACCGTGGTCGGCAAGCTCGAAGGCGACCGTGAGGCGACCCTGGGCTGGATCGACATCATGCGTGATAGATTCATCAAGGAAGATCGCAGCCGAGGCATCTTCTTCGACCAGGACTGGGGCTCCATGCCGGGTGTGATGCCGGTCGCTTCCGGTGGTATCCACGTTTGGCACATGCCGGCGCTGGTCACCATCTTTGGTGATGACTCGGTGTTGCAGTTCGGTGGCGGCACCCTCGGTCATCCCTGGGGCAATGCCGCAGGTGCTGCGGCCAACCGCGTCGCGCTGGAAGCCTGTGTGGAAGCCCGCAACCGCGGTGTGGCCATCGAGAAGGAAGGCAAGGCTGTTCTCACTGAGGCGGCCAAGCACTCCCCCGAACTCAAGATTGCCATGGAAACGTGGAAAGAGATCAAGTTCGAATTCGATACGGTCGACAAGCTGGACGTTGCCCATAAATAAGCACGTTTATCACCTGCCCAGGAGTCCTTTATGAGTGAAGTACAGGATTACAAATCCCGTCTCTCCGACCCGGCGAGCCGGAAGTTCGAGACACTGTCTTACCTGCCCGCCCTGACCGCGGAGCAGATCCGTCAACAGGTTGCGTATATTGTTTCCAAGGGCTGGAATCCGGCGGTAGAACATACCGAACCGGAAAACGCCTTCGGCAACTACTGGTATATGTGGAAGTTGCCCATGTTCGGCGAAACGGACGTGGACACCATTCTGAAAGAAGCGGAAGCCTGCCATAAGGCGAATCCCCATAACCACGTCCGTATCGTCGGCTATGATAACTTCAAGCAGTCCCAGGGTACTTCCCTGGTAGTCTATCGGGGCAAGACCGTATAAGTCCCGTGCCGTACCGCCCAGCCTTTTTGCGCTGAGCCGGTGCGGCGCTTGTCGAGAGCATTTCTGATGTTGTGCAGGGCCGTTTTCGCCCGAAATGTTCCCGTCAAGTGCCGTGTTTCCCTGTCCAGGAACGTTTTCCCGAGGAGCAGCATTCCATGAACGACCAGTTGACTGAATACCGCATCAAGAAAGCACCTTACTACCGTGCCACCGGCGATGAAACAGAACTTTACGAAGCCGCTTACAGCGTGCGCATGCCGATGATGCTCAAAGGTCCCACCGGCTGTGGCAAGACCCGCTTCGTAGAGTATATGGCCTACAAACTGGGCAAACCGTTGATTACGGTAGCATGCAATGAAGACATGACGGCCTCTGACCTGGTCGGACGTTTCCTGCTCGACCCCCAGGGCACCCGCTGGCAGGATGGCCCATTGACCCTGGCCGCGCGTCTGGGCGCCATCTGCTATCTGGATGAGGTGGTGGAAGCCCGTCAGGATACCACGGTGGTTATCCATCCGCTGACCGACAACCGCCGGGTACTGCCCCTGGAGAAGAAGGGCGAACTGGTGCAAGCCCATCCCGATTTCCAGTTGGTGATTTCTTACAACCCAGGCTATCAGAGCCTCATGAAGGATCTGAAGCAGTCCACCAAGCAGCGTTTCGGGGCCCTGGATTTCAACTACCCCGATCACGAAATCGAGGCAGAAATTGTCTCTCACGAAACCGGGGTCAACAAGGAAGTCGCCGACAAGCTGGTGTCCATCGCCGAGCGCGCCCGTAATCTGAAGGGCCATGGTCTGGATGAAGGCATTTCCACCCGTATGCTGGTCTACGCAGGTTCCTTGATCAACAAGGGTGTTGAGGCGAAGGCCGCCTGCCGGGTGACCCTGGTACGTCCGATCACCGATGATCCCGATATGCGTGACGCTCTGGACGCCGCAGTCACCACGTACTTCTGAGTTCTCCCGTTCGCCTTGCCGTACAGAGGATCTAACGATCACGGAGGACGTATGAAACATCTCGAAGATTACGCAGAACTGCTGCAGGCTTTTGGCGAGGGAAGCCAGGCCATCCTGCAGAGCAAATGGCAGGAGGCCACCCGGGTCTTCAGTCCGTCAGGCCTGGATCAGTACCTGGACGGTGCCATGGGGTTGCGATCTCTGGGCAAGGGCGATGGCTTGGTGAGCAGTTATCTGGATGCCGCCCCCCACATCGCCCGGGAAGTGGGAGAGGATGCCGTCTGGGAACTGGTGGGTGCCGTCATGAAAATGGCGTCCAAAACCAGCGGTGCGGTACTGGAGGCGGTGGTGTCCACCAGTCCGACAGCCGCCAACCGCCTGGCCGATCCGGAGCTCTTCAAAAGCTATCTCGGCATGCTGGACCGCCTGCTCGCGCAAGTGCCCCGCGCGCTGCGGCCCATGCTGGAAAATATCGACCAGCTTTTCGGCTATTTGACGCTGGGCGGCTTGCGCCGCTGGGCACTCTGGGGCGCACACGCCCATCGTACGGACTTCGAAGCGCAAATAGCCTACTTTTCCCTGAAAAGTCCGGAAGCCCTGGCCATGCTGCAACAGGAGCGCAAGGGCACGTTATTTGTGGATATTCAGCGACGCCTGCGGATGTATCTGCGTGCGCTCTGGGGGCGGGATTTTTTCCTGCGCCCCACCAGCGGTGACTTTGAAGATCGCGAAGGGTATCGGCCTTATATCGAAGGGATTTTCATCCACCTTCCCGATGCCTACGACGACTGGGAAGATATCGATGGGATGACCCGCTATCGCGCCGTGGCGGTCCACGCCGCAGCCCACGTCGCCTATATGCGGAAGGCGATTTCCGCCGAAGCCCTCACACCGGAGCAAATGGCCGTGATCGGTCTGTTTGAAGATGCCCGGGTGGAAGCCTTGGCGATGCGGGCCTTTCCCGGCATCCGCGCCATCTGGCTGCCTTTTCATACGGCGGTGGCGGGGCCAGTGGCCAGCATGGGACATCTGTTCTCCCGTCTGGCACGGGCCATCATCGATCCCGACTATGTGGATGACAATGCCTGGGTACAGGAAGGCCGAAGGGTATTCATGGAGGCCGAAGCCCGCTGGGACGATCCGCAACTTTCCTGGGATTTGGGGGTACACCTTGCGGACCGTCTTCGAAATCAGAGAGTCAGTTACCACGCTCGCACCGACATTCCCGACATCCTCTACCGCGACGACAACCGTTACATCTGGGAGTTTGAGGAAATCGACTGGGAGCATGAAACGACCATCCTGCCCGGTGCCCAGGTGCGCAAGTACGTAAACGTCATGGAAATGGTCAATGAGGTGGATACCGAGCTGGCCGGGGATGATGCGCAGGAAGTCTGGGTACTGCAATCAGAGTTGTTCCCCTATGAAGATATGGGACTGAGCTATAACCAGATGGAAGGCAAAGAGCCAGTCTCCGATCCCTTTCATTACCCGGAATGGGATTACCAGATTCAGGCCAGTCGTCCGCTCTGGGCGACGGTGCTGGAGCGTCGCCCCCGTCTGGGCGACGCCAGGGTGGTGCGGGAAGTGCTTGAGAAATACAAGCCGGTCTCCAGCCGCCTCAGATACCTGATAGAAGCCTTGCAGCCTCAGGGTGTGCAACGGTTGCGCAAGCAGGAGGACGGCGACGAAATCGATGTGGAGGCGGCGGTGCGTGCGCTGGTGGATATCCGAATGGGTCTGGCGCCGGATACCCGTATCCACATGCGTAGCTTGCGCAAGGTGCGCGACCTGGGTGTGCTGGTATTGATGGATTTGTCCGAGTCGACCAACGACAAGGTTCGCGGTTCGGAAGACAGCATTCTGCAACTCACCCGCGACGCCACCTCCCTGCTGGCCGATGCCATGAACCGGATTGGTGATCCTTTTGCGATTCACGGTTTCCATTCCGATGGTCGTCATGATGTGGCCTATTATCGCTTCAAGGATTTTGACGAGGCCTACAGCGAGGAGGCCATGGGGCGCATTGCCGGCATGACGGGCAAATTCTCGACGCGCATGGGTGCGGCACTAAGACACGCCGGGCATCATCTGCGCCACCAGCGGCAAAGCAGAAAACTGCTCCTGGTGATTACCGATGGTGAACCGGCGGACATCGACGTGCGGGATCCTCAGTATTTGCGCCACGATGCCAGGCGGGCCGTGGAAGACCTGGGAAGAGATGGCGTGATCACCTATTGCCTCAGCCTGGATCCTCATGCCGATGAATACGTATCGCGGATTTTCGGGGCGCGGAACTATCAGGTAATCGACCATGTCGAGCGCCTGCCGGAGCGCCTGCCTATATTATACGCTGGGCTGACCCGATAAGCTGCCTACCCTATATACAACGGCGATCATGGCCCTGGCGCGGGGCATCCGGCATTGACGTACCCTCACGGCACAAATAACATCCCTACTCAAGAAATCATCGGCCTCAAACCGGATGGCCTCTCCGCAGGGGTTGCCTTTTTCTGCCATCCCCATTGCCATAATCCATAGAGGAAATCATGACAAAAACCGACGGTGAAAGAGTCCAGATATCCGCCAAGCGCAGTGTCCATTTCAAGGCGGCCGGAGGCCTCCAAAGAAAAATTCCTCAGCCTCAATGAAGGGATATTCTTCATGGCACCCCTCCCGCAGGGCGGCAACGCAGGCCACCCTGCGGAACAGTATCGGGCGCTTGCAGCGGATCACCGATTTCAGCGTGCTTCTTTCCGGCGCCAATGAAGTCATCGCCTATACGGAAAACGAAACGGATCTGCTGCGATCCCTCTGCGAATTGGCCGTCCGGCACACCCATCTGCGGCTGGCGTGGATTGGCCGGCCCGATAGTGATGGCATCTTCCAAAACCTCGCCGCCGCCGGGGCGGTGCGCTACCTGGAAGGTATCCGCATATCCACATCCGCGGAACTTCCCGAGGGACAAGGCTCCGCAGGCCAGTCCTGGCGCGATCAAAAACCGGTTTACAATGCCTCGCTCCCCAAAAATGTCCGCATGAACCTCTGGGCGCAACGCGCCAAAGCCTTTGGGTTCGGGGCAAGCGCATCGCTGCCGATTTATCGGGGCAACACGCTGTGGGCCATCTTGATGGTCTATCACGGCAAGAAAAACGTCTTCGATGCCGACTTCCGGAGAATAATGACGGATCTGGCCAAAAACGTCAGTTACGGCCTGGATCGTTTGGACATCCGGCGAAAGGAGCGGGAATCAAACGCTTTCAACGAAGTGCTGCTGAACGACCAGGCATCCGGCATCAGCGTCGTGCGTTTTCCGGAACAGATTGTCGAGCGAGTCAACACGCGGATGCTGACAATCCTCGGCGCGTCTTCCGCGGATGAGCTGATCGGACATCCCGTATGGGGGATCATTCACCATGAGGAAGTCGGTGAGCAGGTTGGCCAGTTTGCCCTGGAGGTTCTCAGCGAAGGCTACGCAACACGCAGGGATGTGCCCTATCGCCGCCTGGATGGACAAATGGTTTTCACGGATATTTCAGGCCAGCGCCTGGACGGATCGGATGGTGTGCAACGTATCCTCTGGACTCATGTGGATGTGACGGAGCGCCATCGGCTCATGGATGAACTCACGCAGTTGTCGCTTTCCGACCCACTCACCGGCCTGCCCAATCGCCGCGCTCTGGATACAGAACTGGGCAAGGCCATGGCCCGCGCTGATCGTCATGAACACCTTTTGAGCGTCGTCATGATCGATCTCGACGGCTTCAAACCAGTCAACGACACCTGTGGCCACGAAGCCGGGGATATGGTGTTGCGGACCATCGGCCAGCGTTTACGGAAAGGATTGCGCGGCACGGACTTCGTGGCCCGCCTGGGTGGCGATGAGTTCGTTCTGCTCCTGGAGAACTGCACCGCCCTGGAGGAGATCGAAGTGGTCATGAGGAAGATCGGGGAAATGATCCGGCAACCCATCGAACTCCCCGACAAGAGCAGGGCGGAGATCGATCTCAGCGCCGGCATATGCCTCTATCCTTTCGGCGATTCCCACAATCCCGATGCGCTGCTCCGCTATGCCGATCAAGCACTTTACGAGAGCAAAAACCACAAGGCGGATCGCGTGCATTACTGGACCCTCTTCGGAGATTCGGTACCAGTGCGGCAGAACGTCATCCAGACACGGTTGCGGGAAGGTGGATTGCTGGTCCATTACCAGCCCATACTCGACAATCGCTCCCACAAGATCGTGGGTGTGGAGGCTTTGGCGCGGCTGCGGGACAAGGATGGGCAGATACTCTATCCGGCGGAGTTTCTGCCTTTGATCACTGTCGAGGACACCACCTATCTCAGCAGGATGGTGCTTACCCAGGCGCTGGCGGATCTGGCCGAGCTGGATACCTTGGGATGCTCGCTCTGGGTGTCCGTGAACGTAGCCCCGGAGTCCTTCGATGACCACTTCGTTCCATGCATGGCAGGCGTTATCGGAGCCAGCGATATCGCACCTTCCCGGATCACGCTGGAGATCCTGGAGAGCAGCAACTTCCTGGAGCATAACGCCGCGTTGTCCGTTCTTCACGGCGTCAAAGAACTGGGCGTTCGCCTCGCTCTGGATGATGTGGGCAGTGCGTATTCCTCACTGCTCCGCCTCAAGGACTTGCCCATTGATGAAATCAAGCTGGATCAGGGATTTATCCGCTCCCTGGAGGATCGGCCCCAGGATTTGTATTTTCTTGCTTCCATTCGGGATTTGGCCATCGGCCTGGGAGTGGATCTGGTGGTGGAAGGGGTCGAAACAGATGACATTGCGGATGCAGTCTCGGTCATGGACATTAAATTACTGCAAGGCTATGGTGTCGCCAGACCCATGCCCATGGCGCAGTTACGGGAATTTCTAGCCCAACGTCCGTCCTATCATCGACAGCATCCGACCAGCTTGTTCGGACTTTATGCCAAACAGATCTGCGACCAGGGAACCTTGAAAAAAATGATCCTCAGCAATCCGAGCCTGATCAATAGCGATGAATTGGCGGATGCCGCCCGTTGCGACATGCATCACCATATGCAGCGCCTGGGTCTCGCTGAAGACTCTCCCTTATTTGGGCTTCATTGGGAGGTCCATGGTGCCATCGCATCGTTGTTAAAGGCTCCGGTCGCGGAAGGCTGGGAGCAAGTTCGGCAGGTGCAAAAGGCATTTGAGGATGGCTTGCTGGAAGCTTTCCAGAAAGCAAAGACCTGTCGATCACCAGGCAGTGGTCTATCTTCCGTCCCGGTTTAGCAAACCGGTGCCATGACGGCGTGATACACACATGGCCGACGGACCCGATGTCCGCCCGCAATTTCGCCTCTCGTGCAGAGACTTCCCCAAAATATCGCAACACCCATGGGGCGCCAGCCCCCTCAACCGCGAAAAATTACCCGCCCTGCCACCAGGGTGTAGCGCACCTGCCCGCGCAACTCCCATTGCCCATACGGAAGATTCCGGCCCCGGCTCCACCCCTGCGTTGGCTCCACCACGAAACGGGGCTCCGGGTCGAAAATACAGAGGTCGGCGGCGGCACCGACCGCCAGGGATGGCGGAGTCAAACCAAGCGCCTGGGCCGGGCCGATACTGAGCAGGCGCAGGATTGTCATCAAGTTCACCACTCCTTCATCTACCAGTCGCAGCGCCAGGGGCAGGAGCCATTCCACCGCAGCGATGCCGAATGGCGCCTGGATAAAGGTCTTGCCTTCGCGGTCCACCCCCCAGGGGCAGTGATCACTACTGATGGCGGTTATCGCGCCCGCAGCCAGGGCGCGGCGCAAGGCATCACGATCTGCGGCAGTGCGCAGAGGCGGCAGGATCTTGGCATGCAGGTTGAAAAATCCGACGTCCTGTTCGGTGAGCAGCAGGTGGTGGATACTCACCCCGCAGGTCACCGGCTCGCCCCGTTGCCGGGCGGCAGCCACTTCGGCAACCGCCGCAGCAGTACTGAGATGCGGAAAATGGATGGGGCAGCCACTGAGCGCCGCAATGGCGATATCACGCTGGACGCCGATCTGCTCCGCCGCCGCCGGGCGCCCAATCAGGCCCAGGCGAATACTCAGGCGGCCTTCGTGCATCACGCCATGAGCCGCCAGTTCCGGTTCTTCGCCATGGAGCAGAACGGGCTGGCCCAAATCCGCCGCGTAACTCAGCGCCAGCCGCAACAAAGCCGCACTGGCTACAGACTTCTTCGCCTGGCTGAAGACGATGGCGCCCGATTCCACCAGGCCCGCCATTTCCGTCAGCGCCACACCCTGAAGCTGGGTAGTAAGGGCGCCAGCCAGATGTACCCTGGCCAACGCCAGGCGCTCAGCTACCGCACGCTGCTCCTGCAAAACGGCAGGCGTATCAGCGACAGGCAGGGTATCCGGGCGCAGTAGAACCTGCGTCACGCCTCCCGCCACCGCCGCACGCAATTCGCTGGCCAGGTCGCCATCCCGACCATGACCAGGCGTGTGTCCCTGAAAAGAAGTCTCGACAAATCCGGGGCAGGCGATCAGGCCCGTACCGTCCAACGCTTCTTCGGCCTGAAAGTCCGCGGGCAGCGGCCCCCGCGCGACAATTCGGCCGTCGGCGATGGCCAGATCGGTAACCGCATCAAAGCCGTCGCCCGGGTCCATGACCCGAATATTGCGGATGATTCTGTGCATAGTGCTCACGCTCCGCCCGCCGCGCCGGCGAGGATGGCGAGCACCGCCATCCGCACCGCCAGACCATGGGCAACCTGTTGGAGAATCACTGCCTGGGCCCCGTCGGCCACTTCCGAGGCAATTTCCACCCCCCGGTTCATGGGGCCCGGATGCAGCACCAGCGCGCCGGGTTCCGCCCACTGCAAGCGCTCCGGCGTCAGCCCGAACCGGCGGTGAAACTCATCCAGACTGGGAAGCCGGTGCGACTCCATGCGCTCCCGTTGCAGGCGCAGGGCGCAAATCACATCCACTCCGCGCAAACCGGCCTGCAGATCATGGTAGACATGCACCCCCAGCGCCGAAAGTTCTTCGGGTACCAGAGTGCGCGGGCCGATGACGCGAATTTCCGGGCAGCCGAGGACGGACAGGGCATGTATCTGCGAACGCGCCACCCGCGAATGGAACACATCCCCGACAATGGCCACCACCCGGTCCTCGATCGGACCTCCCAGACGGCGGATCGTGAACACGTCCAGCAAAGCCTGTGTCGGATGCGCATGCTGACCGTCACCGGCATTCACCACCAGCGCCGAATCACCGAGATGACGAGCCACTAGATGGGCCGCGCCCGCCTCCGGGTGGCGGATGACGAAGCCATCCACCTGCATGGCCATGAGATTATCAATCGTATCGGTGAGGGACTCGCCCTTGCTGGCGCTGCTGGTGCTGACTGCGATATTCAGCACATCCGCCGAGAGGCGCTTGGCAGCCAGCTCAAAAGTGCTGCGGGTCCGGGTGCTGTTCTCAAAAAAAAGGTTGGCGATGGTGCGACCGCGCAGGGTGGGGGTCTTTTTGACGCTACGGTTCGCAATACTGAGGAAGGATTCCGCCGTATCGAGAATCTGCAGCAATTCCCGCTCCCGGAGCCCTTCGGTACTGAGCAGATGCCGCAAGCGGCCCTGCGCATCGTATTGCAGGTTGCCCTCGCCAAAACGCAGGGTAGCACTCATGGCTGCGGCTCCCGCTGCTCCAGTTCCAGACGCAGCGGATCGGGACCGCGCAACTTGATGTGTTCACCCGCGGTCGCGATCAGACGCAGCGCCGCCACATCGGCCGCTACCGGCAACTCGTGCCCGCCACGGTCCACCAGCACTGCCAGAAGGATGCGGGCCGGACGCCCGTAATCGAAGATTTCATTCATGGCGGCGCGCACGGTGCGGCCGGTGTAGAGGACATCGTCCACCAGAATGATATCGCGGCCATCCACATCAAAGGGGATATCCGAGGCGCGCACCTGCGGGTGCAGGCCGATCTGGCTGAAGTCGTCGCGATAAAAAGAGATATCCACCTGCCCCAGGGGCTGCCGCAAACCGAGTGCGGCGTGCAGGGTGCGTGCCAGCCAGACGCCGCCGGTAAAAATACCGATCATCGCCGCCTGCTCCGGATCGATGAGGGGGCGCAGATCACGCGCCATAACCTCCAACAGCGCGCTCACATCCCAGTCGATCGTCATGCGTCGCCTCCGGCATTATGAAAGGTCCACAAAATTTCGCAGGCTGCGGCCTGATCCAGCAGGCGACCGCGCTTCTTGTGGGAAAGCTCGCGCTCCTTCAGGACCAGATCCGCGGCATGGCTGCTCAGCCGTTCATCCACCCAATGGATGGGCAAGGGGAAACGGCGCTGCAAACTTTCCGCAAATTTGCGCACCCGGCCAACCATGAACCCCTCACTGCCATCCATGTGCAGGGGCAGGCCCAGGACCAGGGCGCGGGGCTGCCATTCTTTGAGAATGCGGGCGAAGCCATCCCAGTCGGGGCCACACTCGCCATTGCGCAGGGTGGCAACCCCTTGCGGCGCCAGGCCCGACTCCCCCAGAACCGCAATCCCGATCCGGCGCTCCCCGAAGTCTATCCCGAGCAGAGGCCCGCTGCGCTCAGGCATGACCTGCCGCACCGCTGAGCAGGCGCATATCCACCCCCAGCAAGCGCGCTGCGGCCTGCCAGCGCTCACTGGCGGGCAGGTCGAAAATCACCGCCATATCCAAGGGGCCGTGCAACCATGCGTTATCCTGCAGCTCCGCTTCCAGTTGCTGCGCGCCCCAGCCGGCATAACCCAGGGCCAGGAGGTAACGCTGCGGCTCTTCGTGCTGGGCGATGGCCTGCAGAATATCCGGTGAACTGGTCAGCGCCAGATCGTCGTTGACCTCCAGACTGGAAAGCCATTCGCCCCGCGGCGAATGCAGAATAAATCCATGCTGCGGCTGGATCGGCCCGCCCCAGTATACCGGGCGATGGATCATTTCTTCAGAGGGCTGGATGTCCACCGCACGCAGGGCATCGGACATATTGATGTCCACCAGCCGGTTGATAACCACGCCCATGGCGCCTTCGGCATTGTGTTCGCAGACCACGATCACCGTACGGTCGAAAACGCCGTCGTGCAGCGCGGGCATGGCAATGAGCAGATGATTTTTGAGAGAAGAAAAGGTCATAAGTCCTATGATACGTCTTTCCTACCAAAAACGGCAGGTACCGTGATCACCGGCACGAACGGGGCCGCATCATCGCCCCCGCTCCAGACGCTGCCAGAGCAGATCCGCCGCATCGACCCCAAAAAATCGCCTGATCTCCCGCGCCCCGGTGGGGCTGGTGACATTGATCTCCGTCACATACCCGCCGATCACGTCCAGGCCGACAAAAAGCAGGCCCGCAGCGCGCAAGGCCGGGCCTATCGCCGCACAGATGTCCCGATCGCGGTCATTGATCTCCGCCGCTACCCCCGTTGCACCTGCCACCAGATTACCGCGAAAATCCGCGGCCGAAGGCACCCGCAGCAGGGCACCTGGCACCGGGACACCATCCACCAGGAGAATCCGTTTATCGCCCTCGCGAATCGCGGGCAGGTAGCGCTGCGCCATCACATGATGCTGGCCCCAGCCCGTCACCGTCTCCAGAATACTGCCGACATTGCGGTCCTGCAGGTGCAGATAGAACACCCCTTCGCCACCACGCGCCGAGAGCGGTTTGACGACGATTTCGCCGTGTTCGGCGAGAAAGGCCCGCAAATCCCCGAGATCCCGGCTGACCAGCAAGGGCGGCAGAAATTCCGGGAAATGCAGGGCATAGAGCTTTTCATTGGCATTGCGCAGACTGACCGGATCGTTGACCACCCAGGTGCCGGCGTGCTCCAGCAGATAGCAGGCGGTGAGATATTCCAGACCCACAGGAGGGTCCTTACGCATGAGGACCACATCCATCTCGTCGAGGGGGCGCTCTTCTGTCTCACCCAGCGTAAAATAATCTTCCACATCATCACGTACGATGATGGTACGGAGTCGTCCCCAGGAACGCCCATCCCGAAAAAACAGGTCCGGCAGGCCAAACACCCGGCATTGATGCCCACGCGCCTGCGCCGCCAGCAGCATGGCGAACGTCGTATCTTTGGCCGGTTTGATCCCGGTAATGGGATCCATAAGAATAGCGGCCTTGAGCGCACTCATTGGCCTGTCTCCAGTGTACCTTGCCGCCGCCAGTCTGCCATTTCCCGGGCCGCCGCCACCAGAGTGAGGCGCGCGATGACGCCATAGGCATAGTAACGATTGGCCGGCGCATCCGGTGGCGACTTCCGGCAAGGGAGCACGCAGGTCTGGCCAAAGGCCATTGGCTCAAAATGCGCACCCGGAGCGTTGAGATTCTCATCCCGTCCACGCTCCGTATGCACCCGGTAAAACCCTCCCAGCACCTGCTGACCGATCATATAGACCACCGGCTCTGCGACTGCCTCCTGCGCGGTCTGTTCGAAGGTATATACACCCTCTTGAATAAAGACGTCACTGACCGGCAACCCCTCTTTACTCTTCGCCATCCGGGTGCGTTCCTTACGGTTGAGGTCAAGGAATTCCTCACCCGAATAGGCGGTCATAATACCCATACCGTAAGTACCCGCATCCGCCTTGACGATCACAAAAGGACGCTGATGAATACCATAGTGGGCATAACGCTCGCGGGTGATCTCCAGTACGGCATCCACGTTCGCAACCAGGCACTCGCGGCCTTCGGAGCGCATGAAGTCAATGCCCTGACAACGCCGAAAAACGGGGTCAATCAGCCAGGGATCGATGCCAATCACCTCCGCCAGCTCCTGTGCCACCGCACGGTAATGGGTGAAGTGCTGGGATTTACGCCGGTTACGCCAACCTGCCGCGAGGGGGGGCAGAATAGGTTGCTCCAGGCCTGCCAATATTTCCGGCACACCACCAGATAAATCATTGTTCAGTAAGATCAGTTGTGCATCAAAACCCCTCGTCGACAGCCGCCCGTCGTCGCGACACAGTGGTTCCAGCAGCAACTGGCCACCTGAAGGCAGATCATAGACCGTACGGTCTTCCAGAATCAGGGAGCCCACTCGCACGTCCAATCCGGCGAGTTCCAACAACTCACGCAATCGTGCCACGCTCTCCAGATAAAAAAGGTTACGCGTGTGGTTTTCAGGAATCAGCAGTACCCGCTCCAGACCTGGATGGTACTGGTTCAGATAATGCTGAATAGCCGAAACATAGAGCGCCGAAAACTCCGGATTGAGGTTATTAAAGCCCGCCGAAAACAGATTGGTGTCCACGGGCGCCAACTTGAAACCGGCATTGCGCAAGTCCACAGAGGCATAGAAAGGCGGTGGCGTCCGTTGCCATTGTCCCCGAAACCAGCGCTCAATCGTGGATTGCTCGACGATCAGGTGGCGCTCGATATCCAGCAGAGCCTCCACCCGATCCGTGGCCAGGAAAGGAATATCCCGTATCACTTCCGTCATGCGTCTTTCCTAAGTACGTTGGGCCACAGGCACATAGCGTCGATCCTGTTCCCCTGTATACACCTGCGTAGGCCGGAAGATCCGGTTATCCGCCAGTTGCTCCCGCCAGTGAGCCAGCCAGCCCGCAGAACGAGCCATAGCAAAAATAGGCGTAAAAAGGTCCGCTTTGATGCCCATCTCGTGATACAGCACGCCCGAATAGAAATCCACATTGGCGTGAATCCCCTTGGGACCGAGCCGCTCCGTAGCCTGGCGTTCCACTTCGATGGCAATTTCAAAGAGGCTGCTATGCCGCAGATTTCCATGACTGGCCATATCCTCCATCATCCCCTTGAGAATCACTGCACGCGGATCGCGGGTTTTGTAGATGCGATGCCCGAAACCCCAGATCTTCTCCTTGTTGGCCATCTTCCTGTCGAGATAGGCACCCACCTGCTGGACGGAGCTGATTTCTTCCAGCATTTCCACCACCTTCTGATTGGCACCACCATGCAACGGGCCGGCCAGGGTTCCGATCGCCCCCCCGATGACATGGTAAGGATTGGTCAGGGTGGATCCGGTCACCAGTACCGAGAAGGTACTGGCATTGATGGTGTGCTCGGCATGCAGAATCAGGCAGGAGTCGAGGATTTTGGTATGGGCCGGATCAGGTTCGCGACCCGACAGCATATAGAGAAAGTTGGCCGCATGGCTGAGATCCGGGCGAGGTGAAATAGGATCATTGCCGAAACGCATCTGCTCCCACATCGCGACAATGGTGGGCATGCGCGCGATAATCCGCATCGCCATGGCGTCCAAATGGAGCGTATTTCCGCGTTCGGCATCGGAAAGCTCCTGCTGCGGGTAGAACATGCCCAGACTGGCCACGGCACAGTGCAGCATATCCATGGGGTGTCCGGTCACGGGCATGAACTTCATGATTTCCCGGACATTATATTTGACTTGGCGGTGCGCACGCAGACCGTGGTCGAACCGTTCCAGATCTGCGGCGCCGGGCAGGACACCATCCAGCAGCAAGAGCGCCACCTCCTCGAAACTGCTGTGCGCCGCAAGATCCGCAATGGCAAAACCACGGTAACTCAGCAGGCCGGCAGCGCCATCGATGTTGGAAATGCTGGACTGGGTTGCAGCCACACCCTCCAGACCTGGCGCAAAGTTCGGTTCCGCCATACAGAACTCCTTTAATCATTCTGGTGTTTGACTGCCCGGACCTTCGGCGGTCGCCGCCAGTCGGGGCACTGCTCACGGGCAGCGTCCTGCACGAAGGCGTCCGGACGACAAGCCGCCGGATCATCATAACCTGCCCGTAAAATAAAAGGGAGGCCGTCAGCCTCCCCTTGGGGCACTTCCACCAACCGGCGATCAGGCCGAAAAGGAAGATCCGCAACCGCAGGTGGTCGTGGCGTTGGGGTTTTTGATGACGAATTGCGCGCCTTCCAACCCCTCGCTGTAGTCAATCTCCGCTCCGACCAGGTACTGATAACTCATGGGATCAATCAGCAGACTCACACCCAATTGGTGCACTTCCGTATCGCCTTCGTTCATATTCTCATCGAAAGTGAAGCCATACTGAAAACCGGAACAACCGCCCCCCGTCACAAAGACGCGCAGCTTCAGATCGTCAGAACCTTCCTCTTCAATGAGCGACGCGATTTTGTCCGCTGCATTTTGTGTCAAGGTCATGACCGGGGGAATGGAATCCAGATCCGTCATCGTTTCCGTTGCTGTGCTCATCATTCATCGCTCCATGCGCCGCAGCGCTTCATCCAGTGGATACCCGAGTATTTTGCTCGCTTTTGCGCGCAGGCGTCAAGCCATGACAGCACCCAGCTTGAGACGCGCCCCGTGCTGGAATGGCGAGCCCGATCAGCTCGCCGCCCGGGCACTGCGCCGCAGGCGGGATAACAGGCGTCGCGCCATTTCGCCGAAGAGTTCGGTCTGAGTCGGATGGGGATGAATGGCGCCAGCCACCTGCTCCAGGGTCAAACCGGCGCTGACCATCATCACGGCCTCGCCCACCAGGGTATCGGCATGATCGGCGAGGAAATGCACACCGACGATACGGTGGCTGATCTTGTCGGCGACGATCTTGATCAGTCCGTCGGTCTCGCCGGTCATCATGGCCTTGGCATCGATGCTCAGGGGCACCTTGACCTCGACCGCGTCGATCCCTTCCGCCCTGGCCTGCTCCAGGGAAAGGCCGACAAACGCGCACTGGGGCCGGGTGAAGGTCACCCCGCAGTCTTTAGCCGCTTCATAACGAGCGCTGTGGCCAAGCAAACTGGCGGCCGCCACCCGTCCCTGCTGACCGGCGGTGTGGGCCAGCATGTAGCCGCCGATGACATCACCGACCGCATAGATATGGGGCACATTGGTGCGCCCGGAGGCATCGACGGCGATGACGGCGCGATCTCCCAAAGCCACACCGGCCGCGGCCAGATTCAGCCCACTGGTATCCGGGCGCTTACCCGTCGCCACCAGCAGCAGATCACAGGCATAATTCGCCGCCTCGTCGCCTGACTGGTAACGCACCTCCAACTGGCCGGGTTGCCCCGCGACCTCCGTCACCTTGACTCCGGTCAGCACCTGCAAACGCAGGCTGTTATGGGCGATGGCCTTCATCAACTGTTCGGCGACTTCCTTTTCCATCTCGGCCACCGGCCGTGGCAGGGCTTCCAGTACCCGCACTTCGGCGCCGAAGTCGTGGAACATCTGCGCCATTTCCATACCGATGGCGCCGGCGCCGATGACGCAGAGGCGCGCGGGCGGCTGTTTCAGGTTCCAGACCGTATCGGAAGTCACCGCCGCACCACTCTTCAACGCGTCCTGAATGCCGGGAATCGGCGGCACAAAGGCGGGTGCGCCCGTAGCAATGACACAGGCTCCGAAGGTCAGGGTCCGCGCATCCTTGCCG
The DNA here is from genome assembly GCF_000021485.1 of Acidithiobacillus ferrooxidans ATCC 23270. Classification (NCBI taxonomy): domain Bacteria; kingdom Pseudomonadati; phylum Pseudomonadota; class Acidithiobacillia; order Acidithiobacillales; family Acidithiobacillaceae; genus Acidithiobacillus; species Acidithiobacillus ferrooxidans. The sequence continues at coordinate 2,756,561 of NC_011761.1, forward strand.
CTGATCTCGACGCTGTGGTCACCGGTGAAACGGGCATAGCCTTCCAGCACCTGAATTTTCACACCCTGATCGGTTTTCAGGGCCATTTCTCCGCGGGTCTGGAGAATACCGCGCCGATGCTGTTCCAGTTGTGCCCAATCCAGCCTGGGAGTGCCCAGGGTAATGCCCATCGCCGCGTCGTGCTCGCGGTCGCGGATGCGATCCGCAGCAGCGCGCCAAGCCTTGGAGGGAATGCAGCCCCGCCACAGACATTCGCCGCCCGGCAGGGGCGCATCGTTGACCATGGCCACCCTGATACCGTTCTCTGCGAGCTCGCGGGCGCAGTCTTCGCCGCCGGGGCCTGCGCCGATGACCAGCACTTGCACGTCGTAATCCCCTTCGGGAATCACCGGGCCGCCGCTACCCAGCCAGTTCTCGGGATGCTCAATGGCCTGTTTCAGGTCATTGAGGAACAGCGCCGCCTCGGCGCCATTGACCACCCGGTGGTCTGCCGTGATGGTGATGGGCATGCCTTCGGGTCCATTCCCGGCGATCGCAATGATGGCCGCCGTCCCCGGGGTGACGATGGCATCGAACTGGGCAATGCCGTACATCCCCATGTTCGAGATGGTAAAGGTAGGGTTGGTATATTCAGGTGGACTGAGACGACGTTTGCGCGCCTTCTCCAGCAATGAGGTCCACTCCGTCTGCAACTGCTCCGGCGTCTTGCCTTCGACACCGCGCAGGACAGGCACAATCAGACCACCGTCTTCCGTAGTCGCGGCAATGCCGATGTCATGCTGACTGCGTTCGACAATCTTATCCACAGGCTGATAAGCGGCATTCACCAGAGGGTGTCGGTGCAACGCCTGCGAAGCGGCCTTGGCGATCGCCACCGTGACGGAAAGCTTGTGTGCCTTGGCGGCGCGGATCAGCGCCTCGGGCCTGACCTGCACGGTGACATGAAAAACCGGAATACTCAGGGAAGCGGCCATCGCCTGGCTGATCGCTCTTTCGATGGCCGTCATGGCGCGGCCGTTACCGGGCACCGCGGGCTCGGCAGTACCGCTCGACGCGACCGGGGCTGCACGGCCACCAGCAGCGCCGAGAACATCTGCGGCGACGATCACGCCCGCTGGCCCCGTACCGCGCAGCCCGTTGATATCCACACCTCGCTGGCCCGCCAACTGCCGGGCAAAGGGGCTGGCGGCCCCTTGCTGCGGACGCGGCGCCGGATCTGCGCCCGGTACTGGGCCAGACATGGCGGCAGCAGGCAAGGGAGTCGCTACCGGCGCCGATGTCGCATCGGGCTGGCGCAGCCCTCCGTCATGGACAGCGTTTTCGTGGCTTACCTGCTCCGGTGACTCCACTAGCCAGGCGATGGCCTCTCCTACGGGCACCACCGCATCCACGGCCACCAAAGGACCCGACAGGTATCCCTCACGGAACACTTCCACGTCCATGATGGCCTTGTCCGTTTCCACCGTCGCCACCACATCCCCGCGCTGTATCCTGTCCCCCGGTGCCTTTTCCCAGGATACCAGCACACCTTCGGTCATGGTGTCGGAGAGCTGCGGCATCTTCACCGCATAGCCCTCAGGGGCGGGTGGCGTAGCGGATGCCGGCCCCGTCGGCACGACCGCAGGCGCTGCAGGAACAGGCGCTGCCACCGTTTCCACCGCGCTATCGGTGATATAGCCGATAGTCCCGCCCACCGGAATGACACTGTTGGCCTCGGCCAGGGGCCCCGCCAGGTAACCGGAACGAAACACCTCGACATCCATGATGGCCTTGTCCGTTTCCACCGTCGCCACCACGTCGCCACGCTCTACCCGCGCGCCCGCAGGCTTCTCCCAGGATACAAGGACACCTTCCGTCATGGTGTCGGAAAGTTGCGGCATTTTGATGACGTAAGGTTCAGCCATATTTCACCATTGTTGAGTCAAACCGAGGTTAAGGAGGGGACGGATTGCCGGAATCTTACCGGCCCAGCATCTTCCGCACAGCGGCGACCACTTCTCCGGCATTGGGGATGGCCGCCTTTTCCAGGCGGCGATTATACGGAATAGGCACATCCAGCGCATGCACCCGTACCGGCGCCGCATCGAGATCGAAAAAGCATTCCTCGTTGAGGATCGCCATCACCTCGGAACCCACGCCCACCGGCGCCTCGTCTTCTTCGACAACGACGGCGCGATGAGTCTTGCGTACGCTGGCCGCGATACCGGCCCGATCCATGGGTTTGAGTGCCCGCAAATCCACCACTTCGGCGTCGATGCCGTAGTCCTGAGCCAACTTCTGCGCCGCATCCAACGCCCAATGAACGCTGATGTTATAGGCAAAAATACTGACGTCCTTACCCGGCCGCATCACTTCGACGCCTTCCAGCGGCGTAAAAAACTCTTCGTCCGGGATCTCGCCCTTGAGGTTATACATACTCTCGTGCTCGATGATCACTACCGGATCATCACAGCGCACGGCGCTTTTCAGCAACCCGTAGGCGTCGCGCGGCGTTGCCGGGGTCACCACCCGCAGGCCGGAAATACCCATGAACACTTTCTCCATACGCGCCGAGTGCTGGGCACCCAATTGGTGCGCAGTGCCGCCCGGTACCCGCATCACGAAGGGACAACGGATACGCCCACCGGACATGTAATGGATTTTCGCGGCATTGTTCATGAGCTGATCCATCGCCAACCAGGCGAAATTCACGCTCATGATTTCGACGATGGGACGGGCCCCGATCATGGCGGCACCCACCCCGATACCGGTGTAGCTGTTTTCGGAAATAGGTGTATCGATTACCCGCTGCTCGCCGTATTTGGCGAAGAGGCCGCTGGTCGCCTTGTAGGTACCGCCGGCGACGCCGATATCCTCACCCATGGCAAAAACCAGGGGGTCCCGCGCCATCTCTTCATCGTGGGCGCGCAGGATTCCCTGCCAATACATCATTTCAGCCATGGCTGCCTGCCTCCTTTTCTGTGTATACGTAACGGGCGATATCTTCCAGACGCGGCTCCGGGCTCTCGGCAGCAAAGCGCACGATTTCATTTTCGATTTCGTCCAGGATGGCCTTGTCCATGGCGTGGAACTCGTCCTCGCTGACCACCCCGGCTTCCAGCAGACGGTGCTTGTAGATGCCGATGGGATCGCGCTGCGCCCATTCCTCCACCTCTTCCTTGGAACGGTAGGCGCCCGAGTCGGACATGGAATGACCCCGCAGACGATAGGTCATCAACTCCAGGAAGTAGGGTTTACGCTTTTCCCGCACGTACTGCACCGCCTTTTCGGCGTGGTCCATGACCACATCGATATCCTGGCCGTCGCACTGCGCCGCCTCGATTCTGTAGGGTGCCACCCGTTTGTACTGGTTGATCTCCACCGTCGAACGTTCAATGGCAGTGCCGATACCATACAGATTGTTTTCGCAGACAAAGAGCACCGGCAGATTCCACAGGCTCGCCATGTTCATGGTCTCGTGGAAAGTGCCCTGATTGTTGGCGCCGTCGCCCAAAAAACAGATCGAGATTTCGTCACTACCGCGCAACTGGATCGCCTTGGCAAAACCGGCCGCCAGCGGGAAGGGGCCGCCGACCAGTGCGTAGCCGCCCATGAAGTGCACATCGGGATCAAAGAGGTGCATGGAACCGCCACGCCCCTTGGAACAGCCCGTTTCTTTGCCGAAGAGCTCCGCCATCAGCGCCTTGGGATCCATACCTGATTTCAGGGCGTGGATATGATCGCGATAACCAGTCACCACGTAGTCCGAACCGGTGCGAGCCTTCTCCAGCACACCGATGGCACAGGCTTCCTCACCGGGATAGAGGTGCAAAAAACCGCCGATCTGGCGTTCGTGGTAGGCCTCCGCGCAGCGTTCCTCGAAACGGCGGGCAAACAGCATTTCACGCAACAGGCGCTTCTGGTCCGTGGCGTCCATGGTCCTCCTAGACAAAAAACATTGGACCTGTGTCACTAGGGACACAGGTCTCAGGTGAATGAGTGAGAGCAAAGTCTTGGGAATGATGGCCCAGGCTGCGGCAAAGCGTCAAGAGTGCCCGCATATGAAGCACCGACTTGCCAGCAAGGGTGGCAGCAAACAAGATCAGGCGCCAGAACGGGACGCATGCGTGGCAACGGGAACTGGCGGATCTCGGCTTCAGAACATGTAGCTGGTTTCTACCCTGCCACGGAACTCAGTGGTATTGGTACCGTTGGCGCCGGTGGTACTCACCCATAGGGCTCCGACGCCTTGACATACGATAACTCTGCGCGCACAAAGAAATCACCATTCCGACATGTGGGAGTCAGCGTAGCCGGTGTTGTTTTCAGTTGCCGTTCAGAGTGCGCTCGATACTGGGGAGTGCCGCGCCTACACCGGCACCAACCGCACCGCCGACCGCAGCCCCTACAGCGGGATTGCCTGCGGCGACAGTACCCAGAACCGCACCACCGGCCGCGCCAATGGCGCCGCCGCTCAGGGCACGCTGACCAGTAGGGCTCATATTGGCACAGCCGCCGAGCGCCACAACGCAAAAAGCCAACGCGAGAGGAGACAACCAGCGCCGCCGGTCTGCAACAGCGCTTACGAAGTTTCCTGATATCATTGTCCTGCTCCTGTTTTTTCCGTACCTACCACCAATCCGTTAGATTAGACCGGACATTCGTCACTTCATTCAATGATGCCAGTCATCATCGTGCCGCCAGCGCCCGGCCCAAGGCGGAGGTCCGCGATGCTCCCAGCGGCGGCGCTCATAAATTCGGGCACGCATCGGTGCCACATAATAGCCAGGGGGCGGAGGCGCATAGTAAACGGGGCGGGGGGGCGGGGCGTAATAGACCGGTGGGGGCGGGGCGTAGTAACCCAGACCGTTGCCAAGAAATACGCTCAACCCCGGAATAGCGAGCCCGAGGGACATGTCATCGTCTGCCCGAACCGCAGTGCTGGTCAGACCGCACAGCAGCGCCAGGGTGGCGACAACTACCAAATGGCGGACGCCATAAGCTGACGACTTGATCATAATCAAACTCCTTGTATCAGGTAGTGACTCGCCCGCCTCCATCATCGGCAAATCATCGTGTACCACGACCTTGTCCGAACATCTACCGATACTGATTGCAGAGCGCAGTAAACGAACACAGCAAAATTAGTGCCATATTCATTGGTCTTATTTTTCGGCAGGTTACGTTGCCCCGTTGTGGGAAAATGGCTACAGATCCGGAACCATATATAATAATACGCATACTTTCATCAGGTTATATTGTCGCTGATTACCATGGGGCGCTTACGGCAGCAGGGCGATTTGCATCAGGCCCGCGTCCTCCGCCAGGGAGAACAGCCGGTTCATATTCTGTATCGCCTGCCCCGCCGCCCCTTTGACCAGATTGTCGATGACCGAAAGGACGACTACTTGCCCCGGCCGGGGCTGATGTACGGCGATAAGGCACATGTTGGCACCCCGCACTGAACGGGTAGCCGGGTGACTGCCGAAGGGCAGGACATCCACAAAAGGCTCGCTGGCGTAACGGGTGGCGAACAGGTCCTGTAGCGCCGCATCGCTCATCGGCTGCGCCAGGCGTCCGTAGAGGGTGGCATGAATGCCGCGGATCATCGGCATCAGGTGCGGTGTGAACTGCAACTCCAGCGGGGTCCCGCTGATATCGGAGAGCACCGCCTCGATTTCCGGCCGGTGCCGGTGGCCGCCGACGCCATAGGCACTGACGCTATCCGCCGTTTCGGGGAGAATCAAGCCGACCTTGGCGCTACGACCCGCTCCGCTGACGCCGGACTTGCAATCCGCGATCAGCGTATCCTCTTGCAGCAAGCCCTCGGCCAATAGAGGCGCAAGGCCGAGAATGACCGCCGTCGGATAGCAGCCTGGATTGGCAATCAGCCGCGCCTCACTGATCTTGGTCCGATAGTATTCGGGCAAGCCATAACAGGCTTCGCCCAGCACCTCGGGCGCGCGGTGGGCCATGCCGTACCACTGGGCAAAAACTTCTGCATCGGGCAATCGGAAATCAGCACCCAGGTCGATGATTCGCACGCCCTCGGCCAGCAGTTTCGGAGCGCTGTCCATGGCCACTCCATGGGGTGTCGCAAAAAAAACGACGTCCAGGGTGCCGAGTATGGCGGGATCTGGGGCGGTATAAGACAGGTTGCAGTGGCCACGCAAATTGGGGAAGTGCTCGTCCACCCGCTGCCCGGCCTCGGCGCGGGAAGTGATGGCCACTAACTCGACTTCCGGATGCGGCAGCAGCAGACGGAGCAACTCCACCCCGGTATAACCCGTACCCCCAACGATACCTGCGCGAATCATGTTCCCCTCCCTGATCTGATGCTAATCCGTAACAGAAAAAGCCGCCCGAAGGCGGCTTGTTTCGCAGCTCGAAGCGTGGGTAATTAACGCTTGGAAAACTGGTGACTACGCCGGGCCTTATGTTTGCCCACCTTCTTCCGTTCCACTTCGCGAGCGTCGCGGGTGACAAAACCAGCACTGCGCAAGGGACGTCGCAAGGTTTCGTCGTAGACCATGAGGGCGCGCGTGATGCCATGGCGGATCGCCCCGGCCTGACCACTGGCACCACCACCGTTGACATTCACCAGAATATCGAACTGGCCGCCATGACCGGTCAATTCCAGGGGCTGCATGACCACCATGCGTGAGGTCTCACGGCCAAAGTAGTCTTCCAGGGTGCGCTTGTTGATGACGATCTTGCCAGAGCCCCGGCGCAAATACACGCGGGCAGTTGCACTCTTACGCCGACCGGTACCGTAATATTGTTCCATAAAGTCTTCGCCTTAAACGTTCAGGGGCTGCGGCTGCTGTGCCGAATGGGGATGCTCGGAGCCAGTATAGACCTTGAGCTTTTTGAACATCGCCCGACCCAGCGGATTCTTGGGCAGCATGCCCTTGACCGCAAGCTCGATGATCCGCTCAGGGTGCGTCTCCTTCATCTTCTCGAAGGAAGCACTCTTCAGGTTGCCGACATAGCCGGTGTGATGGTAATAAATTTTATCTTTGGCCTTGTTGCCGGTAACCGCGATCTTGTCGGCATTGATGACGACAATGTAATCGCCAGTATCGGCATGGGGCGTATACTCGGGCTTATGCTTGCCACGCAAACGTTTAGCCAGCTCTACAGAGAGGCGGCCCAGGACTTTATCGGTGGCATCCACCACGAACCAGTCCCCTTGTACTTCGTGAGACTTGGCAGAATAGGTCTTCATCACAAAACTCCGGCTTCGGATTTTCACTGAGGGGCGGGAGATTAGCGACGATAAGGGCGGATGTCAAGGTACCTGCGCGCTCCGGGACAGCTACCCAATGAATTCATAAGGGTCGACACCCTGCATCCACGCAGGAATATCGCGTTGACCGTGCAAAACACATCAAACGTCGGCACGATCAGGCTGCTCTGGAAAAAATCTTACGAATTCCGGGTATTCGCAATTTGTTGTGTATGGTGCCCCATCCGGGGCACAGACCATTTTGCCCCCATTGGTGTATTGACCCAAACCAGTGATCTTTCAGGCCGCACTGGCGGCAAAAAGAACCGCAACACCACGAAGACCACCGCTGTAGAACCGGACATCCAGCCCGGGAGTACCAGGTATCCGAGTAGCGAATCAATGCTGCGGCGGAATGACGACGCCTGCGTGGGTATCCTTGGCGATCATTTTGGCAGTGTCGGCCTTCATGGCCGCCAAGGCCGCATTGGCTTGCGCTTCCTCCGGTTTCTTCCCAGCCGGGACACCGACCTTAGCAAAATCACACAATTGTGATAATAATACTTCAATAATTCTTTACCTGGGAGGTTTTCTGTGCGACTTGTCCAAACTGCGCTGATCATGCTCACTCTTGCCGGTCCCATGCTGGTCCATGCTGCAACCCTGCACCGCGGGGAATGGAAGGCCACGACGCGCGCTGCCCAAGGGGTTCAGGAAACCTATACCTATTGTGACCGTGGGCGGGGATGGGCCGAACTGATCAACCATGATGCCGGCGCATCCTGCTCGATCTCCCACTCAACCGTCATACGCTCTAACGGACATGTGCAGTTCACAGACAAATGCCTGTTACGCACCCCGCCAAACGGCGAGACCACGACAGAAATGCACGTAGATATGCAAATGAGTAACGGCGGTCGCGCGTTCCATGCGACGATCACGGGTACCGGCATTGCGGGTGGCTATCAATTCCCCATCAGTGAGCAGGTGTCCGGTCATTATATCGGTGCCTGCCACCAAGGCGGCTGATCGCGGCAAAGGCACCTGAAGGTGTACTCGTAGACGCCATTCCTGGCATTTCGCTGACATCCGCTGACTGCCTATCGGCACCCTGCGGGAGATCGCCGCACGCACAACTGACCGCCGGTGAGCCGGTCAGTTGTGCAGAAGTAAAAATCTCAAAACATCATCCGGTTAGAACCGGGCGGGGCGACCTCTCCAATACGTAAGATT